>JBKDUK010000310.1:0-50387 GCA_046339535.1 Planctomycetaceae bacterium | reverse complement strand
ACATCCTGACCAACCTGCAGGTCTTCGTAGCCACGGTTCTCCACTGCGGTGTGGTGGAAGAACACGTCTTCCCCCTGCGCCTGCGAGATGAACCCGAACCCCTTCTCCTGCACAAGCTTCTTGATCTTACCCACCGGCATTGAAACGACTCCTCCGCACATTCATCGAACGAATACGAGGCCGGGGCATGTGCGGAACCACCGACCCGCGCCGCCGCTTCAGCACCACGTTTCGAGGTCGTGGCCGCATCGAGCCTTGCGGTACGTCCACGGCACTTGCCGCAGACACGTCACCCGACTGCCTCGAAACCCGGGGTCTGACGCTTGGGATCCGCCCCCCCGCCGCAACAGTCTTCAGACGCTCACTCGCCGCATCCTAAACACTCTTCATTCTGAGAATCAAGTTCCAACTGGTTGAAAAACCGGAAATTTCAGATATGCACCTCGAAATTCTTGTGAAGGCTGCCGCAGAGGGCTGTCACGGTTAACGTAACCTTCAGCCTGCCCCATGCCTTTTGCCAGTCGAGAACCCGTGGGAGCTGTTTTTCACTCTGGGGGTATTCCGGGGAGTCGGCAGCGGTCTTCGTAAACTCACCTGCGGAAACCTTCATAGCCCATGGGGATCCGAGGGCGATCCGATTTCTTTGCTCCAGATGCCTGTTGCCGTCGGCCATCCAAACCGAAGTACTCCAATCCAATCGTCGGTGAGGCCCCGGTCCGTTCAGAGACATTGAGGCCTCTGGCAGAAGTCACCAGGGGGAGTTCGCCGCCCGATTGGTGCCCCATGGATTGGAGGGTTTAGCCCCGAGAACGATCGAGTGCTCCCAGCAGATCAGCAATCAGATCATCCGCGTGCTCGATACCAACGGAGACCCGCAGAGTCTTGTCGGTGATTCCGGCTCCCCGGCGGGCCGCCGCCGTCATCGATGCGTGACTCATCGTCTCCGGATGCTCGATCAGCGATTCAATACCCCCCAGAGACTCGGCCATCGCATAGAGACGAGTCGTGGTCATCACCTTTTCCGCCTGGGCTCCCCCTCCTTTGACGTCGAAGCTCAACATCCCTCCGAACCCTTTCATTTGTTTCTTTGCCAGGGCATTGTGCGGATGGTCGGGCAGACCGGGATAATACACCCGCTCGACGGAGGAATGGGATCGCAGGGCCTGGGCAACGGCGAGTGCGTTTCGCTGGTGGACTTCCATTCGGGGACCGAGAGTCTTCACCCCCCGCAAAACGAGCCAGGCGTCGAATGGGGAGCAGGCCAGTCCCAGAGCATTCACGATGTATCCGATCCGTTCGGCGTGCGCTTGATGGCGGGTGATCACTGCCCCTCCGACCACATCGGAGTGCCCATTCAGGTATTTGGTGGTCGAGTGCATTACAATGTCGACACCCTGCTCGAAGGGACGCTGAAAATAGGGAGACATAAAAGTGTTGTCGGCGATCGAAATGGCCCCCGCCTCGCGGGCGATGGCTGCCAACACCTCCATATCCACGAGGTTTAACAGGGGATTGCTGGGAGTTTCCAGCCACAAACCCTTGGTTTGCGGTGTCAGCGCCCGCCTCACATTGTCGGGATTCTGCATGTTGACAAACGAGAATCTCAGGCCGTACTCCGTGAATGGAACGTTGAACAGCCGGAATGTCCCGCCGTAAATGTCGTGACCGGCAATAATATGATCACCCGGTTTGAAGAGGTGCATGCAGGCGGTGATCGCCGACATCCCTGTCGAGGTCGCCCGGCAGTCGATGCCCCCTTCAAGAGAGGCCAGGTTTTCTTCCAAGGCCCGGCGGGTGGGATTGCCGCTGCGTGTGTAGTCGTATCCCTTGGTTTTTCCGAGCGATTCGAAGCGGAAAGTCGAAGTGGGATAGATTGGTGTGATGCAACTGTTATACGAATCGTCCTTGTCAACACCGACGTGTACACATCGGGTTTCGAAACGCTGCTGAGAATAATCGTTAGCCATGGAGGAGAGTGCCTCGGGTTGCCAAGTGTTGGGACGCAATGCCCGGGTGAGGGGACGAGAGTTGACCCGGGCGTTTTTGGTGTCCGAAGGAAGTCTTGGGGAAGTTTCAGAAAACGAACTGCAGCGGCAGTGCGCACTGAACGCTGAGCGTCAAGCAGAATGAGCAATTCCGGGTTCGGCTGCAAGTTCGGGCGGCAGTCTGGATTGAGAGTGCTGGGGTGGAGGCTCCGTCCCCCCGGGACATTCCACAATCTGGGTTCGGGAGCGATGCCCGATCCAAGGGTGATTGCAGGGCCGACCTCCAGCGTGTTACTCTCGGCCTGCCAGGAGGCCGAGAGCCCAAACTCCGCAGTTCCTCCCCGGGTTCCCTTTCATCTCCTCGTCCGTCCCACCCCGCTTCGAACATGTCTGCCGCTCCCGCATTTATCGTTCTGCACTCTGAAGACAACATTGCCGTGGCGGCCCAGAACTGTCCCAAAGGGACCAGCTTTGCTGCTGCCGGCCAGAACGTTGCGATCCGCGAGCCGATCGACCTGGGTCATAAGGTGGCAACCCGTGATATTCCTCGGGGGGCCCCCATCAAGAAGTTCGGACAGACGATTGGGTTTGCGACAACCGACATCTCCTCCGGCCATTGGGTCCACACCCACAACTGCGGGGCAGGGCCGCTGAGCCTTGATTACGCCCATGCAACCGAGATTCCTCCCGATCCAAAGCCCATTCACGGTCGTACCTTTCAGGGGTACCGACGGGCCGATGGCCGGGCCGCCACCCGCAACTACATTGGAGTCATCTCGACAGTCAATTGCTCGGCGTATACTTCCCGGCTCATTTCCCAGGCGATCACCCCGGAGCTTTTGGCCCGTTTCCCGAATGTCGACGGGGTTGTACCGATCGTCCATAAACATGGCTGCGCGATGCAATATGGCGGGCCTGATCACCTCCAGCTCAACCGCACGCTGGCGGGCTTTGCAAAGCATGCGAATATTGGGGCCTATTTGATTGTGGGTCTGGGATGTGAGACAGGTCAGGCCAGTTTTCTGGCGGAGAAAGAGGGATTGCACCAGATCGAGATCCCCGGACAGGATCCCGGAAAGTTGCCTCTGATCCTGAACATGCAGGAAGAGGGAGGCATCCGCAAGACCGTCAATCGCGGGGTGGCGATTCTCAAGGAGATGCTGCCAGAGGCCAACAAAGCGACCCGGACCGCGATTCCCGTATCGGAGATCATTCTCGGGACCAACTGCGGCGGCAGCGACGGAAACAGCGGTGTCACGGCCAATCCGGCGCTCGGATATGCCAGTGATTTGCTGGTGGCCCATGGTGCGGCGAGCGTGCTTGCCGAGACCACCGAGATCTACGGCGGAGAACATACCCTCACGCGCCGGGCAATCTCTCGTGCAGTCGGCGAGAAGCTGATCGAGAAGATCCGCTGGTGGGAGAAGTACACCGCCATGTTTGGAGCAGAGATCAACAATAATCCCTCTGTGGGAAACAAGAAGGGGGGCCTCACGACAATCTACGAAAAGTCGCTCGGGGCGATCGCCAAGGGGGGAACGACCGCCTTGCGAGGCGTGTTCGACTATGCCGAACCCATCACGGCCAAGGGATTTCTGATCATGGATACACCTGGCTATGACCCGACTTCAGTCACCGGGCTTGTGGCGGGAGGATGCAACATGGTCGTCTTCACGACGGGACGGGGAAGCTGCTTCGGCTGCAAACCAGTCCCGTCGATCAAGGTCGCGACCAACACCCCGATGTACAACCGGATGGTCGACGACATGGATATTAATGCTGGTGTGATTCTCGAAGGTGCGACGGTCGAAGAGGTGGGGCGTCAAATCTTCGAAAAGATTATCGCTGTGGCCAGTGGGGAGAAGACCAAGAGTGAGGCGCAGGGAGTGGGGGACGATGAATTCGCCCCTTGGGGGATCGGCCCGACCCTCTGAGGCCCTGCTCCAACTCGCTCATGAAAAGGGTGGATTTGAGGCGGGTAGTTTCGGGTTTTTAGATGCAACGGACGATATTTCAGTTGTAGATCGTTCCAAATCTTGAGAGTGACCAACTCTGGTGACCACCGGCGGATCTCTGTCGGTGGTCACTTTGCTTTTTGGGTGGCGGTCGAGGCGACTTCGGAACCGCTCTGGTCACCGAGTAGTCGCCCACACAGGCAGACCAACTCGGTCTCGGAGAGTATCGGGGCGAAGAAACCGATTGCACCAGCCTCACGGGCGGCCCATTCCAGAGGGGCGAGTTGACTTGTGGCAATTACCACCGGATGGGCTCCGCAATGGGAGAGCTGCAGTCGGTCGAGCAGACCGAGCAGTTCTATCGGCCAACCCGACCAGTCGAGCACGCAGACACTTGCGGGCATCCGCTGAGCGAGTGCTGTCAAATCACCTGGAGATCGGCAGGGACGGATCAGACATCTCGAATCGGCAAGCGACTTTTTCAGAATGGTTTCAAGTCGCGGTGTGCGCTCCAGCACAAGGATCGCAGGAGCAAGCTGAGCCTTGGTGTTCGCAGGGCTCGTGGCGCAGTGGGATTCAGTTGTCATCGAAGTGCGGGATTCTGGCAGCTGAATACAGTTCGGAACGAATCAGTCGAAACTCAAGCCGCTGCCAGCGGTGATCGCTGGCTCCTGTCCCCAGTTTGTAGTCGATGGGTTCAATTCGCCGACCAATCACGCACTGGTCGATGGCCAGGACCGGAACTGGCACGGGCCAAGTGTACGACCATCCCGACCCCGCGGCATCGTAGGCGTGACGGTAGCCTTGCGGGGGGGGCTGCAGTTGAGTCGCCTGACGGACAGCGTTGAAGTCCCCCACCACGAGATCGGGTTGAGTTTTGGTGATGATGGCATTGACCTTCCGCAGCAGCGGGTCACGGTGGGAGCGCAGTCCTGAGGGGAGATCGAGTGCCAGCAACCGCACCGATTCCCCGGTATCGGTCTCGAAGTCAACCAGCAAGCAGTCAGAGGATGGGAGCTGCAGTCGCTTGGTGTGCAGCAATGGAAAACGGGAGGCAATCAGCAGGCTGCCACTGGCAAAAGTGTGGGGAACTTCCCAGCCCCAACTGAGCAAAAGGGTGTTCAGGCTCTGCAGGTGAAGCGGCAAGTGATCGGGATGATTCGGTGTGTACTCCGCCAGGACCAGGATGTCCGGACGCTCGCGGTCGAGGGTTGCCAGCACATTGTCCCATCCACCCATACCATGCCAGACATTCCAGTCGAGCAGGCGAAACGGACTCGTCGGATGAGAATCGGAAACGGGAATTCGGGGACGCATCCAATGGTTGTCTCGCGCCAAAACGATGGCCAGAGGCCATAAGAGAAACAAACCTGCAGCAAGGCCGAGTCGCCGGTGTCGGGACACGACGGACAGGGCCAGCAGCACGAGTCCAACAGCTACGACAACAGGAGCAGGGAGATGAAAAAAACGCTCCCACCCGGCGTACTGGTCCCGATAAATCTGGCCGAGTGACCAGGCACACCAAAGCGGTACAAACAGCGTCCAACCTGGCCCCAGGAGTAGCCACCACAAGTGCCGGCGCTGGGCAGGCGGTGGGGGCCGACGCGTGAGCATCGGCCCCGTAACGTCTGCAATCATCTCTCGTCCCGGACTGCTCACGGTGCGGAGAGAGTGACGTTGGCCTTCGCCTCAACGGCCAGGATCGCGCCGGCATCTCCGTTTCCCTGGTCGACCTTCAGCAAGATCAGATTGCGTCCCTGCTTGAGTTCAACCGGCACCTTGTCCTGGGCAGGAGCGAGGGCTCGGGTGACCTTGTTGTCGTGCACTTTTTTGCCATTCACCCAAACCTGGACGCCGTCGTCCGAGCCAATATGCAGTGTTGCCGATTGGGCCGATGCTGATTCCGCCACGACGGCGAAATAATACAAGACATTGTCCGCTGGCATCTGCACCGCTCCGGACAGCTGTCGGATGTCCAGCTGAGGAACTCCTGCGGTCCCCACTTTGGCGTCGACCCGCCGCCAGCCGATCTGCTTCATGCCAAACGTGGCGTGCCTGGCACTGAAATCGGGAGCGGAGGAAGTTGTTTCTGGTCCGAAGTCCTGGCTGCGTTGCTCGGGCCGAACGTTGGGGAAGGGGCCCAGCACCTGGAATGATGACGCGGGCACAATCGATTCCTGAAGATTGGCCAGATAGGCCAGCAAGTCGGCTGCATCTTGTGCTGTGACACTCTGCAGTACGAGTTCTGGCATGAGTGACTTGTCCTGCTTGACCAGCTCAACCACCTTCTCGCGGGGCAGGTCGATCAGGTTCCCCTCGATACTCTTCAGCAGCACATGCTGGTCATTGGCCTCCTTGAGAAACCCAGCGAACACCTTGCCACTGTCTGTCTCCACCACATAGGGATAGTACTCCGGCGCGATGCCCGCGCTGGGATTCATGATGGTTTCCAGCAGAGCTTTTCTCTCGTACTTGCGGCCAATCTGGCTTAATTCGGGACCAATGTCAGCACCCTGCCCCTTCACCCGATGACACTTGCTGCAGGCTGCGGCACCACTGCGGGCGAATACTGCTGCGCCCCGCTCGATGTTGCCGTCGAGCTTCAGAATATCGTCTGCCTTGAACTGTTGGCCGAGCGTTTTGGGACGCTGGTCGGACGGAATGTGCTTTTCAAACAGCAACCGGACATTGACGTCGGGATGATCGACGGCAGCTGCGATGGCCCGCTTCGCCTGCGGTTGAGGCAGCTTCCCGGTATCGAGTGACCGCAGAAGGAACACTGCCCCATCACTGGACTGCATCAGTCCATCGACCAGTTGGTCTCGAATAGAGGGTGTAACTCCCGAATCAGAGGCCAGCAATTTGGCTGCCGACACGGTATCTCGGATCGCAATGAGGCCATCCAATGCTCCTGTCCGCAGCGTTTCCGAGGCCGCAGGATTCGCTATCAAAAGCTGGGCCTCGGCGGCCCCGGCCTTTTCAATCTGCAGCCGCGATGCGACGCCTATCGCGGCAAGCCGACTGGCTTCGGGCGCCTCAGGGTCTCCAATGATGTCAACGATCTGTTCGCCCAGCGACGTCAGGGCGGCTTCTCCAATCACTGCCAGGGTGGCTGGAACGAGTTCGGGAGTCTTCAGCGATTCCTCGAGGGCCTTTCGCAGCTCGGGAGTCTCTCGCAGACCTTTCCAGGACCCAGGGAGGTTCCGCTGCAGTGAAGCCAGTGCGAGCCGTTGGGTGGCCACGGGAGTCGTCCCGCCCAACACCTTCAGGACCTCTTTTCCGGCATCACCACTCGCCAGACTGGAGAGTGCTGCCAGAATTGCATCAGCCGACTTCTCATTGATCCCATTCGCTGACAGCTTGCTGGCGAGGTACTTCGACGCATCCTCGGGACGCAGAATACGGGCGATGTCGATGAGCCTCGGAGTGATGTCGCCCGTCGCCTGCTCCACGACCTTCTGAAAGACCTCGGTTTGTCGGGACCGGGAGGCGATCCCGAGCGTTTCGAGCAGGTAACGGTCGGCACCATCGTAACGAGCCCAGGCCTTGAGGATCGCCTGTGTTGCCTTGGGAGAGGGGGAGGCTCCTGCCGCCAAGACAGCTTCCTTGAAGACTTCGCCATCGGGGTCATTCACCAGCGGCAGAAGCTCCTCCAGGGATGCCTCGCCATGGCGCCGAAGAATTCGAACAGCCAAGGCACGGAAGGCGGGATCCGTCGAGGCAAGTTCACGCCGGACCACAGAGCGACCTTCAACTCCAATCCGGTCAAGCAGCCACAGGGCACGGGCCTTGAGAGTACGGTCAGACCCCGACGCAAGCTGGGTCAAACCGGAGACTGCGTCAGAACCGCTCTGCAGCAACCGCTCGCGGGCGTGCCACAATGTCGCGTGGTTAGGACTTACCAGAGCGGCCAGTGCGTCGGCATCGCTGGTGTACGGACCGGGCTTGTGCTGCCTAAGCAGCTTCTTTCCCTTGGGAACAATCCGGTAGATGCGACCTCGCTCAGGGTCGTTGTAGGCATGGCCACCCACCCCACCGTCGTACCAGTCGGTCACATAGATTGACCCGTCAGGGGCGACGCACGGATCGACCGGACGAAAGTACGGATCGGTATTGGTAACGATGTTCTGGATCCCCGCGGTGAAGCCAACGCCACGCATCCGTTGCGGTGTGTAGCTCCGGATCTCGCGTGGACCGGCGTCGCAATGGATGATCTGGTTCTGGTACTTCGGCCCAAACGCGTTCCCCTCGTAAAATGTCATGCCGCAGGGAGAACCAAAACCTGTGATCAATACGTAGGGGACAAACCCTGGCTTGTCGGCTCGCCAGTGATGGATCGGATCGAAGCTCCCATCGGGATTGCGGATGTTCTCGGGGCCGCCGAACCAGCCGTAATTCCCTCCTTCCAGAATCCAGCAGATGCGGACCGACTTCAGTCCGTCATTGTCGTTGTCGCTGCACCAGACGTTACCGAAAGAGTCAACGGCGAGTTCGACGGGGTTGCGGAAATTGACCGCAAAGTCTTCGAGCTGGGTTCCGTCGGCTTCGCAGCGGATCATGCCCCCCCACTGGAATTTTATGTGTCGGCCGTCGGGGCCGGTCACGTCGTAACCGGTGTCCCCATTGGTCATATAGAGCTTGTGGTCGGGGCCAAAGACCTGGCTGTGTGTGCCATGGTCATGATTTTTGCCACCGAATCCGGTCAGCAGGGTGGTTCGAGGACCATCAGCTTTCAGGTCGCCATTTTTGTCTTCATAGACATACAGATTGGGGGACTCGGGGACGTAGACCCTGGACCCGGCGACGCAGACGCCCATTGCGGCGTTGAGATCGCTGGCAAAGACAGTCACGGTGTCGGCCTTGCCGTCACCATTGACGTCCTCGAGGACCTTGATCTTGTCGTCGGGAGGATTCCCAACGTTACGGCGGTACTTGGTCCCTTCCGTCACCCAAACGCGGCCCTGAGTATCGACGTCGATTGCAATGGGGTTGGAAATCATCGGTTCCGACGCGAAGACCTGAACTTCAAATTCGTCGGCGGTAACAAATGAGGCCAAGGTCTCGGTGACTGGTTTTTGAGCCAGCGCGGCCGAAGAACCAATTCCGGTGAGTGCCAGTGCCAAGGCCAGCGACCGGGACGGGGACGCAGCGAGCAGCCGTAGAACGGGATGCATTCCGTACACTCCAGGCGAGTCGATGAAGCGGATTCGGTCGGGGGGCTGAAGGAAAGATCCCAGCGGGAGGTGTTCTTGCGCCGCATGTCTTTCTCGAAACCCATTCCCGGATTCTACCTCATCCATCGAGCCGGGTTAAGGACAGGCCAACCCGATGATCTGGGGATGACAAACATCAGAACGAGAGGGAGAAGCACGGCTGCCATCTCAGACTTCGCAGTACCTTTGGCCAATGAGCACCATGGGGGAGTGTTCTCCTGATTTCAACTCAGAAATTGAGTTTCGTCTGCGGTTGGGGCTCGCGCAGGATTGGAACGGGATTCGATTCTGCGGATCATTGATCGCTTCAAATGCCTGGGTTTGGATCAATTTCCTGGAAGTCAAAAGTTACCGGGCTAGGATTCGAACCTAGACGAGCAGGACCAAAACCTGCTGTGCTACCGTTACACTACCCGGTATCGCTGATCATTCGATCCCAGAATCGGGCGCGAAGATCCAATTACTCCCTCAATGACATCCTCAGAAGTCTAGCGGTTCGGAAAATTCTGGCAAGCCCGGATCGTTGAGTTCTTTGCGAGGTTCGATCCAACCTGGTTTTCAAGACAATTCTGATTAGCCGGAATTCGCAGCAGAGGTCTCCCCGGTCTTACCAGCCAGCAGGCCCTCCCTTGCATACTGAGCGGGAATTCCCCCCAGATTCCGATGGGCGATGAGTTCGGCCACGATGCTGACGGCGATCTCTGGGACGGTTTGCGACCCAATCTCGAAGCCCAGGGGAGCATGAACCCTCCGCAGGGCGTCGGCTGGGATTCCCTCATTGAGGAGGTCGTCGAAGATCAGTTTGATTTTCCGTTTGCTACCGATCATGCCCACGTAGCGGGCCGGTGTCTCGGCGAGGTGATACAACGCCTCTTCGTCATGGTTATGTCCGCGGGTCACGATCAGGCAGTACGTATTCGCATCGACTTCCAGCCCCGACAGTGCCTGGTCGACTGGGCCGACAATCAGCCTTTTCGCCCCGGGAAAACGCCCGCTGTTACAGTATTCTTCACGATCATCGACCACCCAGACATCGAAATCTACCTCCGACGCCAACTGGGCTACCTTCTGGCCAACGTGCCCTGCGCCGACGATGATCAGCCGGCATCGGCGGAGAAATGGCAGGTACGACACACCAGCCTCCACATAGGGGCGGGGACGCGACGCGAGAGGTCGCAGGGCTGTTCGGACCCCCGTGGGGAGTGGCGATATGGCCCGGCTGGCAATGATTTCGCCCGTGTCATCCAGCAGATGGCGATCACCGGCAATTCCTCCTCCGGCTCGTTCCGGTTCGAGAATCACGGCTTCGGTCACGGGAGCCCCGGCCGATAACAATCGATGCAGTGTCTGGTAATAGGAATCGTCGGTCCCGGGCCGCAGCGGGTCGACCAGCATCTTCATCCGTCCACCGCAGATCAGTCCATCATCCCAGCCATAATTGTCGTCGAGCTGGAATGTCAGCAATTCAGTCTGTCCCTCGTCGAGAAGTCGCAGGGCCCGGCGCTTGACCTCGGCCTCAACGCAGCCTCCGCCCAGTGTTCCGGATTGCGAACCGTCGGAAAAGACCAGCATCGTGGCTCCCGCCTTTTGAGGGGTGGATCCACGGGTCTCCACGAGGGCTGTGTAGGCCACGCGTTGACCAGAGATCAAGGCTTGTGAAAGGGATTCAAGAATGTTCCGCATGGTTGCCTCGCCGCAGCCTTAGATTCCCACCTCGGAAACCACTCCGGCCGAACTTTGATGCTAATCTTCCGTCACCGGAACCGCCAATGAGGTTGGCTTGGGTGGTCTCGCCTTGGGAGTCGCCGCCAAGCTTTTGTGTCATCGGCTCGCGAATCCCGACTGAATGCTGCCCACTTCGGCAGAAGTCTTTGGACATGTGAGATGGTTTGGTCGGATTGGGGTGGAACAACATGGTGCGCGTGAAAATCTGTGGCATTCGGTCACAAGAAGAGGCAGACATCGCTGTCGCCGCTGGAGCCGACGCGATCGGTATGCTGGTCGGGCAGGTCCATGCATCGCCCGACTTCATCAGTCCCGATCGGGCCCGGGAAATCTGTGGGGCCCTGGGGCCGTTTGTCGTCCCTGTTCTGGTCACCCATCTCACGGATTCGGATGAGATCGTGGAACTGGCACAGCAGGTGCCCACCTGGGCAGTGCAATTGCACAGCGACCTTTCGGGCACGGTACTGCGTCAGCTTCGCCGGAGGCTGACATCTCGAAAGCTGCTGGGAAAAATCAGTGTGGAAGGCCCCGATTCAGTAGGCCGGGCCGTAGAAGTTGCCCAATTCGTCGACGCTCTGTTGCTGGACAGTTGTGATCGAGTGACCAACCGCATGGGAGGGACGGGGTTGGTGCATGACTGGAATCTCTCGGCTCAAATTGCTCGTCAATCCCAAGTGCCTGTGATCCTCGCGGGAGGTTTGAACGCTGCCAATGTAAGCGAGGCCATTCAACTGGTCCGACCTTGGGGCGTCGATGTGAATACGGGTGTCAAAGGGGAGGAGGGGGAGAAGTCCGCGACGCGGTGTCGGCAGTTCGTGTGCAATGTGCGAAAGGTTTGCGACCACGCCTGACCTTCTTTGGAAATTGCGAACTAAGCTGAGGCGGAGATTGCAGTTCGCGCGTGGCGGCTTCGGCTAGGGACCTTTTTCGGTCAGCAGATCCAAGTTCGCATCCATCCAGACAAATCGCTGATGGAACCAGGACTTCAGGTTCCTGATCAGATCAGGATAGGTACGAGCATACGGTCGGGGGTTGGGCCAGACATACTTGCCGAGTGTAGGCCAACGCTGAAAATTCCGCTTTTGAGCGGCATCGAGCGTTTGGGCGGTCTCGTCAATCAGTCGGAAGAGCGCCGCCTCGCTCAAGATATCTTTTCGCAGCGTCAGATAGCGCTCTCGCAGGCGAGTGCGAAATGCCGGATCTTCGAACAGTCGATCCCACCAGAACGGAATTCCAGAACCGCGACGCGGATCGTCTGGAAACAGCATCCAACCGTCGCTCTTCCATACTCCTCCGTAAGAGGCGTTCCCTGTGCTGAGATCAAGGTCCCAGACCGGTCCCAGTTTCAGCCGGCCGTCCCCTGTACGATGCAGAAAGGTACTCAGAAAATAGGCGTCAACGTTTTTGAACAGTTCGTTGAGCAGGAAGTAGTCGATGAACGAGTCGCTGTCGATGAAATTGGCGTAGCCGTGCTGCGGGTCGTGGAAATCGCGGCGAGAAAGCCGTTCTTCAAACTGGCTGAAGTCATGTTGGATCCACGCTCGTTGAGCCTCATTCAACCGGCTTCCCCGAGGTGAGACAAATCCCAGGACGCTGCCAAAATCACTCGTGAAATATGTCTCGGGGCCACCAACGCGGTCAACTTTCAGCACATAGCCGCCACCAATCTGGCCTGAATCGCCCGTCCGCAGTCGAGGCACATCGACTCGATCCTTACCCCGCTTGATGCTCTCGACAAGCAGATAAACCCCAACGTACTGTCCTTCCAGATCCCCTTCACGTTCGCGGACGAAGGCCTCGGCGAACCGTGTGCGGGGCGCATATTGCCCCATCCGCCGACTCAACTCGTAGGCGATGTGGTTCCGCATCAGAGTCTTGTCGGAATAGGGCCCATAGAAAATCCAGTCGGTTTCCTTCGGTAGGCCCAGAAGTCCGACCGATTGCTCTTCGCCATCCTCCCCAAGGGTCTCGAGCGCATAGGACTTCTTGTCAAACATCTGGGACGAAGACCCACGGACCTCGATCCTGATTGAGGTCCGCTGGGTGGGGGCGTCGGTCAGGGCATTGAACTTGCCAGGACCGCGGTCGATGACAATCAAATTCGCACGAATCTTGGGCTCATTGGGGATGGGCTGGGCACCTGGGTCAATGATCACAAGGGGGAGTGCCGAGGATCCTTCGAACCGGAATGGCTCCGTGGCGATGAGTGCAGAGGGTACCATCCAGACAATCGACAGCAGAAGTCCAGAAGTTCGCATGGGAATGAATGGGGATCAGCGGTTATCGGCGGACTTGGTCAGGGCTTCTCTGGCTTCGGTGGTAGTCAAGGCTTTCAGCGCCTGTCGGGCGGCACGGCGGACCGGATAGGCGGTGTCAGAGAGTGATGCGATCAGCAGATCCTGGTTTGCGGGCCCCATCATTGCCAAAGCAGTCACCGCGTAGAGTCGTTGACGCGGAAGTGCGCTGTGCAAGGCCTTCGACAGAGGTTCGATGGCGGGATTTCCGATGGCTCCCAAGACTTGCGTTACTTTCATCGCCGCCAAGCCATCTCCTTTTTCGAGCACCTTCATCAAGGGCTCCACAGCCTCAGCGCCCCGCCGTACCAGTTGTCCCACCGCTGGAGAGGGTGGGCCAAATCCGTTGCTCTGCAACATCTCTTCGATGAGAGTCTCAATACTCTGATTGGCTCCCGGGGCAACCGGGACGGTGTTCATTTCAGCCACCCAGCGGAGGGCCTGGTTTGTTTCCTGCGTCGCTTGCTGAAACACAGGAGCAACCTTTGGCCCGGAGGTTGGATCGATTCGTACCAGTGCAATCCCGGCCATCAGTCGCGTCCGTAGATCTTCGCTGTCAATTGCCTCGGACAAGGCTCCCTTGACCTGTGGTCCCATAGCGACCAGAGCCAGAGACGGGTCGAACGAAAGACGACTCAGGCGACCTCCTCCGAAGAAGTACTCCCGGGGATCAGGATTGAGTGTCGAAAGAACTTGAATGAGGTCGCGGGCAAGAGGTTGACTGGTGACACCCAGTTGGCCGATGGCCCAGACTGTCTGCTGCCGGACTTCTGGGCTCGAATTGCGGAGCCCTTCGGCAAGAAACTTCTGTACCTGGGGGAATGACCTTGGGTTCTGTTTCGAAATCGCGAAGCTGATCCCAATCTTCTGGAGGGGAGTGGCCATGTTTAGTGCTTTCTGCAGTTGTGCGGTGATGTCGTCCCCCTTGAGCGCGGCGAGGGCATGGCTAATCTGGCAACGCACGACCGGATCGTCGTGTCCGAGTTGTTTAAGCAATTGGGGAAGTGCGGGACTGGCGTCGGTACCAATTGATTCGAGTGACTGCGCGGCGTCGGACGCCGTTTCGTCATCCGCTTCCAGTGCGGCGATGAGAATGGGAAGGGCTTGGTCACGATGACTCATCGGATCAATTCGATACAGCGCCGAGGCGGCTCCCACCCGGACCAGTCCATTCTCGCTTTCGAGACCCTTCTGCAAGTCAGGGACGATCGATGGACCGATTTTCCCAAGGACTTCGGCGATGGTTTGCCGAATGCCGGTCACCTCGGGAGTTTCGAATAAGACATCCATCTGCTCACAGCGAAGAGCTTCGAGCAAAGCCGGCGCCGCCTTGGCGGCGTCTGGCCCCATCTCAGCAATTTTGCCAATCGCCGTGAGGCGGGCGAATGGGTTGGCTGCCGTGATCGGAGGAATAAGGGGTATGACATCTGCCGAGTCCTGGCCGATTGCCCGGCCAAACACTCCGCCCATCAACAGTCCCAGTGTTAGAAGACCACGCAGTAGTGCGTGAGAGATGGTCTGCATTGAAATCCTCACACGAACGGGAAATGTGAAGAAATCTTAACAAACGGTTTATAGTACCACAACCAGATGCAGGAGTATCAGATAGACCGCGTCGGAGTTACTGCGGCCGCGGATTCTGTTCGGTCAACTGCCGCAGAAACTCACGCGGATCGCAGGGGGGAGCGACGTCGGGGCCATCCGACGCCATCTCTGGCGGCAGGGTGGCCGGCGGGGGCCGCCGCGGGGTACGCGACAGTCGATATCGGGCAATTTGCAATCCAATCCAGCCGCACGCGATCACAGCGAGGACCCAGGGCCACCATCCCGGTGAATGAGGGCCAGACATGGAGTGGCTCCGTCCAGTGACACGGGTCCAAAGGTAGCCAATCAGCATGGGGGCCGAATGCTGTCCATGAGCAGTCGCATAGGTATAGCGTTTGAAGAAATACGCTGCCAAACGCACCCTTTCACGAACTTCGGTCCCCTGCGGAAATCCCTCGGGAAGAGCACTCACAACAATTCGGTAGGGGTTGGTGCGACCCGCTTCGTCAGTGAACAGCCAACCTTCATAGAGTTGATCGAATCCATCTTCGTTGGGTCCCGCTTCCAGCGATTCCACCCGACGCAGTTCTCCCTCGATCCAGATCACCTCACCCCGATGCGCGGCCGAATCATTCATCAGGCTGAGAAAGGGGAGATCCCGTCGAGCCGCTGCCGCCAGATCGCGGGGGTTGGCGGCTCGGGCCGTCGAGAGCATCGCGAAGTAGGCGGAACGTTCCGTTGCCCGCACCCCCACCCGGCTCTCTTCGACCGCATCAAGATATTCCGCCGGGATCCTGAGCGAAAGCTGTGAGGGTTGGTGCTGTTCCCGCAAGTCTGCCCGCGACTCGCGTGCGTCAGGATTGGCAACAATCCTGACCTCGCCCGGAGCCAGAACATCTGGAGTTGGCACGGTACTCGAGGAAGGATGGTGGTCGACCGCCAAATGGTTGGGCGCAAGCCACCTCCAGTTTTCTGGCTTTCTGGCTTCGCTGATGGCGATCAACACAACAGCCAGTGACAGAATCGCCGCCATGATTCGTCGACGATCACGGACGGGATCGTAGGGACGACGGCGGGAATCAGAATCGCTGGGCATGGCACCGGCTTCCGCAGCAGCGCGGGGCGAACGGCTCAGTTCGCAGGGACAGTTTCACGCAGCCTCTGACGCACGATCTCAACCATCAGTGGATGCAATCCCAGGTGGGGACAGAGTTCGAATCGCACCTTCGGGAACTCGGCGGAGAGTTCTGTCCTGTAGGCTTCCAGATCCTCGACGACATGAGCGCCCGCTGAAAGGAAGTAGGGCAACATGCGGACGGTTGTGGCTCCACGGGCGACACAGCGACGTCCACCCGTTGGAATGTCGGGAATCGCTAATTCTAGATAGCTGGTTTCGATGATGTCGAACTCGGGATCATTCGTCAAAAGCGCTGCCAGACGGACCAGGTCGGCATTCGCCTCGGGACGCCGGCTGCCGTGTGCGATCAACAGTACGGCGGACCGCTCACCGAGGTCACTCGATCGTGTGGAAGTGGACAGCTCGGTCATGGGTGCCGTTTCGAAAGTTGGGTGAAAACCGGAAAAATCAGCTGGTGCTTTTGGAATTTCCCCCTGAGCTCAGCCAGCGATCACCGGAAGTGCCAACAGATTGTTCTGGGCGATGGCCGGTTCCTGGGTCTCCGGAGCCAGAACCATGTCGACCAAGAAATACAGGAACTGCCTCAAGGCCAGCGGCTCAACTGCATCAGCCAACGCCTCGGCTCGTGCCCGCGATTTTTCAACCAGTGCCTCAGCCTTTGAGAAGACATCACATTCGTCAAACACACGACGCAGTCGACCTAGTCGCAGCGCGGCAGGGCCCGTGCCTCGGATGATCGACAGCAGGTCCTCCCGCTGACTGGCATTGGCCGCTTCGAAGGCGAGGGCAAGAAGCACGGTCGGGCGAACCGCCTCGGCGTCCTGACCCGCAACCAGCTTGTTGTGATTATCCCCCTCCCAGTCATGGAGATCGTTGAGAATCTGGAAGCCCACCCCCAAATGTCTGCAAAACGCAGGAATCATTTCTTCCCAGGCGTCGGCCGGACCTGCCAGTCGCAGGCCAGCGAACAATGCCGCCTCAAACGCAGGGGACGTCTTGAGGGCATAAATCTGCAGCGCGTCGATCGGTTTGAGTGCCCTGTCCGGCGCACTATTCCACGCCATTTCGGCCCCCTGGCCATCACAGAGACGCAGGTGGGCTGAGGCCATGCGATCGGTAATGTCGGCAGCCGCTTCGGCTCCAATCTCAGAGCGGGCGTTCGAGACCAGGCGGTAACCGAGTCCTATCAGGTGGTCTCCCATGTTGATTGCCGGGCCAATTCCATGCCTGCGATGCAGGGTGGCCGAGCCATAGCGGAACTTGTCGTCGTCCTGGATATCATCGTGGACCAGGGACGCTTTGTGGAACGCCTCAATCGCCATCGCGACACGAAGAACACTGTCGGGAAAATTGGGGGCTCGGTCACCGGCCCCGGCGGCGGCGGCTTTTCCCCCCTGTGCCGCGTCGTAGGCCGCGAGCGTGATGAAGGGGCGAAAACGCTTCCCACCATGGGCCAGCCAGTCGTAAGAAACTGATTCAGTCAGGGCCAGAGGCGATTCGAGATCAGCTGGAGTTCCCCGGCTACGGATCCTGGGAAGAAGCCGGTCAAAATCGCGATCGAACAGCTCGTTGGCCGCTCGCATCAAAGGCACGAAGCTAACGGTCGGACCGGACGGCAACTCTTCATATTTCTCAAGCACGTCCCAAACCCATGCCTCGTCCAAAGACGTGTTCTTACAGTCTCCCGAATGCAGCGGCACGGCATAGGACGGAACACCCGCGATCAACACCTTGTCGATCGCCTTCTCGAGCACATTCAGGCAAGATACTCCAAGAATTGCGTCGATGTGTCCCGACACGATGATCTTCAGGACGATGGGGGACCCTTCCGCAACCAGCACCTTGTAACCCAACTGTTCCGCTCGCACCTTGTAGTCGGCTATCGAACAGGCTCCGCACTTCTCGCAGTCCAGACCAAACTCGTCATAGTCAGCGGGGCACCCCTCGGCGTGCTTGAGGCAGTGCGGCAACAACAGCATTCGGCGATGGAATGGAATCGCGAGGAACTGCTGCTTCCAAAAGAAATTCCCAATCAAAACCATGGTGAAGCCGAGGAACTTCTCAGGCTGCTGAAGACGATTCAGCAGGTCGCGGCCAAACCCTTCCAGTTGGTTTTTGGTGAACGGCTTGGAGCGATCCAGACCGCGGGCGTAGTCTTCGGCGGCCCGCTTGATGGCCTCGCGTTGTTCGAGAGTATCAGGGACGGCCTTGAGATGGCTGGTGCTGCGGCGGCCTCCTGCGGAGCGCGTGGCCGCGGCGGAGATATCAATCTTAGAAGTTGTCGCAGGAGCCGCGTCGGACCCGCCGGGCAAATCCAGAACGTCGGCAGCGGCGTGATGATGGTCGCTCGAAGACATCGACAGGCTCACTCCAGGTTGGCTGGGAACGTGGTGCTTCGGGATTCCTTGGAGTGCATCCCAGAGGACACCTCTCCGTCGTTTCTCGAAACCTCGTCTCTCTCCCGGGGGAACTCCCAAACATCTCGATCGGGCCGCTCACACCCCGAAACCCTCCCCCTCGTTCAGGATGGGACATGCTGCTCGACCAGCCAGTCACAACCACGACGCAAGGCCGCAACGCCGAACACCAAAGGGTAGAGTTTCTCGAAGTACCAAAGCTTAGCGAAGTACAGGCCGATTGGCGACGGACTGCGCCAGTCCTCCCGGTCAACGGCAGCGGTCAGCCAGGCGAGTGCACGGTTGATTTTCTCCACGGGGATCTCTGCTTCGGGGGGGAGGGAACAGAGCGATTCCACCGCCCAGGAGGTTTCTTCCATCGATGAGGGCGTTCCTGCCCCCCCTCCAAAGCCGCCATCAAGATTCTGGTTGTTCAGAAGCCAAGAGATTCCCCGCCACGACATGTCGGACTTCCAGACCTCGAGGTCCCGTAGTGCCAGCAGCACCCGCGATGTCCCGTAGGTCGGATTTTCGTCCCCGGATGCTTCTTGATTGCCAAACCATAAGGGAAGCCAGGCTCCGTCGGAACGTTGCACGCGGGTCAGGTACGCCAGACCACGTTCCCGGGCTTCTTGAAATCGGTGGCTCCAGAGAGTCCCCGCGGTGTTCGTCTCTTGCGGAAATCTGGTCCGGCGAACGCGTTCCAGCGCCCGCAGGGCGTGGGCCGTCAGGTCGGCAGCGCTACGATCGAATGGGAGCAGGCCCCATCCCCGACAAAAGGTTGGCCAGCCGCCGTCCCGGTTCTGCAAGTCGAGCAGCCACTGGCAGCCGAGCAAGAGTGCCTCAGACGCGGACGGACTGCCTCCCAGATGCTCCAACTGCATCAGTGCCAGCAGGGCCCCCGGGGTGTCATCCGCATCGGGTACCCCTCCTGTCAGGTTGGTCCATGCCCAGCCTCCGGGGGCTGCATTCGTGTAGGGATGAGTCTCACGCCATTGTTGACTCAAGATCCAGCTCTGAAGCTGGGGAATCAGCGTCCGCGGCAGGTCTGGCCCAAGGGCGTGGATTGCGAGAGAGGTTCCCCAGGTGGCAAGGTTTGTATCGATCGGCCAACTGCCATCGGAACGAACCGAGTCTTGCAGGAAGCGGACTGCGGACCGCACCACGGGATGCCCGGGTTGATTCATCGCGGCGAGGCTCATCGCCACGAAACTGGTGAGGGGCGTGGCTTCGAGATAGCCCCCGGAGGCGGGCTGGATTTTTTGCAGCACCCTCAGACTGGGGGCTCGTGCCATATTTCGCAGCCAACGCACGGGGAGAAACCAAGGAACCCCCTGATGATGGCGTACCTGGCCAATTGCAATCAGGGCCGGTAGTGCGTAACTGACCACTGGCAGACGCAGGAACCTGTAAAGGTTCGCAGGGAGGCAGGCCAGCTCAAATGGCAGCCGGGGGATCTCACTCCAGGGGACGAGGCCAGCCAAAGCACAGTGGGTGAGAATCGGGATCGAAAACGTCCGATCCTTGCCGTAGCGTGCCAGCAGTGCGGGACGTCCTCCTGCCGCCTGCACGTAGGCTTGTGCCCGGCGCCGTGCCACCTCCTCATGAGCGCCCCGCAATTCTCCGCATACCACCAGCGTGGCGTGGACAAGCATCGTTGTCGAGATGTTGCTGTGGCTGCGAATGGTGTCTCCCCAGCCGCCGTCCGGGTTCTGGTGCGCCAGTAGCCAATGCACCCCGTCAGAAATCAACCGGGGGAAGCGCTCCGCGGAATGGCACTCCACTTGTCTCAGGGCCATTACCGCGGTGGCCGTGGACAAAGCCGAACTAGATAGCTCTCCCACCCAGTGGCCTTCGGTCGACAACTCTGCGAGCAATGCCGTACAGAGCCTTGCGTAAGAATTACGGCAGTCGGACAGGCGGGACATCACGAGGACTGGCTGTAAGAGAATTTGAGTGCCAGTTGGGGGGGAGGCGGAAGGGGGGAAGGCGACAGTCGAGTCGACTTGATTATTCCGATTCCACTGCACGGGACCATTGGGCAACGCGTCTGGAGTTCATCATTTCATCACCACCAGAATTCTCAGCCACCTGTCCGGGAGCACTTCCGCCGTGTGGGATTTAAGACAGGACAAATTCCGGATGAAGGAGCAGCGATCGGGAAAAAACAAAGCGAAGAGTCCGGAAATCCCCAGACTCTTCGCTTCTCGATCGACACTTCTGATTTCCGGTCAAACGGCCCCGAATTCCGTTTCCAAACCGTGAAGATTTCGGAGTGAGAAACACCCACGGGCTTCCGTGAGATTGATGTTTCAAGGGAGCCGCTGCGTTTCAGCCAGGCGCGCCGGGACTCAGAAACCAGACTGGGGCGAACTACTTCGCCATGTCCTTGAGAGCCTTGAGGGGAACCACACGGACCTTCTTGCTGGCGGGCTTGGCGGGACGGTCAACCAGTTTCTTGGTGAAGGGGTCGAGGACACCCTTCTTGGCGGGCTGGGCGGGGCGAACCCGAATGCTGATCTTTACGAGACCCGGAATCTGGATGACGCCAGGACCCTTCTTTCCAATGTTCTTCGCGACGAGTTCGGCGACAGCATCCAGAACCTTGACCACATCCTTCTTCGCCACCTCGGTCGATTCCGAGATGCTCTTCAGAAATTCGGACTTGCTGATTGACTTGGGCTTGGCGGCGGCCATCTTTCACCTCCTGAATGTGAGCCTGTGTGCCTGTTTTCTGGCCCTTTGCGGGGCGTCTGGGGGAGAGTAAATCGGCTGCGTCAGCGATTGTCAATGATTTCAAACGGTTTTCTTTGCCGATTTTTCTGCGAATTATTCTGGTTTTTGACCACGCGGATCTCTTGTGTCACAATCGGCTTTCTGCTTCCCCTGTGCCCTTCGCCACTTTTTTTCGTCCATGTCCACTACGAATCTGTGTCCGTTGATTCCCCAGTGGAAGCACCCGCCGTTCCGTCCTGCCCAGTGCCGGCGCTTTGGAATTGGCCTGGGGCTCTACCTTGGAACTCTGGCAGGTCTACTCCAGAATTCGTATGTGCGGGCCGATTGGCTCGACCTTTGGCTCGCAAGTGGACGGGTTGCTCCCGCTGTCGAACAAGCCCGGCGCCTCCCCGATCCGCAGGACGCCACTTCAGCGCTGCGCCGCATTGCGGCACACCAGCGGGCCAATGGTCAAGTCGACGCAGCCGATCGTACGCTGCAGTACATTCCCGATCGTCTTGAACGCAATCGGGAACGCGAACGAGGTGTTCGCCGCAGGCCTGAAAAACTCAGGCCAGGCTCGGGGGACGGCAGTCCCTCCGGAACTCTGGGCGGAGCCAGTGTCGCCGACTTTACCGAGTTGATCGATCTCATCACCAGCACCGTGTCTCCCTCTTCCTGGGAGGCGTTGGGGGGAGTCGGCAGCGCGCGGCCCTTTGTTTCGGGGATATTCGTTGACCCCCGCGGTGTGCTGCAAAGCAGGACGGAGCGAATTGCGGAGTTTCCATCGCAGGATTTCCTGTATCCTGCACGTGCCCGTACTTCCGATGGGGTCACTCGGGCAACCAGTCTGCGGGTTATCTCACTGCGACGACTGGAACAGTCGCTGGCGAACCGCCTTGACAATGGCCTGCTTCCGACCGACGACATGCGCCATCTCGCGGGAATGATCCGTCTGGAAGCCCTCGTGTTGCAGACAGACGATCGCGACATCCTGCTGCTGGGCCCCGCCACGGGTTGGCAATACAACTCTGATGGCTGTGCCATCTCGACAACGCACCAGTCACCAACTCTGGTCCTGGATGACCTGTTACTGCTGCTGCAGGCGGCGCGAGGCGACCATCGTCCCGGGGTCTTCGGCTGTTCGATCAACACCCGTGACTCGAATCTGGCCGATTTACGAGATTTTGTTGAGCAATCGAACCGGAATGGGCCCCTCGCACCCGGTCAGCTTCAACGATGGTTGCGGGAATTGCAGCGGCGTCTGGGGCGCCAGGATGTTGTGATTCAGGGGATTCCTGCCGACAGTCGGGTTGCTCAGGTGTTGGTGGCTGCCGACTACAGGATGAAACTGATCGGTGTGGGACAATTGGATGGCGGAGCCCGAATCCCGGATTACTTCAAGTTGCTGAAACGGGCACGTCTGGCTGGGGGGGCGCCGCTGGAGGCCCTGCGATGGTGGCTCACAATGGGTGACCGACAGATCATCCGTAATCCGGACCGTACGGTCTTTCAGTGGCAGGGCCCCGCTGTACTCGCCCAATCTGAGAACCAGTTTATTGCAGCACGTGGTCAGAGAATTCCGACTGGGTTCGCCGAGTCGGTCAATCAGGAATTCGCCGAAAATCTCACCCGACACTTCGACGAATTGGCTCGGCGCGAGGTGATCTTCGGCGATCTGCGGAATGTCTTCGATTTGGCTCTGGCCACGACAGTGATGCAAACCGAGGACTGGAGGAGCCGGGGTGAATGGGACGGAGGGCTGCTGCGGCAGCCCGGAAATTATTCGCTTGAGGTCTTTCCCGTTCCCAAGGAGGTCGAGTCAGTGGTAGCTCACCGGATTTACAACCAGCGACAGATCGTGGTGCAGGTGGCAGGCGGCGTGCAGGTTGATCTCCCCGCAGTGCTGAACACGGCGCGTGAAGAATCCACGAACTTTCCAATCCCCCAACTTCCTGAAGAGCTTGAAAGCACAGACTCCTGGTGGTGGGATCCGCCGGCCCGATAGTCTGCTGTCAGCCTGGAGCGGCATCAGCCCGCCGGCAATCGGGATTCGCAGATTGAGAGGTATTCCTCAACGACCTGTTTCAATCCCACGAATAGGGAGCGGCTGATCAGTGCATGGCCAATGGAGACCTCGGCCAAATGAGGCAGGGAGGCGAACAGCGGGAGATTGTGCAGGTCCAGGTCGTGACCAGCATTCACGCCCAGTCCGCGAGCATGGGCCCGGAGTGCGGTGTGGCAGTACCGCTCAAAAGATTGTTCGGCCGTCCGGCGACCTTGTTCGAAGGCTCGCGCGAACGGCTCGGTGTAGAGTTCAACACGGTCGGCACCGAGATCGGCTGCCCAATCAACGGCCGAAGGCTCGGGATCAATAAACAGGCTCACTCGGATTCCTGCAGCCCGCAATCCGGAGACCACCCGATGGAAATCGGGCGGCGTCCCGGTCCGTGTCCAGCCCGCCTGGCTTGTGATTTCGCCGGGAATAACCGGGACCAGGGTGCATTGTGTGGGATGGACCTCCCCCACGAGGTCGAGCAGATCGGGGCGTGGATCCCCCTCGATATTGAATTCAACTGCCGGTTTGATGGTGTGCAGGAGGGTGGCGATCTCGCGCACATCACGCCGGGTGATATGACGTTCATCGGCCCGTGGATGAACTGTGATTCCTGGAGCACCCGCTGCAACACAGATACGGACGGCTTCGCACAGATTGGGATGATTTCCGCCGCGGGAGTTCCGCAGCGTCGCCACCTTGTTGACATTGACGCTCAGTTGAACCATGGCTGAAAACTCCGCGGGTCCCCGCAGCGAGGTGATCAGGAGAGGAGCAATTCGAGGTCGTCGGCGGTCAGATCCGAGAGCAGATTGTTGTCAGCCTGCAGAATCGCGTCGGCCAACTCCTTTTTTCGAGTCTGCAATTCGGCGATCTTTTCCTCAACCGTATCCTTGCAGATCAGACGGTACGCAAAGACAGTCCGCGTCTGACCGATTCGGTGGGCTCGGTCGATCGCCTGCATCTCAACCGCTGGATTCCACCACGGGTCGAGGAGGAAGACATAATCGGCAGAAGTCAGGTTGAGCCCCAGGCCTCCCGCCTTGAGGCTGATCAGGAAAATGCCACACGACGGATCGTTCTGGAACCTTTCAATCCGTTCTCGCCGGTTGCGGGTTTGTCCGTCGAGGTACTCATATGTCATTCCCCGCTCTTCCAGAAACTTCTGGACGATTGCGAGGAAGCTGGTAAATTGCGAGAAAACCAGTGCCTTGTGTCCCTCGGCCAACAGATCGGCGAGGTGCAGACCGAGCGCCTCGAGTTTGGCGGTTGGTTCCTGCGCATGCTTGTCGTCCAGCAACGCCGGATGGCAGGCTGCCTGACGCAGTCGCAGCAGTGCCTCGAGCACATGGATCTTCGATTTGCCCAACCCCTGGGAGCGGACCCGTCCCAGGAGGCTCTCCCGATAATGGTCGCGCAGTTCCTGGTAGAGCTGCTGCTGCTGCTTGGGCATGTGACAGTAAATGGTCTGTTCCAGCTTCTCGGGCAGTTCTTTCGCCACCTCCCGCTTGGTCCGCCGCAGTATAAACGGCCGCAAAGCGTGAGAGAGCAACTTTCGCGATTCCTCGTCGTTGGAATCAGTGGTGTGCAGTTTGAAGACCGACGCCCGCCCAAGCATTCCGGGATTGAGAAACTCAAAGATCGACCAAAGGTCGCGGAGATGGTTCTCAATAGGGGTCCCTGAAAGAGCAATGCGGTGACGGCCTTGAATCAGCCGGGTGGCCTTGGCGACCTGAGACGCGGGATTTTTGATCGCTTGCGCCTCATCAAGAACAACGTAGTCGAATGCGATCTCTTTGAGCTGAAGAATGTCCCGACGGATGGTGCCATAGGTCGTCAGGATCAGGTCGGCACGTGCCAGCTTGCGGCGCAGCTGGCCCCGCTGGATTCCGGTGTATTCGAGCACGGTCAGCCCCGGGGTAAACCGGGTAGCCTCCTGGTGCCAGTTGAAGATCAGCGAGCGGGGTACGACGACGAGGGTGGGCCCCTGTGCGATCCCCCGTTGACGCCTGTCCTCGAGAAAGGCCAGCAACTGGATGGTTTTCCCCAGCCCCATGTCGTCAGCTAGGCAGCCGCCGAACCCAAATTCATCGAGAAAACGAAGCCACGACACGCCGGCAGCCTGGTAAGGGCGAAGTTCCCCATCAAACCCTTGAGGAGGATCTCCAGGCTCGATTCCCGAGAATTGGGCCACCCGCGTTCGCAATTGGTCGAATTGCTCATCGAAAGAGACAGATCGCTCGGCAGCCAACAGCGCATCCAAGAGCCCCACCTGCGATTTGGAAAACCGTACGGTCTCGCCGTCGGAAATCCCCAGGCTGGCCAGCAAGCCGAACTGCTTCATCCACTCTTCAGGAATGACTCCCAGCGAACCATCGTCCAAACGGACTGTGCAATCTCCCCGTGCCAAGGCCGACAACAGTTCGGGAAACGAAACATGTCGTCCTTCGAAGGCCACGCTGGCCGAGAGTTCAAACCAGTCAATGCCGGTCTTGATCTCGAAACTCAAAGGGCCAGGCTGGTGGACCTGGCGACCATCGGCGTGGATTTGCCAGCCTTCCTTGATAAGCCCGCGAACCACGGATGCGAGCGAACGGGCCGGGATTTCAACGTCGTTGCGCCCCGGAAAACTGTGCTGCAGCCGGCGCGCCCCAAAACCCTCGAGGGCCCTCCAGTAGACCTCCTCAAGTCCCCGATCACGGGCGAGGCAACGTCCTTGCTCACGTTGTACGATGGCCCCCTGAGGACTTGAGCCACGTACTCGGGCACCGTCGTACTCGAACTCCACCTCGCCCGTCAGGCGTTCATGCTGCCAGCGCACCCCCCGGGGGGTGAACAGGGTCAGGTGTGGCCGCGGTTCCGCGGCAACCTCGTTCAGCCGCAGCTCAGTTGGCAAGGTGAGCCGCGGGAGCTGTGGCATATCGAGCAACCGATCGACCAGTGCTTCGCCATCTTCGTGAGGAACGGTCAGGGGACGATCACCCCGCAGTACCTCGGTCCACCCAAAGGTTCCGAAGTCCCGAAATGCTGCCACTGCGTCTTCAAAAAAGACAAGTCCCCCCGGAATCAGCAATCGGGCCTCGACCAACGGACGCGCCTCTCCGTCGCGGTGCAGCCGTCCAACCACCTGCCAGTGGGACTCGCTGTCATCGGGAACAACATCCACACCCAGTTCCCAAGGTGCCTTATTGTCCCATTCGAGGGGAGATCGACGTTCCCCATGCCGATCAACAAACTGCAGTCGCGAGGTCTGGCAGAGCGCTGGCACGACCTGCAGAGCCAGATCGGGAGCTAGGTAGAATCGCTGGATCGAACCGGCTTCAGTGGGCAGAGCTTGCCACTGCACTCGGTCTGGAGTAACCCCCACAAGTTGCGAGACAATCCGGCGGTCCTGCTCGTCCTCAATTTCGTCCAGCCGGTCAGCGCGCAGTTTCAGAGGCTTGAGTTTTCCCCACTGACCATTTGACCGGCGCTGCCGCTGAACCACCTGAAGCACCAATTGACGGCGCTCGCGACTGGCGGCCTCATCAATCTCATAGAAAATCTCCCTTTCTCGTGCCGCACTGTCGCCGGAGCTCAGTGATGAGTGAAGACGCTCGCTGAGAGTCTGGAGTTTTTGCTGCCAGGGCTTGAGCGGCTGAAAGGCCACTGTGTCGACTGGCGCACGGATTGTGCTGGGAATTGGGATGAAGACATCCCGTCCCGTTTCAGCATCCCAGTAATCCTCGACTGGCCGGATGCTGATCGGTTCGACAGAGAATGGAGGAATGGCCCCCGACTTGACGGCCCCAGCCACCAATCCCGCGGCATCAACCTTGAGAATCGTAGCCCACAGATGCTTACAGGCGGGATTGGGACGAGTGGGGGGCCAACAACTGCACGTGAACTTGAGTTCGCCGCCTTGGCGTTGCAGTTGCGACTGGAACTCTCCACCGTCCTGCACGACCGCGTGAATTTGATCGGGTTCAACCCTGGTCAATGCGACCCGATCGGTCTTGAAAAAGTCATGACCACGGAGACGAATATCGCCCCGAAATTGTCCTTCGTAGACTTGCGCCAACGTCATCGATGAGCCGGTCCGAAAATCCTGTTCGTTTGCCGGTCGTAAGTTACGGCCGGTGCTGCCCCTCACCGCGATTCCGTCGCGAGTGAGCAGAGTCCCGAAGTATAGCGCCCTCGCTCCCCGATGAGAACGCCGGGAGATGCTTTCCCAGAATCAGCAGGTGGTGTCTGGCCGATTCGTAGCGGCATCACAGCATATCTGCCTTTTCTATCGACAGCGGGAGGCCATCTCACCCCGACTGGGGCAATGGATTCGACAGACACTCATCCCCGCCAAAGTTGAGACGCCTCGGGCTGCCAGTTTGGGAATGGCTCTGCCAAAGATTGCTCTCGATCACGACAAACCGACGGGGACATTCCCCTCCTCAATCGATCATCCCGAGATCGAAGTGAACAGTAATGAGGGACATTCAGACCGGTTGGGGAGGCTCGCTGGACACTGGGGGAGAAGCAGACTGCTCCTGAAGAATGGCCTCGAAAACCTCGCTGCGATGGACAGGGACCTCAGACGGAGCTGAAATCCCCAGACGAACTTTGTCCCCCTTGATCTCCACCACAGTGACCACGATCTTCCCATCAATGACGATGCTTTCATTTTTCTTGCGCGATAGAACCAACATTCGGTCATGTCCTCTCAAAGAATCGGTGTTTTTGCGGAGTTTCAGGTCCGACTTGCCATCGGCCGGATGGCCGGATCGAGATCAATCCTGTGTAGAAGAATGGTCGCCCGCGAGCGGCTCGACAGACTTCAGACTTTCCACCACACTTTCTAGAGTCGCGAACCACAACGCTGGATGGATCCTCGCAAGCTTCGAGGCCGCTTTGGCTTACGGACACCCAAGAAGATTTTATGCCCAGATTCTCACCAGGGTCAATCCCCTGGAACCATTGCACTGGAGTTCCTGGAGTGACACACGCCTGGGGACCAGACTTTTGGTCTCATGCGGGTTTCGGCGGCGATGGCCTCAACCCCGTGGCTGCTTATCTTAACCTATTGTCGGAAATGGAGTTGTGTGATCCCGTTGCCGGACTGGCATGCGGGCCCCGAGCGGCAGGATGAAACATCCCCGTATCGTGGTACGACCGCTTGCCGAAATACTTCGCCTGCGCTTCGGGATTGGCAAGTACAGTTTCTGAATCTCCCGAGACCAACACGCGGCCCTCACAAATAATGTAGTTGCGATCAGTGATTGTGAGCGTTTCCATTTCCCGGTGGTCGGTCAATAGAATCGCGATCCCACTGTCGCGCAGTTGTCGGATGATTCCCTGGATTCCCTGGATCGTGACCGGATCGATGCCGGTAAATGGCTCATCCAGCAGGATCAGGGCAGGATTGCTGGCGAGGCACCGGGCAATTTCCAGCCTGCGCCGCTCGCCTCCGGACAGGACAGACGCCATCGAGTGGGTCAGTTTGGTGAGGCCGAACTGTTCCAATAGCCCGGCGGTGATCTTTTTCCGATCGGAGCGACCAACATGCAGCATTTCCAGGATCGCCAGAATGTTTTGCTCGACGGTCAGTCGGGTGAAGACACTGGATTCCTGTGCAAGGTATCCCATCCCCTGTCGGGCTCGGCGATACATGGGCCAGGACGTGACCTCGACGCCATCCAATAGCACAGTCCCCGCCGTTGGTTCGACAATGCCGCAGGTCATTCGGAATGACGTAGTCTTGCCCGCACCATTTGGTCCCAGCAGCCCGACGATCTCACCTGGTTCAACCTCGAAACTCACATCGTTCACAACGGTGCGCCCGTTGTAGACTTTCTTGAGGCCGATGCACTGGAGTCGCGGGGGCATGGTGGTTTCCTCCTTGAAACACGGGTGTAGACCAGAGGGCAGGGGGGGCCGCACGCGGGGATCTGGCCCGCCGCCCTTCACCAGATCCGTTTCATCCGACCGAACTGGGGAAGGAATGGCAGACTGAACCGGGGAATGGTGGCGGCTTTGGAGTCTCCCTGTTCCCGATAGGAAGAAACCGGGAATCCCCGTCCGCCATTCAGGAACGGCATGGCATGCGGCCAGTAAATGCAGAACGCCTTGCCAATCAGCAACTGCCGTGGAACGGCATGCGAATCTCTCCAGAGTCGACTGTCGTGACTGCGGGGGCTGTTGTCTCCCAGCATCAAGAACTCATCCCGGCTATTATCCTCTGAGTCAACCAGTCGGAACAAGGGGTCGGCGCGCCCCTGGACGTTGTCTTCGGTGTAGTAGATGTCCCGATGGATCCGGAGTTGCGCAACTCTCAGGGCCGCTCCCTGGGAACCGATCCCCACGGGGCTCCGGTCCTGGGGGCTGTCCCGCAAATCGTCTGGCGACAGGGCGGGATGCGGAGCCTCTGGGGTCAAGTCGAGGTCCACGCTCTGTTTCACACTGCCATCCACCAGAACCACGAGTCGGTTGTCGAAATTGGTGAATTGGACGGCATGAGGGCGGCCCGCCGACAATCCACTTTCGAAGGGAACACCTACCAGAACCAAATCGCTGTCGTCCCCGTCGGGTGACATCTCCGAGGGATGTTCTAGCTGACCCTGTCCCGTTCCCAGATTGAAGCGGCACCGATAACGCCGCTGTCCTTCCACAATCTCCAGCAGGATTTCGCCCGAATCGCCCTCTGGATGCAACTCGCAACTCAGGCTGAGATCGCTGACCCAATTCGATGCCAACTCGCGAAAGCCGAGTGACAGTGGTTCGCGCCTCCGCTGCGATGCCTCGGCTTGATCATTGGTGATCCGCATGTTGTAGCCATAGACGTCCCGGATCAGTTGTGGCTCGGGTTGCTGCGAGATCGGGCCACCGTCGGATGCCATCCAGTCTTGCGGACGGGGGAGATAGTGCGTGTATCGCAGCCACTGCCGACGCTGCAGTCCCTCACCTGCCGGATCAATGCGGAACGATCTCCGCCCGGGGTCGCCCTCCCACTGTGTTCCGGGCAAGCCACGCCAGCTTTCCGGCCAGCCTCTCTGCAGCAGGGCCCGGGCCGGGTGATCATTGTCATGCACCAGGATCTGGATCTGGTTCTGTTTTTCGATCGGCTTGCGGGCGATCTGCCAGGGGGCATCGCTGTCGAGGGGGCGGTACCAGATATCCCCGCGACGGATCTGGATTTCCTCTCCCGGAAGTCCCACCAACCGCTTGATGTAATTGGTCTTGGCTGTCTCCGGACACTTGAAAACCACGACGTCCCATCGGCTTGGTTCCCGATGGTCGTACGGGAATTTGTTCACCAGAATCCGGTCGCCAGCAAAGATCTCGCGGTCCAGAACATTGTTGGCAAATTGACAGGCGGCGTTCGGGCAGACGGCGGAATGCATGCGTCGATCATGATCGATCCAGCCGTTGCGCAGTTCCGAATCCTGTGCAGGGGGAGTGCTGGCCCCCACCGCAAATCGATGCCCGCATTGTTCGCAGGTAATGTCCCGATGGGCACCATACAGCGTCGGTGCCATCGAACCCGTCGGGATGACAAACGCCTCGGCCTCGAAGGTGCGGAACAAAAAGGCCAGAATAAACGCAATCACCACCGATTCGGCCGTCTCCCGCCAGTTTTCCTCGCGTATGGGAGGTGCTCCCGGGGATGAACCTCTGGGTTGCAGGGCCCCTGTCGCAGTTGGGACCTGGTCATTTGGTCCGGTAGAAGGAGCACCGGGGCTGGAGGAGGGGACTGGGGGCCCACCGGAGTTGGGTGTGCGGGGAGTTTTGGCGGGCATGGGGCGCGGAAGCAGGGAGAGAAGTCTCTGGATGTTCAGTGAATGTAGCGAATGCGGGAGGGATCGGGAATGCGGATCTCGGTCTGCCAACTTCCCACCTGGATCCGTTGTCGCCGGGACGGCAGGTGCACAATCAGCGGCTTGCCCAACAGCAGGTCGCGGTGCAACACCAAACCGTCAGTCCAACACCGGCTGTCCCGCGATACGGAACTGTTGTCCCCCAAGACAAAAAACTCGTCTGGTCCCAAAGTCAGTGGCCGGATCACGCCTCGTTCCCCCACATTCTCGGTGTAGTAGACATCCCGGTATAAACGCAGGTTCTGGACCTGGGCCCTGAGGCGGCTCGCCCCCAGCCGCGCCGGATGCCAGGGGGTTCGGCCGGCGTCAGCCGGTCGTGGATCCACATGGGGTGGGAAGAGCACACTTCCGTTGATCGCCAGAAGTGCCTGTCGATCCCAGAGCGAAAACTCGACCTCTGCCCCCTCTGCGAATTGCTCTGGCAGTGGGGCCGACTGCACGACTCTGCCAGTGGATTCGTCGATCATTCGCACTTCTTGACGAGCTGTGTCGAATTCACATCGAATCTCGAGCACGCCGTCGGTCAACGAAAGAGCGAACACCCCCGGTTCGCCGCGCAGGGTCACCCGGGCCGAGATCATGAGGTCCCGCACCTCATGTACTTCCTGGCGGTCCAGCGGGTGGTTGTAGCCACACACATCCCGGATGGGAGAGACGTGGGAGGCTTCAAACAGCGAGTCCAGAGAGTGCCGGAAGTGGACACTCCCTGCTTCCCGCGACAGACGCTCACGCAATTCGGGAGACAACGCCCCCTGGGCAATCAAGACCTTGTTTTCAGACTGATACCGCAGATTGGTCTCGAACAGGGCACTCGGGGGGAGGGGAGCGGGCCAGTCAACGAGGGTGACACTGGTCTGGTGGCTTCCTCCTTCCCGGATCCAGTGACGGTACGAGACCCACTCCAGTGGTGTCTCGAGTTCGTCCGGACTGGGGGTGGGCTGGGCTTTGGGGGCGAAGACGAAGGACTGTCCCCGCCAGGCCCAGCCCGCCCGCGGTGTCTCGATGACCCAGCGGGGGCGCCACCCTTCATCACCCTCGTCCGGAAGGTTGTTCTGGTCATGCACCAACACCCTCATGCTGCGTTGGGTCTCGAACGATTTGGTCTGGATTTCGCCGTCGACCAGCAGATCTCCCTTCCAGAGATGAACGGTTTCTCCCGGCAAACCGACCAACCGTTTGACGTAAGCCTGTCTCGGTTTGGAGGGATTGCCAAACACAATCACCTCCCACCGGCGAGGGGGCTGAAAGTCATAGGTTGGACGCGAAACCAGCAGATGGTCTCCGTCATTCAGCAGCAAATCCTCGGTGGCGATTTCTCCCGTACCACAGTTGGGGCAGGTGGCGTTCCCCGCTCCCTGAGTCCCGTCGATCGGGAATGAGTGCTGGCAGGCAGGGCAAACGGCCTGCCGGTGATAGCCCAGCAGGCAGGGGGCCATCGACCCCGTTTCGATCATGTAACCCCCCGCCAGAAAAGAGCGGAAGAGCAGTACCAGGATCAACAACGCCACTCCCAGCTCAACCACAGGACGCAACAGCACGGATGTGTGCATCGGGGGAGTGTTGGGTGATGCCGGGGGATTCGACGGGGGCAAGCCTGGTGCCTGCTGCGGCCGGCGTGTCTCGAGGTGAAGGATGTACGGCTCCCCGACAGGAGTCCAGGATCGCTCTGGAACCGAAGTGTTTGGGCCGGACATCCTTGAGACTGGCGGAAAACCGGTCCCAAACGGGCCCTCCGGGCTCCTCCCTCCACTCGCGGGGAATTGGGCAGGCTGAGCCGGTCGCCGGGAAGTTTTGTCGCTGTCCATTCGCGGGTCGGGGTGGGTCAGGATCCGTCGTCAGATCCGTATTCAACAAACTTTCGTCGTTTGCAACAATCCCGGGACGTTGGCGAGGCCCCAATCAGCATTACGAGGATGTCGTTTCATGGAGAGTCGGCGGAGTCTGTTCTCGGCTTTTGGGGTCGAGCTTGAATACATGGTGGTCGATGCCGAATCGCTCGATATTCTTCCGGCTGCAGATACGGTCCTGTGCACTGCCGATGGCACCGTCACCGGGGAGGTTGAACGGGGCGCGGTCGACTGGTCGAATGAACTCGTCGCCCATGTGATTGAATTGAAGGTCGCCGAGCCGGTGCCCACCCTGGCGGGACTGGAGCAAAAGTTTCAGACCGAGGTTCGGGAAGTCAACCGGCGGCTGGCGGCACACAACGCGCGGCTCATGCCAACTGCGATGCATCCCTGGATGGATCCGCTGGAAGAGACCGTGCTCTGGCCCCATGAGTACAACGCCGTCTACAGTGCATTTGACAGGATTTTCGGCTGTCAGGGGCATGGGTGGTCCAATCTCCAGAGCGTGCATTTGAACCTTCCTTTTGCCTCGGATGAGGAGTTTGGCAGGCTCCATGCCGCGATTCGACTGGTGTTGCCGCTGCTGCCCGCCCTTACCGCGAGTTCTCCCGTGGTCGAGGGACGACTGACCGGGCTGATGGACAACCGGCTGGAGTATTACCGGACCAATTCCCGGGCAGTGCCCCTGGTGGCCGGACGCGTCATACCCGAAGCGGTCTTCACACCTGCCGACTATCGTGACCAGATCCTTGGGCGACTCTATGCTGCGATTGCCGAGCATGATCCCGAACAAATCCTCCGCCACGAATGGTTGAATGCCCGCGGCGCGATCGCCCGATTCGAACGCGGAGCGATCGAGATTCGGGTCATGGATGTGCAGGAATGTCCGGCGGCAGACGTGGCGATTTGTGCGGCCGTGGTGGCCGTCCTGCGGGAACTGGTCGAAGAACGGTACGTCTCTTGGAGCGCTCAGCAAGCCGTCGAGGTGGAGCCCCTCGCGAGTGTGTTCCTCGAATCGCTGCGCAATGCCGAGCGAACCCTGGTGTGGAATGATGACTACCTGAAAGTGTTCGGTGTCGACCGGGAAGAGTGCACACTGCAGGAATTGTGGCGGATTCTGTTGGATCGCGCGGCGGCCGCGGGACGGATCGACTCGACGCACCTGGCGACACTGGACGTCATTGTGAATGAGGGACCACTTTCTCGCAGAATCGCCCGGGGGCTGTTCGAAAAGACCGAGCCCAGCGCCGATGCCGTCGAGGAACTTTACGGCTTTCTCTGCCAGTGCCTTGATGAGGGGACGCTGTTTCAGGTCGAGGTGTGATGCCGGAATGCGGTCGCGTGTCTCGTGGCTGGAAACCACCGGCTCTGTCCGGCTGTTCTGGAACCGGGATGTATCTGGACGGGGAGTCGTTCTGGGACCTCTGGCTCCATCGTGCCAGAGGTCAAGTCGCTCGAGACGGAATGCGGCCTTTGAGGTCATTCGAGCCGTAGCCGACGGCTGAGCTGAATGACTAAAAAAGGATGCGTCCGAATTCGATCGATTTGGGCGGGGGGGGACCTCAACTGAACCACCCCTTCGCGTCGAAAGTTCTGTCGACAATCACCGCATCATCGTCCCTGGACTGGTGCGTTGTCCCGACCCATTGCTGCTCCAGGGACCGGTCGTCAATCGGGTACGGCAGTCGCTCGTGAGGCGAGGTGACGTACTCAGGTTTGCCGAATGTCCCGAGGGGGCAGTCCAAAACCCGTTCCACTTCGGCGATCGACGGACCGGCTTTCAGATCGGGGGTTCCTCGTGGAGAATTGTGTCTCAATTCCTCCAGGAGGGGGCGATCAAAATATCGTTCGGGCGGATTCATCGGCTGGGAGATCCACAGCGATGCCGCGAGCGGCAAGACCCCCAGCAGCATCCACCGCACCGACTTCTCCTTGCGATGGATCTTCGTAACGCGGAGGAGGATGACCTCTGCGAGACGAGCCTGCCCCAGCAGCCGAATTCGGATCGCGATCCTCCACATGCCGCAACCTCCAACACGAGAACCAACTCATCACCGCTGTCTGCGTTTGGCCGCAGTCTGTGAGGCGTGGTTCCACAACAGACCGGGGGCGAGGTTCCGAAGCTGCCCTTCAGATCCGCGAGGTATCGGGAATTGTCTGATAACCGATTCGGTTTGGAATATCGCATTCCCCGGGGCTGATTTGCCGCAGGCGATGAATGGTGTCCACCGAGGCGATATGATGACGTTGGTTCGCCGGCCGTTCCTCCGGCCACGGCCGCTGTGATCTTCTGTGCAGTCAATGGCATGGCGCTCAATCCCATCAAGTTTTTCCGCAACCTGGGCCGCACACGCGAAATCGTGTCGGTTCTGTTGAATCATGGCTTTGGCGATCTGGTTCAAAGATTGCGGCTGCTCCAATATCTGGGATGGTGGCGGCGACGCGTGCTGCAGGCTCCCGAGCCCGGGCCCCCGTTGACTGTTTATGAGCGGATCCGCCAGGTTCTGGAGGAACTGGGGCCGACCTTCGTCAAGTTTGGGCAGGTGATGAGCACCCGTCCCGACCTGGTCCCCGCCGGGATGATTGCGGAGCTGGAGAAACTCCAGGACCGGGTCCCGTCGTTTCCCTCGGCCGACGCCATCCGGCTGCTCGAAGAGCAATTGGGGCAGCCGGTCGGGGCGTTGTTTGCCGAGTTCGATCGCCAGCCCCTGGCGGCGGGCTCGTTGGGGCAGGTGCACCGGGGAGTCCGGCACGATGGTCAGCAGGTGGCGGTCAAGATCCGTCGTCCGACTGTTGTGCGGGATGTCGAGCGCGATCTGTCGCTGATGACCGAGCTGGCGGCCTTGATCGAGGCGCATGTTCCCGAGGCCGAGCCATTTGATCCGGTCGGATTGGTGGCCCAGTTCTCGCGCTCGATTCGCCGCGAACTCAATTTCTCGCGCGAAGGACGCACGATCGAGGAGTTCCAGCGTCTCTTCCGGCATGATGCCACCCTGCGTGTTCCCAAAGTCTACTGGGATCAAACCACCGAGAGTGTTCTGACGATGGAGTTTCTCGCCGGTGTGAAGATCTCCGATCGGACCGGACTGGAGGCGGCGGGGCATGATCCCGCGGTGATCGCGGCGAACGGAGCCCGCATCTTCATGAAGATGGCCTTCGACCTGGGAGTCTTTCACGGCGATCCTCATCCCGGAAATCTCAAGGTCCTGCCCGATGGCGTCATTGGCCTGATCGATTTCGGAATGGTGGGACGCCTCGAAGAAGAGAAGCGGGAACAGATCGTGGACCTGCTGGCCGCGGTGTCGCATGGCGACGCCGCCCGCTGCGTGAATCAGATCCTGCTGATTGGAAAGCCATTTCGTCCCATCGACCAGGCCCTGCTGCGGGCCGATGTCCGGGACTTCATCGAGGCCTACTACGGAGTCCCCCTGGAACGCATTCACGTTGGAAATCTGCTCCGGGATTTCGTCGCGGTCCTGTCGGGGCATGGCATTCGCTATCCCGCCGACCTCATGCTGTTGATCCGGGCAATTGTCACCCTCGAAGGGGTGGGGCGCGATCTCGATCCCGAGTTCAACCTCGCCGCGCATCTGCGCCCCTTTGCTGAGCAGATGCTGGCCGATCGCTACAGTCCCCGGCGGATGGCCTCCCGTACGGTCGATGACCTGCGGGCGCTGCTGGCAGTGGCCCACGATCTGCCGGGACACATGGGGCGAACGTTGCAGAAACTCAGCCAGGACGACCTGCGGATCCAGCTTGAGCATCGCCATCTGGAGCACCTGATCACGGAATTGGACCGGTCGAGCAACCGCCTGGTCACCGGGTTGGTGATGGCGGCCCTCATTGTCGCCTCGGCGCTGGTGTTGCGCTCCTCCGGCCCGGCGGCATGGTGGCTGGGGGCTGGTGCGTTCGTGTTGTTCAATATCCTCGGTTTGTGGCTGATCTTGGGGATCTTCCGTAGCGGCCGCCTGTGATCGCTCGATAGGTGATGCGTTCTCAACGCCTCAGCCGCCAAACCTCGATTCCGCCGGTGCCTGGTAGCGAATCGCCAACTCGGGAGTCTCGATTCGCCGATGCCCATCGACCTTCGACTCCAGGCACCGCTCCAGCAAGGCGCTGACAATTTGAGTCCGCTCCACGGGGTAGGGGGCCCGGCCGGTGGTGAACATGTCCTCCACCTGCCGCATCAGACAGGCCGAATAGGTCACATTGGGGGTTGGCGGCAGGAAGAACTGGGTCGAGACTTCTTCGCCCGATTTGAGCCGGGTGGCGAAGCAGAAATCCTGCAGCGCTCCGTTGAGCATCAGCAGGCAGGTTCGCAGCCCGTCGTTCCGCTCGATGAGATAGGCCGCTGGATGGGGGACCAGCTTCGGGAGCCGACCATTGCGAGCCAGGTTTTGTGGACGTGAATCGAGGTCCGAATCTCCCTGCAGCGAATCACTCCGGGACAGGGCCGCCTCCAGTAACGACCATGACCAGAGTCCATCGTCCCCCGCCTTCCAGACGGCGTCCCCCTCGATCAGCTGGACGCTCCGCACCCCCGTCTCTCCTCCCTTCCGGCGTTCAATCATGCACTGCATGGCTTCGAGCGCGTGATAATCCATGGGGTCTGAGCCTCCCACCCCCACCATCAGCGCTTCGTCCAGTTCGGTCCCCAGCGGCAGTTCGACCGCGGGGAGCCGCCAGGTGACGGGAAGCGAAGATCCTGCGAGGAACGGGAACTTCAATCGGCGGGAGTGCGCCACCATCCGGGCCGCCTTGTCACCGCTGTAGGAGAGGTGCTTGTCGTTGAACACCGGCACGGACCGGCCATCCTGATCGAAGACTTTCACCACCTGTTCGAAGAACTCAAACCGGGGGTAGAGGATCTGTCCGCGGTCGTTGACCGGGTAATCGCCATGCTCGGCGATGATCAACACCCCGTCGACGGCGAGTCGCTGTGTGCCGCAGCGCAGGGCCTCGGCAATCGAGGGGTAGATCTGGAATCCGTGGTCGCGCGCCCGCTGCTCGCTCAGATCCCCCTCGGGACGCTGGTCAACGTACAGCGAGACCACGTCGAAGGGGGGGCGGTGCCACCGGCCATCACGGGGATAACCCACCAGAAACCGGTCTCCCATGTGCTGGGCATGAGAGAGGTACTTCCAGACCGTGGTGATGATGGCCAGACGCCGTCGGGGGGGCTCATCGGCCGACAGCGACCTGCCCCCCGCGGCGAGACAGGCGAGTGACGCCAACACGGAGCGACGAGTGGGCATCTCAGCTTCTCCAGAAGGTGGACTGGGGGGTGGGTTGGTACTCGATGGCGAGGTGCGGCGTGGGGAGGGCTTTGTTCTGGAACAACGACTCCACTCCCGCAGCCGTCATCCCCGTGGTCAGCAGTGTCCGCTCCACGGGATAGGGAGACTGGCCGGTCTGGAACAGCCGCTCAATGTGGTGGACTTGGGGACTGAAGAAGTTTCGCATGCTGTAATAGGGCAGGTAGAAGAGCACCGAATACTCACTCCCGCCCTCCAGCCGCGCCGCCATCGAACAGTCTCCCACGACCCCGCCGTCGACCTGCTTGGGAGCAGATTGAAATTGCACGATGCTGACCCGCAGGCCGTCGCGGTACACGAACCGGTAGGCATACGAGTCGGGCGCCAGAAGGCGAATTTCGCTTGCTGTGGGGAGCACGTGGCTGTAACTCTCCCGGGCGGGATGGAGTTGGTTGCTCCGCGCGAAGCACGCTTCGAGCAGGTTCCGGTCCCAGCCGCCGGCTTCCCACGACCCCGCCTCGAGCGCCTGCCAGAACCGGTCCCCCCGCAGGGCCTCGACCGACTGCACGCCCCGCTCACCACCGGCCCGCCGTTCCACAATCGATTGCAGGGCCTCAATCACATGAATGTCCCCGCCGTCGAGGCCCCCTCCCCAGATGCCAACGGCCTCCTGTACGTGCGCCTGCTCCGGCAATTCGTGGGACGGCTGCCGCCAGGTCACGGGAAGCGAAGAGCCCGCCATCAACCCAAAGCCCAGTTCCCGGGATTGGTCATACATTTTCCGGGCCCACTCCCAGTTCCAGCTGAGGTGCTTGTCGTTGAACACCGGGGCCGTTTTCCCGCTGCGGCGAAACACCTCGACAACCTGCTGGAAATACTCATATCGCGGATAGAGGACCTGACCCCGGTCGTTCTTCGGATAGCTGCCATGCTCACCGATCAGCAGGATCCCGTCGACCGCCAGTTCACTTCCCCCCTGACAGAGCGCTTCGGCGATCGTGGGGTAGATCTTCATTTCGGGGTGGCGACGTGCCCGCTCACGGCTCAGATCGTTCTCTCCGACCTGCTCGACATATAACGACACCACATCCATGTCGGGACGATGATGCCGCCCCTCCCAGCCATATCCCTCCAGGAAGCGGTCGACGATGTGCTGGGAATGGGAATACTTGTGGTAGATCGTGGTGAGTGCTGCGATGCGCGGACGCCGCGGGGCCGACCTGGCCACCGGGAGTGACAGGCTGACACCGCCGACCGCGGCCGTGGTGAGAAACAGCCGGCGGGACAAAGGCGCGGTCCAAGACATCGCAGTCCTCGGTGGGGAGTGCTGGGGGAGACCGGACAGGGGAGGGGGGAACTGTCGCGGGGGACGTGGTAACCGGCCATTCCGGCCAACCGGTCCGTGGGGGTGGGGCAGGCGATGGAACACAGTCTCAAATCCGCAATCCCTCGCCAGCGGCAGCATACGAAACCGCACGGGGGCAGGAAAGAGTCGCCGCGCGGCCGGTTCCCAAGCAGGGACCCGATTCGCGCGGCATACAGCTTTCGGGAACAGCCGCCTCCAGCGACGGCAGGGCCTTTACAGCGGTTCCTTCGCCTGTTGGCCAGCGTGGTATTCGGTGTAGACGATGACGGGAATGTCAAGGGTTCCCAGGTGTTGCTGGACCAGAGGCTTGACGTCCTCCCATTTGAGGCCCCCCACACCGGTTGCCAACCGGGGCAGAGCGATGCTCTTGAGTTCCTGCTTCTCAATCGCATGCCGCAACCGCTTGAGGCAGTGATTGACATTCGAAAGAGTGGCGTGTCCCGGATGGGTGCCGTGCTCGAAGGTCCCCTCCTGGGTCAGCAGGTTGATGATCCGGGCACCAAAACCTCCCCATTCCCAGATCTCACCCGGTTTGGGATGCGCCTGATGCGCGTAGTGGCGATAGTCCTTGTGCATCATCGGCCACTTTTCCCGCAGGGCCAGAGCCAGCCCGCGGTCGAACGGGTCATTGGGAGCGATGCCATGGGCAAGCGCCTGGGCCTTGGTCAACAGAATGTCGCCGTGAACTTCATGGATCATGCGCAGTGGCCTTCAATCAGTCAGCAAAAAGAGTTCGTCGAGCAAACGAAACACGCCCTGCGGAAACGAAATGACCCCAGGTCCTTCTCCGTCGGGAGAAGGCCCAGGGTCCTGCACAGGGGGGCGGATCTTCCCCACACGAGAAGATCTCCTGAGACAGTACGGCTGGTGACATGGGAAGTCAATTACGCACCTCTGGGGCGTCTGGGAAAATGTCCGTAAAATCCGTAGGATTGGTTCGTCGGGAGCGAGGTTCCCGACTGGCGATTTGTCCCGGCGCTGGTGAACCATGGACCGCGTTGAGATTCCGTGTCCGCAATGCGGCAAACTGCTGGTGCTGACCGATCGAACCCTGTTGGGCAAACGCGGGAAGTGTCCCCGCTGCGCCCACCGGTTTCTCCTGATGGCTCCAGCGGCCTCCGTTCAGTTCCGGGAGGCCTCCGTCTCCGAAAGCGCTGAGCCCCTTTCGACGGAGACTCCGCCGGTTGCCAGCGCGGGACCCACGGAGGCTCCCCGAGACTCGGGGCAACCGAAGACCGCTGGGCACCAGCCGCGAGAGGTCGCCCCCCCGGCGACAACTCCTGTTCCCGTTGGCGACCCGCTGGCATTGAGAGTCGAAGAGACGCCGGCTCTTCCTGGAAACGCAGCTTCCCCGGGGAGCGTCCGCCGACGTCGGCGTTCCGGGGCCAGTCGTGCCGGGGGCTGGATCGCGGCCGCCTTGCTGATCGCAGCCCTGGGGGGTGGCGGAGTGTGGTGGGCCAGTCAGCGGCCCGCTGCAAAGGCGAAAAAAGCAGACCGGGGGGTGACTGCTGCGGAGACCCGTCGGGCCTCCGCAGACGAAGACAATGCCAGCTCCGCCACCCAGTCCGAGGCCGAACCGGCCAGCCCCACCCAGGGGCCCCCACTGAAGCTGAAGTTTGTTCCACTGGGGGCCCGCATGGTGATCCACCTGCGGCCGTCCGAGTTGTGGGCCGATACCGACCTGGCTGATGAATTTCGCGCCTGCCTTGGTCCGCTGGTCCCCGCCCTCGAGTCGCGGTTGCAGGAGCTCTCGCTGTTTCCTCCGGCCGAACTCGAATCGGTGTTGCTGGCATTCATCCCCAAGAGCCGGGATGAATTCGAAGTCGCCGTCGTGGCCCGGACGATGGCGGATTTCAAACGCTCCCAGATCCTCGAAAAGATCAACGGCGAATTGGTGAATTCCCCCAAGCCGCATTTCGTGGGACCGCAGCGGGTGTTTCTGGTCCCCGACAACCGGACGGTCGCCTCGGCCCCCAAGGGCATGGTGGAGACGTTTCTGGAGGCGGCCGACCGACCCCTGGATTCCAGCGAGGGGCTGGAAACGATCCTCTCCCGAAGTGATTCGCTGCGGCATTTTACAGTCGTGGCCGAGCTGGAGGATCTGCGGAATGGAATCGACACGCTGGTTCCCGAGCGGGCCCGTCGGCTGGTGACGGGTGTGGTCGACTTTCTGGGAGACAATGTTGAAACGGTTGGTTGGAGTTTTCATCTCGCCGAAGCGGGTGAACAATCGCGTTTCTTCAATGAGGTGGTTGTGCGCAACCAGACCACCCGTTCGGCGGGGAATCTCGCCCGTGATCTCCGCAAGCAATTGGACAATTGGCCTCGGGAGATGCTGGATCTGGTTCGCATGATGCGGCCCGAAACAACCGGGCACGCCCGCGTGGTCGGGCGGTTTCCCGCGATGACCCAGATCGTCGCGGAGTCGGTTTGGGAAAATCACACGCAACGGCTGGTGACCTTTCGCTCCGATCTCCCCGCCCTGGCCGCCCCCAATCTGGCGGCCGGAAGCCTGCTGGCCTGGGACTATGCCAGTCGGCCCGGAATGGGGAAGGGAGGCACTGGGACGCCGTCGGAAACCGGTCCCGGCCGGAACCTCTCGATCGCTGACCGGCTCCGGAAACCGATCAGTGTCGACTTCCGCAACGAGTTTCTGTTCAAGGCCCTCGAATTCATCGAGGGGGAAATTGGGGTCAGGTTCAAGACCGACGGCCCGGGCATGCAGCGGGTCGGAGTCACACAGAACATGCGGCAGGACCTGCAGCTGGACAACACGCCGGCGTCCGAAGTTCTTTTTATTATACTCGAAAAAAATCTCAAAGATCGAGAGCTGTGCCTGTGGATTGATGAAGCCAACAGCCAGGCGGTCGTCACCTCCCGGGTCGTGGCCGAGGAACAGAAACGTCCGATCTTCCCCCTGCGGGGAAAGTAGGCCGAGATGACGGCACCCGGGGTCCGGTTTGGTTGTCCGCAATGTGGGGTGAAGCTCCGCCTGCAGGCCGATTCCCCCATGGAACGCCGGCTCGTCTGCCCCCGCTGCCAGACGCTGCTGCGGGTTCGCTTCCAGCCTCCATCCGAGACGGTGCACGTCGAGCTTGTCGGACCAGACCCCCTTCCGAAGCCGTCCCCGAAGGCTGCCTCCGCTGCGTTGCCAATTCCCGATCTGGCAGAGCCGATCCCCTCCGAGAACAACGCCGGCTCCGGAATCGCACTCTCACCCGCCGAGACTTCCCACGAGCATGGTCCTTCGCCAGACGAGTTGCAGCCCCTCGAATACACCGGGGGGTCATCGTTTCCAGCGCGTCGCTGGTGGCTCGGTGCGGGGGGACTCGCGGCTCTGATCCTGGTGGGAATCGTGCTCTCGACGATCTGGCGGCGATCGGGCGACGGACCCCGTTCCCACGATTCCGGATCCGAACTTGCCCAGGGTGAGACCTCTGCGCAACGGGACTCCACCACCTCGATATCGCTCACACCAGAGTCGACCGGGGCGAAGGGCACGACTCCCCCCGGTCCCGATGATCCGCAGACCGATCCGGTGCAACCGGTTCGAAAGCGAGTTCAAGCCCTGCACGCTTCGCTGGGCCGGGTGGTGGAACTGACCGGAAGCTTTCCCCCCGCGGTCGTTGGAGACCCTTCCCGAGCCATCGAGTCACGTCTCAGTTGGCTGGCCTTTCTCGCTCACCAGGCGAATGACAACTCTCCATCCGTCGACTGGAGCAGCGATTGGAATGCCCCCGTCAACGATCGGTTTGTGCGGCGCCGTCTGGTGGAGTTTCAAAACCCCCTCATCCCCCAGTTGACCGGCGACGATGGCTACCCCGCCGGTCACTTTGTGGGTGTGGCTGGGATCGGCCCCGAAGTCTTCCGCTCCGATCCTCCGTCCGATCAGGTGGGGGTGTTCGCTCCCGACCTGCGTGTTTCTCTTCCTCAGATTCGTGACGGCCTCGCCCAGACGGCGGTGGTGACCGGAGCGCAATCTCACCTGGGATCCTGGGGGGCCGGGGGCCGGCCGACGATCCGCAGCTTTCACTCTCAGCCTGTGATCGATGGTCCAGATGGACTGGGAACCGGGCAGGCCGAGAGCCTGCTCCTGTTGATGGCCGATGGGCGCGTTCAACCTGTGGGGGCGGATGTCGACCCCGAGGTTTTTCGCCGCATGCTGACCATCGCGGGGGAAGTGACCGAAGAGAACCCGGTGGAACCGCGTGTCACCCCTCCCGAAGAGATCCCGGTTGCGACGTCAGAAGCGGCCGATCCGCCCGCCAACGTGCCGCTCGCCGAGAGTGAGTCACTCTGGGACGATGACGACCATCCTCCCCTCTCACCCGGCTTCGCCAGCGATCACGAACAGCCCCGGCGGCAGGTGAATCCCCGGGTGGCGCTCGCCCTGAAACTGGTCCAGTTCGAACAGCCGGTCCGCTCGCGGCGCGAAGTCCTGTGGGGAGTGCGCGATCTCGTGGGGGTTCCGGTCCGATTCGAGGGACCTGATGTCGAGTCCCGGTTGCGGGACAGGGTCGGATTCACACTGCGCGATGTCACCGTGCAGGAAATCCTCGAACGGACCCTCGCCGATTCGGGGCTGGATTGGCGGATCGAACAGGGTCAGATCGTGGTGTTCGCGGCGGACAAGCCGTCGGGAAAGCGGTGAATGCGATGGAGCCGGAAGATACCCTCTGCTACTGCTTCCATATTTCGAAGCGCAAAATCCAGAACTATATCCGACTGCACCGGCCACGACGTCCCAGCCAGGTCAGCGAATGCGGCGGGGCGGGGACTGGCTGCGGCTGGTGCATTCCCTTTCTCAGGAAGTGCTTCGATCAGGCCCAGCAACCCTCAGGGGCGGATTCCGAAGTGGAACTGTCGGCTGAGGAGTACGCCCGCCGTCGTCAGCAATACCTTGCCGAGGGGCGGGGAAAACCCCCGGCGGGATCCCCTGGAGGGGAGGGCTGATCGCCGGCGGTTTGCCCCGATCATTGCTCGGATCGAGGATTCCCAGACGCTTCGGACAGTACGCCGGGAATCACTGTTGCGTCCCCCAGGACGGGGCGGCTCCGCTTCAGCCGCCAGACGGCGTTGCCGCCGCTTCGGCCTCCGGCTTGCCGGCCGGTGATTTCCCTTTGCTCCCCTTGCCGTCCCGTTTCTCCAGATCGGCCAGACGACGGGCGGCGAGGGCCGCGGCGGGAGTGTCGGGGTGTTCTTCCAGAATCTGCTTCCAGGCGGCCATCGCCTCGGTCCGTTGTTTGGCCGCTTCCAACCGTTGGGCCTCTTTGACCTGACGGGCCTGGGTGAAGAGTTGAACCTGTTCTTCTCCCTCGGAATGTTTTGCCAATGCATCCTGAATGCGTCCCTTGGCCGAGGGGTGTGCGCCGAAGGCCGCCTCCAGATCCAGCAGGGCGAGGGCTCCGTCGAGCGTCCTGTCACGCGAGCCGAGTTTCCGCTCGGCCTCCTTCAGGCCGACAACCGCCCGGTCGTCGAGATTGTCGAGCAACTTGCGGGCCTCGCCAACCACTGCGGCATGACAGTCGTCCTGGAGACACTCCAGTCCCAATTCGGTCGCCTTGGCGTAGTCCTTTTTCTTGAGGTGCTTTTGGGCCTCCCGCAACAGCTTCTCGCGGTCGGCCAGTTCCGTCCCCGAAAGGACCACCCCGGCGTCCGCCAGGTTCTGCTCGAGGAACACCTTGAGGTCCGACGGTGCGCCGGTCTTGCCGTAGATCTGCTTGCCATCCGCCCGCAGGATCACCACCTGGGGAACACCATCGCCGTCGATGTCGTACTTGTCGCGCCACTCCCGCCAGAGCCGGCTGCCGGTATCGATTTTCAGGATCACATATTTCGCGGCGACCGCGGCCACGCTCTCGTCGGTTTCGAGTTGCTTCGCCATCCGGACGCAATACACGCAGTTGACAGTTCCCCCAATCGCCAGCAGTGGCCGGCCGGTCCGGCGGGTCAGGGCGACCGCCTGTTCCTGGTCGATCAGCACGTGCACCCGCTCGGCCGCACCGAGCCGGGGCCCCGGCCCGTTTGCGGTCCAGAATGTCAGGAAGCAGAGAATGAGGAACAGCGAGCGAGGCATCATGAACTTTCCGGGCAGAAAACCTCTCGGACTCCATCTCCGGAATTGAACCATCTGGCGGGGTTGGGGGCCAGAGGAAAGTTCCCTCGGGGGGCGGGCAGGGGGGGCTGCGGTACCGAACACAACGGCCGAGGCCGGCAAGATTGCCCGGTTCGATCCGAGTCGCGAGAATGCCGTTATGAATCCCCCCGAGCAATCCCATCCCCGACATGCCGCCTGGCTGGAACTGTGTCAACTGCGGGCGGCGCCCGAATTGATCGCCGAGGTGGATCAACTCCCCCCCGGGCAGGAACTGGTCGCCCAGACCGCGCTGCGGCGAAGGTGGCCCGATCCCCTGGTGCGGGGGGCCTTCGCTCTGGTGGAGTGTCGTCGCCGGGCTCAAGGCAAGTTCTCCCGGGCCGAAGCGATGTGGTTCGACCGCAAGGGGCTGGAACAGGCGACTGCTGAAGCGGTGGCCCACCACAAGGCGGAACGGTTTTCCGGAGACCTGCTCGATCTCTGCTGTGGAATCGGAGGAGATGCTTTGGCCCTGGCGTCCCGGGCCCGGGTCACGGCGGTCGATTTTGATCCGGTCAACTGCCAGCGGGCGGAGTGGAATTCGGAAGTTTACGGGGTGTCCGGCAATCTGGTTGTCGACTGTCGGGATGTGACCACGCTGGCGGTGGCCGGACGACTGGTGCATCTGGATCCGGATCGACGCCAGTCGGGACAGAAAGCCGTCCGTCTCGAAGATTATGTCCCCGGACCCGATTACCTGCAGCACTTGATGCAGACGGCGGCGGGAGGGGCCATCAAGCTCAGCCCCGCGTCCAACTTTGTGGGACGCTTCCCCGAGGCTGAAATTGAGCTGATCAGTCTGCGGGGCGAATGCAAGGAAGCCACTGTCTGGTTTGGCAGCCTGGCGGGGGCCGAACCTTGGCGGGCCACCATTCTTCCCGAAGGGATCAGCGTGGCCGGGCATCCCCTCGAGCATGTGGCCGATCAGTCGCCAGCGCGAGCCTATTTGTATGATCCCGACCCGGCTGTGGTTCGAGCCGGGTTGGTCGACCTGGTGGCCAATCAACTGGGACTGGCACGGCTTGATGATCGCGAGGAATACCTCACGGCCGACACCCTCGTGAACTCGCCTCTCGTGCGGGGGTTCGCGGTGGAGGCGGTGTTGCCGAACAACCCCTCCGACATCCGCAATCACTTCCGCCAGTCCCGGTTTGGACAGGTGGAAATCAAGTGCCGCCATATTCCCATACAGGCCGAAGACCTGCGACGGCGGCTCCCCTTGCCGGGCCAGGAGCCCGGTGTCCTGATCTTCGCTCGAATTGCAGGCCGGGCTCGGGCCGTGGTCGCCCGGCGGCTCGATTCCTGAGGTGGCCGGGGGGCCCCGGGCAATCGCCCCGACCTTGGGTGGGCACCGTTCCGTGGCGGGACTCGTCCATCTGGGCCCGGTCAGCCCTCAAACAACGGCTGGGCCGTTTGATTGTCCCCCGCGCAAGCCAACGGGCAGTCCCCTTCAGGGACTGCCCGTCAAGTTCACTGTGAGACAGGGTTGGTTCCTGATGCTGTGATTCCGGCGATGGGGCGAAGCCCGACCGGCGATCTTCAGGAACCGAACTCTGCCTTCACTCCTTGGCCTGTTTCCAGGGGAAGAAGTCGATCCGGACCGGAGAGATCACACCGGCCGGCCGGACCCCGTCCTGCCAAGGAAACGTGTACGCGGCGCATTTGCCGGTGGTCAATTCGGCCACGTAGATCACCCCCGAAGCGAAGGCCGCCCCGCCCTGATTCGTCAACTGCCCGTTGCCGGTCGCCACGGCATACTTCGCCTTGGCTCCGGGCTGCAGCTGGAATTCCCGCGTCAGGTCGATCAGGTAGAACGAGGCGAACTTGCGGGCCTGGCGATTCAACACCGCACCTCGCATCTGCCCGGTCTGGAAATCGAGAATGAACACCGCATCGATGGGGTCGGCGATGCCGGCTGCCTGGTTCCCCACCGGCACGGTAAAGATCGCAAAGTCCTGATCCCGGTCCGAATTGGTGGCGAAGGCGGGTTCGTGGGGCCACAACCAGGCCAGGGTCAGCCCGGCCAACAGGCCGAGGCCCAACCACAACATGCGTTGATCCGATGACTTTCGCATCCAGTCGACTCCTGCAGAAAGGTCGCGAGAGAAGTGTTGTCGCGTCGGTGACGGTCCCCCCGCCGAGGGGCCACGTTCGGGGAAGTCTATCGGGAGCCGTCCAACTCGACTAGACCGGTCATTTCCGGCCCGCCTGATTCCGTGTCCCGTCGCTCAGTGGGGGCAAACGCCGGGAACCGTGCGACCCCTCAGGGACCGCACGGGATTCCCGGAAAAGGCCAGCGCTTGTCAGACGTCGCAGAGCTCCACCGCCTGCCGCAATCCGGCCAGCGGATCGCGATTGGGGATGAACTCATGGCCGACGTAGCCGTCGTACCCCAGTTCCACCAGCTTGCGCAGGATCGGGGGGAAGTTGATCTCCTGATTGTCGTCCAGTTCACCCCGGCCCGGATTCCCGGCGGTGTGCACGTGCCCGATGATGTCCCGGCACGCCTCCATCCGGCGGATCACATCGCCGTGCATCACCTGCACATGGTAAATGTCGAACAGCAGCCGGACGCGGGGCGAACCCACCTGGCGCACAATATCGGCCACGAAGTCGAGATCGTCCCCTTGGTAGCCGGGGTGACCCTTCATGGGGTGGCTGCCATCGCGGGTGTTCAGGTGTTCGAGGTTGATCGTCACCTGTTTCTGCTCGGCGAGGCGGGCGAGTTTCTTCAACCCGGCGACACAGTTGCGGGTCGCCTCATCCCGGGGAATCTCGCCGCTCTGGGGATTCTCAGGATCACGCCACTTGTACCCGGTGAAGGCGATCACACTGGGGAAGCCCGCCGTCGCGCAGTCGTCGATCATCTTGCTGGTGGCATCGATGACCTGACCGTGGAACTCGGTGTTGTTCAGGCCGCGCATGAAGGGGGCCCCAGGCATGCCATTGGGGGCCAGGGCGCAGACCAGTCCATGCTTCTTGAGGGTCGGCCATGTCTCGGGCCCGCAGATCTCCACCGACTTGCAGCCGAGGCTGGCGGCGATCGAGCAGGTTTTGTCGATATCCCAGAGGTCTCCGGCGATATTGAAACACCAGAAAACGACCGAGTGCTTGACCCGGCCACGAAGTTTGAGGGTGGGGACCGACATGGAAACGTCCTGGAGAAACAGGTGGGGAGTGAAGCGGGTCAACAGCGGTCCGGGGACGGAAGGGCTGTCCCCCTTGGGGAGAAGTCCGTCGCGGAACCGGCGGGATTCTATCGCTCGTCTGCGGGAGCGGCCAGTTTCTGGACTACCCGTCTTTTCCAGACCGCGCAAGAAACGGGCCCGGGGATCAAGACCGATCCCCGGGCCCCGACGCAGGTTCCCGCAACCGTGGGGGTGAGACTTACTCACCACCCCCCGAGGTGGCGGCGTCTCCCTTAAAGCTCGCCCCCTCCTGGATCGCGTACAGGGTGTTGAAGGTGGCCACGTAGAGAATGCCATTCGCACACACCGGAGTCGTGAACACCGGAGTCTCCAACTGGACCTCGGCCACCAGTTCCTTTTCGGCCGAGACCTTGAAAATCGAGACTTCGCCATCCACATCGGCGATGTAGACATGGTCGCCGGCGATCAGCGCGGTGGACCAAGACGCAGCCAGCATGTCGTGGGTCCAGTGCGGCTTGCCGGTCTTGGCGTCGAGGCAGTGGAACAATCCGCTCTGGTCGGCGATGAACAGCAGGTTGTTCTTGATCGCCGCGCTCGCCAGGGTGCGGTGCATGGTCGATTCGAACTTCTTGGTGTCCGACCCGGCGTAGTGCCAGACGAGGGCCGAATTGGGATTGTCGCGCTCGAAATCTCCCTTGTCTTTCTCGAGGGATTGCACACGCTTGGGGGCGATGGGGGTGTTGGGATCCTTCGAGTTGAACACCAGGGTGGGGCTGACGTCTCCGCTCTTGGTCGGATCGATGCACCACAGGTGGCCGTTCCCCTCGCCGTGTTCAGGGTCTTCACCCACACCGATGTAGACCAGCCCGTCGTAGATCACCGGAGTGCCGATGATGGGGTTCTTGGTGGCCCGTTCGAGCTTGTAGATCGAGTCTTTGGGGTTGCAGTCGAACTTCCACAGCAGCTTCGCCTTGCCGTTCTCGCCGCGGATGTCGAAGCTGTACAGCCAGCCGTCGCCCCCGGCGAAGATCGCCTGGGGGAGTCCTCCGAGTTCCGCAAACGCGGGCGAAGACCAGGTGCCGTGCATGATGTTCGCACCGGACGACCCGTCGCTCCACAGTACCTTGCCGGTGTTCTTGTCAATCGCCAGGAAGACCGGGGCCTGGACCTGAGCCACCTTCTTGTGTCCCTCGTCCACGCCATTCGAGCTGGTCGCCAGCAGCACATCACCCACCACCGTGATCGAGCAGCTGCTTGCGTTGTGCGGTGAGGCGCCCAGCTTCATCAGGTCGAGCTTCCAGATGACGTCGGCCTCGTCCTTGTTCTGGTTCGGCTCTTCCTTGAACGGGCCGTCGTTCTCCCCGTCGAGGAAGCCCTCGGTATCGAGGCAGCAGAGTTCGTCCCGGTTCGAGATGTACCAGAGCCGGTCTCCCGAGACGACCGGGCTGCTGCAGATTCCCAGTTGTTCCCAGTCATTCACGCGCCCCGTGGGGAGCTTCTCGTTGGAATGCTGCCACAGGAACTTGCCCGATTCAGCGTCATAGGCCACGAGGCAGCCCAGGTCCACCTTGCTGGGAAACCGCTTGACGAAGCCCGCGCTGTTGTTCGTCCCCACGAACACCTTGCCATTCGCCACCACGGGGCTGGCGTACGTCTTCGACCCCAGCCGGGCCTAGTACTTCACGTACTTCCCTGACTTCACATCCCACTCGAGCGGAAGCACCGAGCTGGTCACATTGTTTCGCAGGTGGCTCAGCCCCAGTTGCGG
>JBKDUK010000309.1:0-11382 GCA_046339535.1 Planctomycetaceae bacterium | reverse complement strand
ATTGTCAGTGGGAGCTGGGACAACACACTGAAGGTGTGGGACGCGGTGACAGGGCAGGAAAGGTTGACACTGACGGGGCATAGAGACCAGGTCCTTAGCGTGGACTACAGCCCGGACGGGAAATGGATTATCAGTGGCAGTGATGATAACAACCTGAAGGTGTGGGACGCGGCGACGGGGCAGGAGACGCTCACGCTGATGGGCCATAAGGCATCGGTCACCAGCGTGGCGTACAGGCCGGACGGAAACCGGATTGTCAGTGGCAGTGATGACAACACGCTGATGGTGTGGGACTTAGCCACGCGAAAGCAAACACCCACGCTGGCTGGGCATAAAGCTACTGTCACCAGCGTGGCCTACAGCCCCGACGGCAAGCGGATTGTCAGTGGCAGTGCGGACAAGACACTGAAGGTGTGGGACGCGACGACGGGACAGGAAACGCTTAATCTGTCGTGACATACGGATTGGGTCACCAGCGTGGCCTACAGCCCCGACGGCAAGCGGATTGTCAGTGGCAGTGCGGACAACACACTGAGGTTCTGGGACGAGACGACGGGAATGACGATGCTGGATCCGATGCTACATGATGCTCAGGTCACCAGCGTGGCCTACAGCCCCGATGGCAAGCGGATTGTCAGTGGCAGTGCGGACAACACACTGAGGTTCTGGGACGCAACGACGGGAATGACGTTGCTGCAGCCGATGCTACATGATGCTCAGGTCACCAGCGTGGCCTACAGCCCGGACGGGAAGCGGATTGTCGATGGCAGTTACGACAACACGCTAGGGGTGTGGGATACGGCGACGGTGCAGCCAACGCTGAAGCTGTCGGGACATGTGCGTTCGGTCCTCAGCGTGGCGTACAGCCCAGGCGGGACGCAGATTGTCAGTGCGAGTCGCGACAACACTCTTAAGGTGTGGGACGCAGTGACGGGCCAAGTCACGCTGACGCTGACGGGGCATACGGCACCGGTCTTCAGTGTGGCCTACAGCCCGGACGGGAAGCGGATTGTCAGTGGCAGTGCGGACAACACCGTGAAGGTCTGGGACGCGGCGACGGGGCAGGAAACGCTCACGCTGACGGGGCATACGGGTGCGGTCAACAGCGTGGCCTACAGCCCGGACGGGAAGCGGATTGTCAGTGGCAGCGACGACAAAACACTGAAGGTGTGGGACGCGACGACAGCGAGTCCAGTGCAACCTCCACCGATTCCATGAACCGACCGTCCCGGTGACCGACCACCGCGACCGTCGACTGACTCACGGGACGATCGGTGGCGGATTGTGGCTGGACGCTGTCGGTGGGCGGGTCGGCCCTCCAATCGGTTTCGCCGGTGCGCTGAGGGAGGCCCCCCGTCCCACGCCATGCCTGCCTTGCGACAACCCCCGCGAAGCGAAACAATGCCCCTTCCGGCGGGCTGTCGTGCCGGGGGCATCGCGCCCCCGCCCGACGCCGTCCGCCCCCACCGGGATACGCAACCCGATTCGCCCGTCCCCGAAGGACTTTTCGATGAAACGGAAGCTGCTCGCTCTCTGCCTGCTGTGGTCCGCCGCCACCGCCTCGGCCTCAGACGGGACATAAGAGTACGGTCAGAAGTGTGGCGTACAGCCCGGACGGGAAGTGGATTATCAGTGGTATTGATGACAAGACGCTGAAGGTGTGGGACGCGGTGACGGGGCAGGCAACACTCACTCTGACGGGGCATACGGGTTCGGTCACCAGCGTGGCCTGCAGCCCCGACGGAACGCGGATTGTCAGCGGCAGTCGGGACAACACAATGCAGGTGTGGGCCGCGGCGACAGCGAGTCCATCGCAACGCCCTCCGCTTCCTTGACGCCTCGCCCCCGGTGACCGACCATCCCATGCGTCGACTGTCTCGCGGAAAAACTCTGGGGGCGGTCTGGGGTCTTCATCCGGTTGTGATTGCGGAGTGTCCCGATGCGTGGTCTTGGTTCGGTGGGTGCCGTTGTCGGGTTGTGGCTGGTGGCTGTGCCGGGCGTGGTCTGGGCCCAGGCCGACGCGCCGCGGCCGCCGGCGGGATTTCGCGCGCTGTTCAATGGGAAGGATCTGACCGGTTGGTACGGTTTGAATCCGCACAGTGTCACGGGGCTGACCGGAGAGAAAAAAGACGCCAGCCTCGCCCAGCAGCGGGCCGAGTTCGCGACCCACTGGCGGGTTGAGCAGGGAGAACTGGTCAACGACGGCCATGGTCCGTATGCCACCACCGAGGCCGAGTGGGGAGACCTCGAATTCCTGATCGAATACAAGACGGTCGCGGGGGCCGACAGTGGGATCTACCTGCGGGGTCTGCCCCAGGTGCAGATCTGGGACTGGAACCAGCCGTATGACCTCAAGAACCCCACCCGCAAGCCGCACCTGGGCTCGGGGGGGCTGTTCAACAACACCCCCGGCACCACGGGGCGCGATCCGGCGGCCCGCGTGGACCGTCCGTTTGGCGAGTGGAACCAGTTTCGCATCCGGCAGATTGGTGACCGCACCTGGGTCTGGCTGAACGACACGCTGGTGGTCGAAGACACGCCGCTGGAAAACTACAACGCCCGCAGCGAGCCGATTCCCGCGAAGGGGCCCATTCATCTGCAAACGCACGGCGGCGAGATTCGCTGGCGCAACATTTTCGCGCGGGAGATTGGCCCCGAAGAGGCCCGGCAGACATTGGCGGCCGCCGATCAGGAACGGAAGAACCGCCTGGCCGAGGGGTTGGCCCTGCATGTGTCGTTCGATCAATCGCTGGAGGCCGACTTCTCGCGGGGAGACCGGAAATGCTACGTGCAGCAGGGGGCCGATCTGGCTCCGGCGACGACCACCCCCGAAGTGCAGCTGGTTGCCGACGGGGGGAAATTCGGAGGGGGGCTGCACTTCGTCAAGAAGAACAACCACCGCCCGGCTTACCGGGATGCCGGGGTGCTGGGCTACAACAGCCGCCGGTGGGGAGCCTCGGTCTCGGTCTGGCTCAAGCTCGATCCCGACCGGGACCTCGAACCGGGCTATTGCGACCCCGTGCAGATCGTGGGGGACGATCTGAAGAAGGGATTCATCTTTCTCGAGTGGTCGAAGGATGAAACGCCGCGATTCTTCCGGTACGCCATCCGGCCGTTGTTTCCCATCTGGAACCCCGACAATGTGCAATGGGGCGACATTCCGTTTGCGAAGCGGCCGATGGTGCAGGTCGAGAAGGCTCCGTTCTCGCGCGACACGTGGACGCACGTGGTGTTTTCCGTGGACAATGTGAATGACAAGAGCCGCCCGCAGATCGGCCGGCTGCACCTCAACGGCAAGCTGCAGGGAACGATCGAGAACTGGGATCTGACGTTCGACTGGAATCCCGAGAAGGTGCTGCTGGTGTTGGGGGCGGCGTATGTGGGGCACCTGGATGATCTGGCGGTGTTCGATCATCCGCTGACCGAGGGAGAGATCAAGACGCTGTTCAGTCTGCCGCACGGGGTGCGCGACCTGCGTCCGTAGCGGGAATCTGCGGCCACTGCCACGGGTCTTCGCTCCCGGTGCAGCCGTTCCGGGAGGGGGAACCTCCGTGTGCGCCCTCGGCTGGACATCCTTTCGAAGACCCGCGTCGACAGGGATCGAAGGCCGCGAGGCGGGAGCGCGGACCTCCGTGTCCGCCCGCTGGGTCTCCGTCCGAAGATCCGCGTCGACTGGGGCCACAACCAGCGCGGCCGAAGCCCGCAAGGGGAAAGCAGCAGAACGTCGAACCGTCGCACGCGGCGGAGTGGATTCACACACCGGGCCGACCAATGAGCCCGGTCCTCTGGACGCTGGTCCTCGTCCGGTGTGCCCGGTCGTGGAGATTGGACTCCCGAACAGGTTTTCAAACGTGTTCTACGATTGACGCACCAACAAAAAAAACCGGTCGTCGACCCAAGCGGGTCGACGACCGGTTTGTGCGTCATGAGCGGGCGGAGAGGGGGACCGTGTGCTCAGGCAGCGCGGCTGCCGTCGCGGAGCGACAGCTTGGTCTCACCCCGGACCACTTCGGGAGTGATCACGTAGAGCTTGCCGGGCTCCTGTTCGGGAAGGTCGAACATGATGTCGAACATCAGGCCTTCGATCACGCTGCGGAGTCCACGGGCCCCGGTGTCTTTCGACAGGGCGATCTTGGCGATCTCCCGCAGCGATTCGGTGGTGAATTCGAGCTTGGCGTTTTCGAGCTGGAAGAACTTCTGGTACTGTTTGACCAGCGAGTTCTTGGGCTCGGTCATGATGTGAACCAGATCGTCTTCCGACAGCGGGTGGAGGGCGCTGACCACGGGGAGGCGGCCCACCAGTTCGGGAATCATGCCGAACTCGATCACGTCGTCGACGGTGGCGTGCTGCAGCAGCTGATTGCGCTGCTCGGTCTCGGCCGAGGTCGCGGGACCGGAGCCAAACCCGATGGTCTTCTTCCCCAGCCGGCGGGCGATGATGTTCTCGAGCCCCACGAACGTTCCTCCACAGATGAAGAGGATGTTGGTGGTGTCCATCTGGATGTACTGCTGCTCGGGGTGCTTGCGGCCCCCCTGGGGCGGGACGTTGGCGACGGTCCCTTCGAGCATTTTCAGCAGGGCCTGCTGCACCCCTTCCCCCGAGACATCGCGGGTGATCGAGACGTTCTGGCTCGTCTTGCCGATCTTGTCGATCTCGTCGATGAACAGAATGCCCCGCTGGGCCTGCTCGATGTCGAAGTCGGCGGCGTGCAGCAGTTTCAGCAGCAGGTTCTCGACGTCTTCACCCACATAACCCGCTTCGGTCAGGGTGGTGGCGTCACCGATGGCGAAGGGAACCTGCAGCGCTTTGGCCAGCGTGCGGGCCAGCAGGGTTTTGCCCGAGCCGGTGGGTCCAATCAGCAGAATATTCGACTTTTCGATTTCGACATCGTTCTCGGCGTCGGCCGCGAGCATGAGCCGCTTGTAGTGGTTGTGCACCGCCACTGCGAGCATTTTCTTGGTGACCCGCTGCCCGATCACATACTGATCGAGTTGCCCCACGATTTCGCGGGGGGTGGGGACTTTGGTGAAGAGGGGGCGGGAGGTGCCCCGACGGCGTTTTTCCTGGTCGAGAATCGACTGACAGAGTTCGATGCACTCGCCGCAGATGTACACGTCCCCCGGCCCCTCGACCAGAGGCCCGACATCGCGATAGCTCTTGCGACAGAAGGAACAGTTGGCATTCTTCTTCCCGGCCGTGGCACGGTTTCCGGGGGTGAAGTCTTTACCGTTGGGCATCGAAATTCTCGTGGTGACGATCCGACACGCGGGCCAAGTCTGACACAGTCAGCCTGCATTGTAGCAATTGGCGCTCCATCGCCACGAGATTCGACGTTCGAATCTGTCCCGGACGACTCGTCCTGCGTCCGGGGCTCTACTCCTCCTCGACTTCCTCCCCCCGATCCCACTCCTCCTCTGGCTCCACGGGACGGGCTTCGACCCGACGCGGACGATCTTTTCCGCTGACTGCGGATGGGGGCGAACCGACTCCCATGCGGGCGATCAATCCGTCCTTGATTCTTCGGAATTCCTCTTCGCTTAACTCACCCCGGGAGACCATTTCGCGGTATTCGGAAAGGAAAAGCGGACTGCACCCGTCATCTTCCGAACTGTCGCGCAACCAAGCGCGGACCCACCACAGCAGCCCCGCCAGCACAAACAAGACCGCCACCAGTCCCAGCATGGGCCAAATCAGGTGGCTCATCAGGTTGGAAGGTGTGGGCAAGATGGATGGCCTTTGCGTTGGGGAAGTTTTTACAACGACCAGGAATGGCCCGGCTCGCGCTGCACGTCACCCGCCGGGGCCCTTCGGCTAGGCCCATTTCTCCCAGTTCTTCTCGTACTCATCCACGTTCTCTTTGGTGACGGGATCGAGGGGGGCAAAATCGATTTCTTTTTCGGGATCTTTCCCGGACCGGCACTTCTCGACCAGGATCTCGACGCAGCGCTGTCCGAAGTTGAAATACCGCTGGCCCAGCAGCAGTTGCACATCGCCGATCCGCAGGTGCTCCAACTGGGGCTTGAGGGTGTCCATCGAGACACAAATGACCTCGCCCGGCTGCCAGGGGAGGGGCCGGGCCGTCATGATGGGCCAACCCCCCACCATCGCCCAGCCAATGATCTCGGGATTGGCCTTCTGCACGCTCTCCACTTTGGCATACGAGTCCTGGGGAGTCTCTTTGTGGTAGAAAACCCCCGCGAGAGTGACCTTCTCGCGGCCCAGGATCTCGGACCGGGCCCCCTCGACACGCCGCTGCAGATTGGTGGCCGACTCGTTGCCCGCCAGGATGGCGATGGCTCCCTCGCGGTCCCCCACCCGGGCCAGGACCTGCCGCATCACTTCCCGGCCCGCTTCCCGGTCGTCGGTCCCCACATAACAGAGACGATTCGATTCGGGAGCATCCGAATCGAAGCACATCACGTTGACCCCGCGGGCGACCGCATCGTCCAGATTGCGGCTGACCTTGCTGGCGTCGGAACAGGCGATGGCAATCGCATCGGCCCCCGCGTTGACCAACTGCTCGATGTAGTCGGCCTGCTTCTGGGCGTCTTCGTCGTTGGGGGTTCGCCAGTCAATCTCGATCTTGGTCCCCAATTCCTGCGTCAACTCGGCGGCCCGCACCTCGGCCCCCTTGCGGGCAGCCAGAAACACCGGATTGCTGTTGCTCTTGGCAATCAGCCCGATGCGGTAATTCTTGGCGCGGGGACTTCCAACGGGAGAGACCGGTTTCCGACTCTCGCAGCCCGAGAGCCAACCTCCCAAGGCCAACGACGCGGCCCCCGCCGCCAACTGCCGACCAAAGTCCCGGCGACTGAGTTCACCAATTTGCCCGTCGGGTGCAGAGACGTATTTCACGGAGCGGAATCCCACGAGAGCGCAAAAGACAAGACGACTGTTCGAAAAGGCACCGGCAGTTCCATCGCCAGTCCCTGCTGGCAACCCCCCCACGCCACAGTATAACGGTGTCCCCGAGGGGAATCGATTCCCGCGAGGGGGGAGATTGACCCGTGAAAGCCCATCGGCGAAGAAGGAGGTCAGTCCTCCCAGTCGAATGCCAGGTCGAGCGCCCGGGCCGAGTGAGTCAACCCCCCGACACTGATCCGTTCCACCCCTGTCCGGGCAATGGCCGCCACCGTTTGCAGGGAAACACCTCCCGAAGCCTCCAGTTCCACCCTTGGGGCCAGCCGGTCGCGCAGCGCCACTCCTTCGGTCAATTGCGGCGGTGACATGTTGTCCAGCAGCACGATTTCGGGTTGGGCGGGCAACACCTCGGCAAGTTGGGCGAGGGTGTCGACCTCAATTTCCAGCAGCAGATTCGGGTACATTTCGCGGCAGCGGCGGATCGCACCCGGCAGACTGTGTTCACCCGAGAGAGACTGCCAGCCGGCGATGTGATTGTCTTTGATCAGGATCTGGTCGTAGAGCCCGATCCGATGGTTCCGGCCACCCCCGGCCCGGACTGCGTATTTGTCGAGCAGCCGCCAGCCGGGAAAAGTCTTGCGGGTGTCGTAGATTCCCGCCCGGGTCCCGGCGGTGTGGGCGACGTACTGGGCCGTCAGCGTGGCCACCCCCGACAGCCGCAGCAGGAAATTGAGGGCGGTCCGTTCACCCGTCAGCAGGGCCCGCAGCGGCCCGGTGAGGCGGGCAACCACCTGGCCCCGCTCGAGGCGAGCGCCATCGGGGACCAGCAGGTCGACGTGGACTCGGGGGTCGAGCAGGCCGAACAGTTCGGGAAGCACATCTCCTCCCGCCAGCACCCCGGTTTCCCGCGCCACCACCGCCACCCGCCCCACATCCTGGGGACCAATCAGCGCCAGGGTGGTGACGTCGCCAGTCCAGCCCAGGTCCTCGGTCAGTGACCAGTCAATCAACCGTCTCAGTGCGTTCTGTTCGGCCGGGGTCATGGAGGTCTGGAGCATGAGCTGCCATCGGGAAGAGGAGGTGGGTCGCTTGTGTGGGTTGTAGCGATCGGGGAGAATTGCCGGAATAGTGCCCCCTCGAAGGACGGAGATCGCTGGATCTCCGCGGGGCGGGAGGGAGAAGCGAAAGGCCGCAGGGTGGCCATTCGCGTGGCTGTTGAGTCGATTCGGAAGAGGTCTCTTGTGAACGCTGAGTGCCGAGAACTGCCCCGTGCCGCCCGTCGTGGAGCACGAACCTGGATGCTGTTGGGGATGGCTCTTGTGGGGGGAGGGTTGGTCGCCGGCGGGATCGTCCCCGGGGGGGGCGGCCGGGGACTGGCGCAGGAGGTGGCCCCTTCTTTGGCCGACCACTACGGATTCGCTCCACTGGAGTTGTACAAGCTGCAGTTGCGCTCGGCCAACCTGCTGGCGGGAGACTTCAACCACGACCAGCGGGTCGATCTGGTGCTGGTCGACAACAGCAACAGCCGGCTCGACTTGCTGCAACAGCAACCGGATGGGGCAGCGCCGGCTCCGGCCCCCGGTGCCGTCCGGGTGAACAATGTGCAGAATGACCGCCGGTTCGAGCATCGCAAGATCCCCCTCGACCGCGAGGTGGCCTCGCTGGCGGCGGGGGATTTCAACGGCGATGGGCGGCGCGACCTCGCCTGGTTCGCCTCACCCGATCAACTGACAGTGGCTTATCAGTCGGCCCTGGCCGATTTCACCGAGCGCCAGCGGTTGCGGCTGCCCGATGTGCAGCCCGCCCAATGGGTGTTGGCCGCGGGGGACCTGAACGGCGACCAGCGCGACGATCTGGTGGTGCTGGGAAAGCATGACACCTATCTGATTGCCCAGACCCCCCAGGGGACGTTGGCCAGTCCGCAACGGCTGATGAACACAACCGAAAACCTGGGGCTGGCTCAGGTGGCCGATCTCGATGGCGATGGCCGAAATGACCTCGCGTATCTGAACGCGAGCGATCCGGACCGGCCGTTTTGTGTGCGGCTGCAGGGAGCGGATGGCCGCCTGGGGCCCGAATTGCGGTGCGAACTGGCGAAGACCCGCGGGTTGACGCTGGCGAACATCGACGGAAAGCCGGGGGTGGAAGTGCTGGCGATTGAGGCGCAGACCGGGCGGGTCAAGGTGCATCAGCTGCAGCAGGCGCAGGCCCAGCCGGGTGAACTGGCCGGGCAGTTGATTCAGTACGGGTTTGGGCAGACCGGCAAGAACCGCGACCTGGCCACGGGAGATCTCGACGGCGACGGTCTGACCGATGTGATTGTGAGTGACCCCGACTCGGCTCAGATGATTGTCTTCCGGCAGCAGGCCGGTTCGGGACTGGACCTCGGGAGCACGTTCCCCGGGCTGGTGGGGGCCGAGCAGGTGCGGGTGGGGGATCTGGATGGCGACGGCCGGTTGGAAGTGGTGGTGCTGTCAACCAAGGAAAAAACCATTGGTCTGTGCCGGATGGAGCAGGGGCGGCTGACGTTTCCCAAGGCCCTGCCCACCGAACGGGAGCCCGTCGCGCTCGATCTCGCCGATGTGAATGGCGATGGTCGGGCCGAAGTGGTCTTTCTGGGGCGTGAGCGGTCGGCCCAGGCGTCGAAGTATTTTCTGCAGGCGTTGACGGTGAACGCCGAAGGAGATTTCACCGCCGCCAAGCTGGGTGGCCAGGATGCCATTCCCGTGGCCTTGAAGACGGCTCCCGACCGGCTGGTGGCGCTGGATGCCAATCAGGATGGCCGACCCGACTATCTGGTGTTCGCGGGGAGCGATCGGCCCCCCGTGTTTCTGGCCACGGGTGCCAATGGGGTGCCCGCCGAGGTCTCGGCTGCCGAGGGGGGCTTTGGCCTGGGGAATGTGGGCCCGGGGGGGCTCTTTCTGGGGAAACTCGACAAACCGGTGGTGTTGGTTGCCCAGAGCAACTTTGCCCGCAATGTGATCGCCAACGAGAAAAACCAGTGGCAGGTGGTGGATCAGTACAACGCGGCTGAGGCGGGGGCCAAGATTGTGGGGGCCGCCACCGTGAACCTCGATGGGGACGGCGGGAATGAAATTGTCCTGGTGGATGCCGGGGTGAAAAAACTGCGGATCCTGCGGTCGGAGGCGGGGGTGTTCCGCCCGTGGCGCGAGGTGGATATTGGAGCGTTTCCCTTCAAGTCGGTGCATGTTGCCGATTTGAATGGCGACCGGCGGGAAGATCTGCTGCTGTTTGGAGAAGGGAAGTTTGGCGTGCTGTACGCCGGCCGGACCGACCCCCGCCTGACCACCATTTCGAGTTACGAAACCCGGCAGGAAAAGGTGCGATTCAACGATCTGGCGGTGGGGGACCTGAATGGTGATGGCCAGCCCGATGTCGCGGTGATCGATGTGCAGTCGCAGTTTGTGGATGTGCTGAATTACACGCCGCAGTCGGGGTTGCGGCATGCGGTGCAGTTCAAGGTGTTCGAGGCGAAGAGCCTGGGGGCCGAAGAGCGTTCTGGGAGCGAGCCGCGGGAAGTGCTGATTGCCGACGTCACGGGAGATGGCCAGGCCGACCTCGTGCTGTTGAGTCAGGATCGGGTTCTGGTGTATCCCCAGGATCGACCCGCCGGGGAGGCGAACACGTCGCCCGGGAAGTGACGGAGCCAAGGGCTTCGGCGGAGGGTGACCGGTATTGGGTTGTGGACTGCGGTCCCGGGCGGGGAGAGGCGGTTTTCTTTCAAGACCCCGAAAATCGGTTTGCCACGGTCCCGCACAGCCGATAGCATTCGCAGAGGGAGTTCCCGCACGGCCTGGAAAATCTGCCGTGACTGTCTGTCGAAATGTTGGCTGGGAGACGGAGTCTGCCGGCGAACCGTGACTGCTTCCGGTTGCCCGCACCCGTCGAGGGGGCGCCGCAATCGGGTGCGTGTTGTCCCGTAGGCTGTGACGCGAAGGGTCAAACAGATGGACGTGGCAAGTGTGTATCGGCGCTGGGTGGCGGGAGCGGTTCTGGCCGCGGTCTGCGGCATGGGGGCGTCGGCCGCGGCCCAGGGGGTTTCTCCGAAGGGACCAATTCCCGGAGCGCCTGGGGGCCCACCGCGTCCTGGAACTCCGGGTGTGCCGGGCGCACCCGGAACGGGAGTGAGTGTCGGGACTCCGGGAGCAGTCGGGGACACGCCGCAGGATCCCCCCCCGGCTGATCCGGGCGATCCCCAGGATCCGCCGCAAGATCCACCCAAGGGAAAATCGCCCAAAAAACCGGTGCCGAAGAAGCCTCCCCGGAACGGTCAACGACCGGGTGTTGGAGGTGGGATGGGAGGTGGTCGTCCCGGCGTTGGTGGGGGCCTGGGAGGAGGACTTGGCGGGGGTGGGTCGATCGGGGGCGGTGGAGGCTCGATGGGAGGAGGGGGAGGATCTATTGGAGGAGGCGCAGGGACCGGGGGCAGTGCGGGTGGTCCTGGATTTGGCGGGATGATTCCCGGAGCGCCCCCGGGTTCCGGCATGCCCGGGGGCCCC
>JBKDUK010000308.1:0-2606 GCA_046339535.1 Planctomycetaceae bacterium | reverse complement strand
GTACTCATCCTCCGAGAATCCAGGAGGCGCACGGAGAATGGCATGTCCGGTCTTTGGGTCGCGCAGGATTTCGCCGGTCTCCGGATCGCGTCGAATCGGATCGTCCTGCATGTCCTTGCGAATCTGTTCGTCGATCGCCTTGAACCAAGCGGCCCTCGCCGCCTTCGTCTTTTCGAGGTAGCGGCGATCGGCCTCGTCGTAGGCCTCCGTCAGCGAACCCGGTGGCCTGAACGCATGGCCCTTGTGGGGAACGATCTGGTCATCGGGGAGATCGGCGTCGCCCCGTCCCTCGTTTACCACGTCCCCGACCGCACCGGTCTCGATCCGGCGCTGAATCGGAGTCGCCGACGCCGTCCGCTTCCGTTCCGGCATCCAGTCAGCCGTAATGTCATCCGCGTGCAACTGCGCGGCGATGAACCCGAGCAAGCACGGCACGCCCAGCCGAACGGTTCGGACTGTCCAAGAGCATGTCATGGCGATATCCCCGATCGGCTCATTGATTCCGCGAGTCCGAACAGGGCGCCGGCGTCAGGCACGATTCGGGGTCGCCTCATCGTATCGCCGCGACGCGATGGCGAGGCCACGTGGAACGAGACCACTTGGAACCGGTTCTTCATCCGACGACGGCGCCGCGAGAGCGCCTCACGTTCAGCCACACGGCGTACGCGGCCCAGCCGGCGCAATGAACCCACCCCAACACCAGGGACAAATTCGTCCAGAACCAGGGATTCTCCCTCGAAAAGGCCCCCGGCGCCGGCGACGCTGCCGGGGCGGACTCCCGTTTCTCGAAGTACTCCAGGTCCGCCAGTTGGGACGGCGTCAGTCGCGACCTGTCCAATGCCTTGATTCGCTCGTCGAGGGATGGCTCCCCGGGCAGACGATCACCAGTCCGCTGCCCTTCCTCCGCCACCAAGCGGGCGAACACAGCGTAGTACTCCTCTTCCGTGAAACCTGGCGGGGGCGGAAACCTGAACCTTCCAGCCGTTTCGTCAAGGTACGGCAGATCGCGAACGAGTGGGTGTTTGACCGGAAGTTCGGCCTCCCACGGGCGCGATTCCATCGCCGTGCGCATCGCGTCGCGCTGCTGGAGAGCGACAGCCCCAACGAACACGACCCAGAAGGCAAGCAAGAAATACCGAGGTCCTCCCATCGACATGCTCCGAGATTCAGGGCCCGGCCTGGCTGGACTCCGGATCAACCCGTTTTCGTCGGAAGCTAGGCTTACCCGCCGGTGCCTTCCTTGCACTGAATGAAACGATTCATGGCATCCATGAGCCTTCTGTCGTATTCCTCTTGCGCTTCCGCAGCCGCCACTTCTGCGCTTCTTGTAGCATCCCGCCCGCACACCGAAGCAGAAGCCGTGGCCTTCCCCACGCAATCATTGAAGTCAGTTAGGGCTTTCACGAACCCACCTGCCACCACGGTATAGAGTGCCCCGATGCACGTCGCGCAACTCGGCGCCACCGTCGCTCCTGCTGGAGTGACAACGACCACGCACATCGCAGCGCAGACCATAGTCCCTGTTCCGACGCTCGCCAGCAAAACCTTCATTTGAGAATCATATTTCCGAGCGCAGTCCGGGAGATCGACATTGTTGAACGTGTCCTGACAACTCGCGATGGCGGCTGCCTTCTTCCGATCGATACCCGCCCGTGCGGCAAGGTAATCCCTCAACGCGGTTCGGAACCGCTCGTCCCGTTCCGCTTCGCAGTTTGTCGCCGTTCCCGAGCCCGGCGGCGGCGACACCTGACGGGCGTTCAGGACTTGACCCGACCACACGATCAGCATCAGCATTGCCATGACTGCGCGAAGATCGCCATTGGCACGAAGGTGCTTCATGGATGTTCACCCCTTTTGGTTGTTCAGGCAGGGCGACTCACTCACGAACGCGAGCAGCGGTTCACAAGAGACACTGTCGATCAAGAACGGTCTCGGCCGGTAGCGCCCCAGCGACGCACGAGCGTCCAGGCGATCGTGGCGATCGCCACGACATTCACCGCGATCAGAAGCAGATTGCCGTAGTCAGAAAGTGATTGACTCGCCCCGGAGGTGGCGGGCTCTCCTGCCCGCGGATCGGCGCGAGAAGATGGCTCACTTCTGGATGAACTCCGTCCTTCGTAATAGGCCAAGTCGGCCAACTGGGATGGAGTCAACCTCGACCTGTTCAGTGCCTTGTGGCGCTCTTCCAAGGTGGGCTCCCCCGGAAGGCGATTCCCCTCTCGTTGCCTCTCCTCCAGAACCAATCGGGACAGTGCCTCTTGGTATTCCTCGGCCGTGAATCCGGGCGGAGGGGATAACTTGTAGGTTCCGGTCGCTTCATCGAAAACCGGAGGATCCCGGCGCAAGGGATACTCGACCGGAAGTTCGACCTCCCAAGGCCGCAGGTCCTTGACCGATTCGAGCACCCTCTCCTTTTCAAGTTCGGCGTACTCCGCGAGGGAGCCGACCGTCTTGAACGTGACTCCGTCCGGCGGCAGGAACAGGTCGTTGGCGAGATCGGCGTTCGGCGTGATGTCGGCGTACCGCGTGACCATCGGCGGCCCCTTGTCGTTCCGCCCCAGTTGCGTCGTTTCCACGAGCCGCCCGGAACGCTTTCCGATCACCGA
>JBKDUK010000307.1:0-29508 GCA_046339535.1 Planctomycetaceae bacterium | reverse complement strand
GCCCCTTCCCGAAACACCGGTCGCCGCCACTGGGGAACACAGCGTGGGGTTTCTCGATATTGGCACGAACTCGATCCGGCTGTTGCTGGTGCGGTTCTATCCCAATCACTCGTTCGCCGTGTTGACCGAGCAGAAGGAAACAGTGCGCCTCGGGGAGGGAGAGTTCCGCAAGAACCGACTGCAACCCGACGCGATGCGCCGGGCGAGCCTGGTGTGCGCGAAGTTCGCCGAGATCGCCCGGTCGCGGGGAGCCGAACGGATCATCGCCGTCGCCACTTCTGCTACCCGCGACGCCGAGAACCGCGCGGTGTTTGTGAGACACCTGAGGCGGATTGCCGGGATTGATGTACGGGTGATCTCGGGGAAAGAAGAAGCCCGTCTCATTTATCTGGGGGTCTCCAGCGGGGCCAACCTGGGATCGAAGCAGACGCTGTTCATCGACATCGGTGGCGGAAGCACCGAGACCATCATCGGTGACCAGACGCAGTACCGGTTTCTCGACTCGTTGAAACTGGGCGCGATCCGGCTGACAAGCATGTTCTTCCGCCGGGATGACAACGGCCCTGTCTCGGCCAAAAAGTACGCCCGTCTTCAGCGATACGTGCGGACGCGGTCAGTGCGCACGCTGCAGCGGTTGCGACAGTTTCCCATCGAGCAGGCGATTGCCAGTTCTGGCACGGCGTGCAACCTGGCTGAGATCACCGCGCGGATGATTAACAAACGGGGCCTGCAGAAGGGAGATGTCATTACCCGGAGTCAGTTGCGCGAGACGATCAGGCTGCTCTGCTCGTTGCCGCTCGAGCGGCGGCGCGAGGTACCCGGAATCAACCCCGAGCGGGCTGACATTATTGTGGCGGGTGCCGCCGTACTGGAAACTCTGCTCGAAGAACTCAACATTCCCGAGTTCCAACTGTCGGACCGGGGGCTGCGCGAAGGATTGCCAATTGACTGGCTGCAACGCTCGGACGACGCCCCCCTCTTTCAGATGGTCTCCTTTCGTGAGCGCAGTGTGCTCGAGCTGGGTCGGCGCTGCAACTTCGATGAGGCTCACGCCCGCCACGTCGCCAATCTGGCGTGGCAACTGTTCGACTCGGCGCGGCAATCGGGAATCCACGAGGCCGGAGACTGGGAGCGTGAATTGCTCGAACACGCAGCTCTGTTACATGACATCGGCGGCTTCCTCAGCTACTCGCAGCACCGTGTGCACTCGTACTACTTCATCCGGAACGCTGACCTGTTGGGTTTTGATCAGACCGAACTGACCATCATCGCGACGACCGTGCTGTTTCATCACAAGGCGTTTCCGCGCATGAAACATCCCGAGTACGCGATGCTTGACAAGGCGGCTCGTGAAACCGTCAAGGTGCTTTGCTCCTTCCTGCGGATTGCCGAGAGCCTCGACCGCAGCCACTTGCAGTCGGTCGCGCGTGCCCGTTTCCGGCCCATCGATTCCAAAGCGGTGTTGCTGGAACTGACCCCCGCCCGCGACTGTCACCTGGAGCTTTGGGAGGTGCGCAACCATGCCAAGTCGTTCGAGAAAGCTTTCGAACGTCCTCTGCAGATTCGGGTGATCGACCCCAGCTGACGGTGCCGCGATAGATGCTCGTCGGAGTGAGACCCAATCGGCCCCACGGTGGTTCCGTACCCTTTGTACCAGCGGACCAGGTATTCGCGGGCAGACGGGATGGGTGGGAAAGATGGGTTGTCAGAAATTCCTAGTGACGCCCCTGACCAGCCATGGTAATCTTCCCCCCCGTTTCCTGTCCGGCGGTTGTCGGTCCCATTCTCTGTTCCGCGCATCATGCCCTGTTGCCGTGCTCTCGGAGTGCTGCTGGGTCTGTTGGCTCTCGCCGGTTGTGCCGCGCGCGGGAACCTTGAAGCCCTCGAGTCGGAATTGCGCCAGCAGGAAGACCTCCGGGTGGCTCTGGAAGACCGGATGTCGCGACTCGAGTCCGAACTGCGGGTCGCCCAGTCTGATGCCGACAGCCTGCGGTCACAACTGGCCAAGTCAGGACGACAGACCCTCACCATGGAGCAATCGCAGGCGCTCCATCGCGCCTCGAAGCTGACCCTGCATTCGTTGATGACCGGCGGCTGGGACAGTGACCCCGCTCCGGGCGACGAGGGACTGACTGTGCTGCTCTCGCCGGTCGACGAACATGGTGACCTGGTCAAGTTGGGGGGTGACATCGAATTGGAACTGCTTGACCTTTCGCAATCGGGCGAGCGGCAGCAACTGGGATCCTGGTCGATTCCCCGCGATGAGGTGGCTGACCTCTGGCACAAGGGACTTTTGGGGTCGGGCTTTCTCGTCCGGGTTCCGTGGCAGTCGATTCCCCAGAGCGAACGGCTGACGGTGGTGGCCCGGTTGAAGACGGTCGATGGCCGCAAGTTCGACGCCACGCACCAGGTGGTTGTTACTCCCCCAGCGGGATCACTGGCAGAGGGTCTCCGGGATTCCGAACCGGTTCAATACAAATTGCGAGTGGAATCGATTTCGCTTCCCAATCGCATGGCTCCCCTGAATGAGGATGAAGTGGCTGCCGACAACGCCGCTGAGTCAGACCCTGCGTCCGAAACAGTCGAGGAGGAAGGTCCGGAAGAAGGTTCAACGGGGGATGATCCGCAGTCGGAAGATCAGCCATCGAAGGAACGATTGCTGGAGGAGCGATTGGTGCCTCCTCCGGTGGAGCCCGGGGACGCGGTGCCGGTGCCGTCTGAGGTCTCGCGTTCCACTTCGCCGTCGTCCTCCCGGCGCGGACCGAAGGACCAAGAGCCGTCGGGAAAGGCTCCGATTGGCTTGTGGCGGAGTACCCCGGCAACTGTTCGTTCGAAAGCCCGTTCCCCCGCTGTGGTGAAGCCGACTGGTTTGCCACCCGGCGCACCCGCGGACCGGGGAATCCTCGAGAGTGACTCGTACCAGCGCGACAATTCCAAAGTCCGTCGCTAGGCGGTTTCGCCCCGAGTGGGGCTGGCCTGTCAAACTGTCAGGCATCCCGCGGGCAGTCTCTCCACTGCCGGGATTGCAGCGCCGACACAAATCGCGAATCTGTTATCATTTTCTGTTGTGATTCCTCGTGTCCGGTTGTCTCTCTGTCCAATCCATGGCTGCGTCGTCTGGTGTTCCGGCTGCGGTCTCCCAGCGGTCGTTCCCTCTCTGCCCGCGTGAAGTGGGACTGGCGGGAATAGTCACCCTGTTGGGGATCGCGTTGCGCTGGGGGGCGTTGTCGCAGGTTACCCTGGCCCATTTCGATGAGGGGATTTACGCCTCCAACGTCTGGTTTGGGTCCGAGAGCGACTATGCCTACCCGGCGCGGCACCTGTATGCCCCGCCGTTGGTTCCGGCCCTCATTGAGCTGTCGATTTCACTGGGTGGGGCGACCGGGAGTGCCCCCCTGTTGCCTGGGCTGATCTGCGGTTGTCTGCTGGTTCCTCTTGTCTGGTGGGTGGGGCGGCAGTGGTTTGGCCCAGCGGCGGGTTTGATTGCCGGAACTCTGGCGGCCTTGTCTGGGCCCCACGCCTACTTCTCTCGCACCGCGCTTACCGATGCCCCCCTTTGTCTGTTTCTGACAGCGGCAGTCTACCTTGGGGGGGAATGGATCCAACGGGGAGGGAGTCGACGGTGGTTGGCGGCGGCTACGTGTGCCGCCCTGTCCTGGTGGACCAAGTACAACGGTTGGCTCCCGCTGGCCATCTGGAGCTCGGCCGTGGTTCCCTGGCTGCTGTTTCGCCTTGGTGGAATGGTTGCCTGGGGGGCTGTCAATCACGTTTCACGTGAAACAGCTGGCGTTCTTGACGGTTCGGCAAGACGGGCCGGTCGGGGTGACTCGGTGGTTGGTCAGGTTCCTGAGGGGGGTAATCCGCAGGAGAAATCCTCCAATCTGGCTCAGCCGGGCTGGGGGGTTGTTCTGAAGCCGGTGTCCCGGACGATTGTGGCGACAGGAGTGGCGCCCGTTTCACGTGAAACGAATTCTGAAGTCCCTCCAGCACTGGGCGTTTCACGTGAAACAGTCAGCCTTGGCGGTACAGACTCTCCTCGGGCCCGATCTGTTTCACGTGAAACGGGTCCCAAAACCCCCGCCGGGGATGCAACGTCCCCTCTGGGCACCACTGACATAGCGCCTCATCCAGGCAATCTTGCATTTCCCCGGGCGCAACTCGCTGATCCGGCTCCCGTTTCTTCGTCCGCTCCTCTGACCTTCCGGTCAGAGGTCTCTGTCCCCACAGGCCTGCCGGACTCCGTTTCACGTGGAACGGCTCAGCCTTCGACTCCGGCAGCAGCCCCCACGACCGATTCCGACCCGACTACCGCGGGCGATGGGTGCGGTCAGCCTGCTCCCAAGGGATCCGAAGGTTCGAGGAATGCTGGAATCGCTGTGGCGCTTCCCTCCGTCCAAGACGGCTTGGGTTGGAAGGGCGAACCGACAGGGGCGGGTACCTCACAAACTCCTTCACCCGCGATCAACCTGGCTCGCGTTTCACGTGAAACCACCGCGACTCCGCCAACCTGCTCCTCAGGGCCAGCCTCCAGGGAGTGCGAGTTGGCACCGGCTGCGGCCGCCCAGAGTCACAAGGAGTTTCCTCACGAGGACAAAGCGATTCAGCCCGCCCCCATTGCGCCCCCTGGGAATGGCGTGGGACTCGAATCGGCTGACAGTGCTGGTTCTCGAATTTCGGAAGCTTCGTCTTCAAGAGCCGCTGCCGAGGTCCCTCCCTCGCGGTTCACCCGTTTGGGCTACGGCTTCGTTTCACGTGAAACCAGCAATTCACCCGCTGTAGGGCGCGTGGTCGGTCGGGTGTTTCTCTTGTTGACTCTGGCGATCGGACTCTGGCTCCCCTGCCTGTGGGGGTTGGAGTCGCTGGGCGGTTATCGCGTTGTGGCGGCCAACCACCGCAGATACCTGGTGGGATGGTCGGGTATGATGTCCAGCGTTGTGCGCCAATTCGAAGCGCTGATGTTTCTGGAAGATTTCCCCAGTCGCTTTGCCTGGCTGTTGGGGTTGTCCCTGCTCTGGATAAATTCCCCCCGGCGTACCGTCCCAGTCTGGGGTTGGTCAATCCTGGCGGCTGGGGGACTCTGTTTCGGCACACTTCCCATCACGTTCCTGGTTGCCATCGCGCTGCTGGTGTGTCTGGTTCGACCGGCGGGCCGGTCGCGATGGGGAGAGCTTCCGATCTGGCTGCTCTTGGCCTGGTGGCTCTCGTTGACCCTTGCGACGCCCGGTTACACCCCTTACCCCCGTCTTACGTTGCCTTGGCTGGTGGCCAGTTGGCTCGTAGCAGGAGCCTGGGTGGCAGGCTGGTTGGTGTCCGAGACAGAAAGCCAAAAACCATCCCGGGCAGATTCTCGGCCGGGGCCGGGCAGATGGGGGGCCTTGGGCCTGCTGCTGTTGGGGGCTGTGGCGTCGAGTCGTGCCTGGCAGCGGGACTGGCTGATCGGCCATCCGCAGATGGGATTGGCCGAGGGAGCCCGGCAAGTCGTTGAGGCGATCCAGCAGAGCTTGGCGATCTCACACAAACAGCCGATCGATGCCTTGATCTACGTCCATGCCGAGCCGGCCTTGGTATTCCATCTGCGGGCGTGTGGACTGCCCGTGGTGCAGCCCGTCCAGGACCTTGAGTTCACCCGGAAGCCAGGGGTGGACCTCGCCCCCACGTTTATCATCGTAGGAGATCGCAGCCAACGTGAACCAGGCTTCGAGGGACCAACGGCAGGCGATGCGCGATGGCGACCGGTGGCCCAACTGGAGTTGGCGGTTCCCCCGTTGGTCTGGCTGGATGAGGCGTGGCAGTCGGTGGCCGACGGCGGACTTGACCGACCGTACCACTTGGAAGTCTGGCGGGTTGGCTCGGCGCCCAATCCCTAGGAGCTGCCCCAGGGGAAACGAGTTGGCCTGGCTCGGCGGTCAGCAGTTGGCCTGAGGCGATCGGCCCCTGCGGGTTGGTGTCTGGCAAAGCGTTTCTGCGAAAGTAGCCGGTAGCGAGCTGACAGGCACCGTCGGTCCAGTCCGTCGCTCGGCCCCGAGGGCAGTCAATCGTGCTGGCAGGACGACCACCGCGAGACGGGAGAGAAGGCCTTGCCAGGGCCAATTCATCTTGCCCGATCTTCCAGCCTGGGGATAGTCTTCCCACGCTCGCGGGGATTCTCTGCCGTTCGACTGAAGCGCGGCTGGTCTGCGCGACGAAATGAAAGGGACTGGGCGCTCGCACTTTCACGCCCCTTGTTGATTGGATACCCGTCATGGAAGACGCACAGATGAACTTGCCAGAATCACACGATGCTCAGCTCGCCTCCCGTCGCCGTCTCGGCCGGGGGCTGAACGCTCTGTTGGGGGGAGGAGAGACTGCCTCGACCGAAGAGGCGATCGCCTCAGCCGGGGTGGCTTCGCTGGGTCCGCCGGCGTTGGCAGGGGGCAGTACCGAATACGTTCCGATACCTGTCGACAGTATTGCACGGAACCCCTACCAGCCCCGTACCGAGTTTGACAGCGAAGAGTTGGCCGAACTGGTACAGAGCATTGCCCAGCATGGGGTGCTGCAACCGCTGCTGGTGCGGAAGGTAGCCGAAGGGTGGCAACTGATCGCTGGCGAGCGGAGACTGTTGGCGTCGCGTCGCGTGGGCTTGGCTGAGGTTCCCTGCCGGGTCGTCGAGATGGACGACAAATCGGTCTGCGAAGTAGCGATTGTTGAAAATGTGCAGCGGGCCGATCTGAACGATCTGGAAAAGGCCACTGCCTTCCAGGGCTATCTCGACAGGTTCGGCGGGTCGATTGAAGAACTGGCCCGCAAGATGGGGAAAGACCGGTCGACCATCAGCAACTGCCTGCGGTTGTTGGAACTGCCCGAACCGGTCAAGCAGGCGTTGGGACGTGGGGCGATCTCAGCAGGTCACGCCCGGGCGCTGCTGCCGCTGGAGGTCGAGTCCCACCAGGTCGATTTGTGTGCCCAGATCGAGGCCGAGAGCCTGAGTGTGAGGCGGACCGAGGAACTGGTCCGCGAGAAGCTTCTCTCGGGCGACGTGCTTCCCTTCGCAGCCGCCGCCGGCGGCGGAACCAAGTCCAAAGGACGTTCGCGGGGAGGCTCGATTGGGGGGGCCCATATCCGCGACCTCGAACGTCAACTCCGTGACGCCCTGGGGACCAAGGTCGAGATCAGCCTTAAGGCGAAGCAGGCGGGGAAGCTGATGGTCCACTTCGCGAATAACGAAGACTTCGAGCGGATCTGCCACTTCCTGAAAAAGGCAGGCTGAATTACGGCCCGCTCGGGTTGGCAGATCGACCCCGGTGGCCGACAATCAGATCCGGGGTCGGTTCTGCTACAGAAGCTGATCCGGCGGACGTGAAGGGATCGGTCTGCTCGAGGCTGATCCCGTGTGGCCGACCGGTGGATCGAGGCCGCTGTGTCGAGTCCGTCGGATTGCAGTGAGTTTGGAGCAGTGTTGGAGAGGTGGCGGTTTATGGGTTGGGATCCCGACTTGGTGCGGCAGGGGGTGGGTCATCTGCGCCGCCATGATCCTGTGCTGCGGACTGTGATCGATCAGGTCGGACCCTTCGCGCTGCGTTTGCAGGGGGCTCGGTTCCCGATGCTGGTGCGGTCGATCTTGTCGCAGCAGATCTCCGGCAAGGCGGCCCGCTCAATTGAGATCCGCCTGCGCGACCGACTTCGACCGCGTCGGGTCACTCCTGAGTCGATCCTCGAACTTACCCCCGACGAACTGCGGTCAGTCGGCGTCTCACCGCAGAAGGCCCGCTCGCTGCACGACCTGGCCAGCCGGGTCGCCGAAGGCGATGTCCATCTCGCTCGCATGGCCCGGATGACCGACGACGAGGTGATCGCCGACTTGATTCAGGTTCGGGGGATTGGAGTCTGGACGGCCCAGATGTTCCTGATGTTTTCACTCGGTCGGCCTGATGTGTTTCCCCACGACGACTTTGGCATTCGTTCGGCCCTCAAGCGGCTGCATGGTTTGCCCGATCTGCCTGACCGTCAGACTGCGCAGCAACTCGCCCGCCCGTGGCGGCCCTATGCCACCATCGCCAGTTGGTACTGCTGGCGAAGTCTCGAAGTGCCCGCCAAATCGGATTTGACTGATGTGTCATGATTAATCAAATGAGGTAGCTCGTCGGCCTCCTGTGGCCCGTCCCGCCTGTCCTTTGCCGGAGCACCTCTGGTTCGTGATGGATCTTGAAGACCTGCGCCGTTCGGGGCTGTTCGCCCATGTCGAATGGCATGCCGAAATCGGTTCAACCAACTCCCGGGCGCTCGAATTGGCCAGTAGCGACAGCCTGCCTACCCCCATCCTTGTTGGGGCCGACCTCCAGTCCGCCGGACGCGGACGGGGAGGAAACCGCTGGTGGTCGACCGAAGGAGCACTGACCTTTTCGCTGGTGCTCGATCCCACGCAGGATTTCCTCGGTCCCGATGTCCCCGCGCTGACTCCCGCTTATTGGCCCCGCCTGTCCCTGGTCGCGGCTCTCGCGTTGTGTCATGAACTCGACCGACTGCTGCCCGGGGCCACGGCTCAGCTCAAGTGGCCCAATGATGTGCATATCGCTGGTCGCAAGTTGGCCGGAATCCTCGTCGAGACTGTCCCGGGGGCGACCAGTACACCGCGACTGGTGTTGGGAATGGGGGTCAACGTGAACAATTCCCTGCGGGATGCTCCCTCGGAACTGCAAGAGTCCGCGTGCTCTCTGGTCGACATGATGGATGGCCCTTTGTACGAAGGCGTCTCTCTATCCGCACTCCACCCGGCCATTGATCGCTTGCGTGTGCTGTGCGGGTGGATGCGCGAGTTCACCGACCTCGCTCAGGGGCTGGCCCAGGACGATCCACTCCTCCCCGAAGGCTGGCGGCAGCGTTGCCCACTTGCGGGACGACAGGTCTCACTGCAGGCAGGGGATCGCACGGTGTCTGGACTCTGTCTCGGCATCGACGACTCGGGTGCCCTCCTGGTGGATTCTCCCACGGGGACCGAACGTTGCTTCGGGGGGGTAGTGGTCCGTGTGCAGGCGTAGCACTGGCCGGTGTCTGAGTTGGTCGATTGCCTCTACAATTGCGAATGTGGGCTGCTCTGCCGAAAGGCACTTCCCTGGCCCAGTTTGTCCTCGTTCGGACCTCGCATGATTCCCCTGTCGCTTGGTGGCAGTTCCCCGTCCCCGGTCGATCCCAACGCTGCCGCCGTGTTGTTGGTGACGCGTGACCTGATGATTGAATCGCGTGTTGCGGGCGCGGCGGCTGCCGCCGGTTTGCGGTTTCTGTCCGCTTCCGATCCCGGGCGGGCGATGTCGGTCGACGCTCCCCGGCTGCGGCTGGTGTTGGTTGATCTGCAACCTGGAATGACCGGTTTACGCACGGTGGTGGAACAGTTTCAGACCAGCCGGCAGATTCCGGTGGTGGCGTTTGGGTCCCATGTTGCCACAGCCCTGCTTGATGAGGCCCGCAGCACGGGTTGTCACGAGGTGCTCCCCCGCAGCCGATTGCACGCTGGGCTCGACGAACTCCTGCGGCACTATGCCCTGGAGTGTTGAAGACCTTGGGCTCCCCGGAAAGGGACGATTTCCCCATTCTTTGGGGTGAACTTTTGATCCACCCCAATCCCCGCGATCTGGTAGACTTCGGTCATCTGAGATGGTTTGGACATTCCCCGCCGGGTGATTCCATGCTTGGTCCTCTGCTGTCTGTGAAGAAATCCCGCCTCCATCGGCCTGTGGTGTGGGGCTGGATTTGGCTGGGACTGGGATTGTGCAGCGGAATCCTGTGGGGTGATATCCCGGTCCAAGCCCAGGTTGGAGGGGTGGCGTTTGATCCCCGGGGAGAGGTGCGGTTGGCCGAGCCTATCAGCGAGACTGAGCTCCTGGCAGCCCGGGCGGCCCTCCCTCCGCCCCCCGCTGCGATGTCCCGATCGTCACCACTCCGTGTGATTTCGCTGCGCCGGCTGGAAGCGGTCCTCGACCAGCGTCGGGCGGCAGACGGAAAACTCGACTGCGACCAGCTCCCCGGCGATCTGCGGTTTTTGGCGGGACTGCACCAGATCGACTGGGTTTTCTGCCAACGCGACACCAACGACATCTGGCTTATGGGGCAGGCTGGGGGGTGGGTGGCTGATGAGAACGGAAGGCCAGTCGCCACCGCAGGAGGACGTCCTGTCCTGGAACTGGATGATCTGCTGGTCGCGCTACGTTATGCGTTTCCCGATCGGCCGACCGACGATTTCATTGGCTGCTCCATCGATCCTACGAACGCTGGATTGGCGGCAGTTGAGCGTCTGTTGCGCCAAAACCGGCGGATGGAGGCCTCGCGGGCAAGCCCCGTCGCGCGAGCGCTCGAGCAGGCAGCTGGTCCGCAGGCGATCACCATCTTCGGCATCCCTCCCGAGACCCGGTTCGCCCAGAAGCTGGTCAGTGCCGACTACCGATTGAAGCGGTTGGCACTGGGACATGATCCTGCCCCGGTCGTCGCCTGGAAGTCTTTCCCCGACCTGTTGGCCCAGCGAGGGGCGATGGGACAAGTACCGCAACAGCGTTGGTGGTTCGCTCCCGCTCCGCGGGCGTTGCGGGTGTCAGAGGATCGGGAAACGTGGCGGATTGATCCTCAGCCACTTCAGGTGCAGACCGCCCGCCTTCTGGCCGATGGCGAACCAGGAACTCCTGCCAGCCTCGAGGCGACTCAATTCGCCGAGCTGGCCACAAGGCTGCTGCCGGATGTGGTGGCACGGCTGCCGGTCTTCGCCGATTTACAGAATCTCCTGTCTCTAGCTCTCGCGGCTGAAATCGTGCGGAACCGTGCCGAGGAATCAGACCGGGCGTGGCGACCCGGTCTACTGCTGGACTCGGCGCGGATCCAGACCCGTCAGGGGCCCATTCCCCGCCACACCCCCCCATTGGCTCAGGTGCGGCCGGGAAAGAAGGGGGCCTGGATCTGTACGGTCAGCGGCGGGGTGGAGTTGCGGCCTGAGAAGTTGTTGGCCGAGGCGGGCCCTTTGACCGACGAGGGTGTGATCCCCCGGCTGCCGGATCTCCCAGAACAGGTTACACAGTGGTGGTGGGATGTCCCGTCGGCTGCGACCCAGGTGAAGTGAACCACCACCAGCATGGTTGGCGGCTGGGAACACCGATGGAGACTGGTCCCTGACTGCCTGTGGGGTGATGGGAATGGTATTGTGATGTCCAGCTTGGCTGAGGGGGCGATTTCCCCGAACAGAATCTCGCCGACCCGAATCTGCCCAAGAGGGAAAGTCGCTCGATGCCCGAATACACAGCGGAACAGAAACAGGCGATTGAAGCCCGCGGGATCTCGGTGGCTTTGTCGGCGGGAGCCGGTTGCGGCAAGACCTTTGTCCTGACACAGAGGTTCCTGGCGCAGATTGCCCCGCCCGAGTTCATCCCGGGAAAGGGACGCCGTAAAATCCCGGATTCCCCCCTGGCCGAACTGAGTTCGGTTGTGGCAATCACCTTCACTGACCGGGCGGCCCGTGAGATGCGCGAGCGGGTCCGACGCACCTGTCGCGAGCGTCTTTCCACTTGCCCGAACGAACAGGTTGAGCACTGGCAGCGACTGGTTCGTGATGTCGATGCCGCTCGCATCAGTACGATCCACTCGTTCTGTATGCAATTGCTCCGATCCAATGCGGTGGAGTCTGGCATTGATCCGCAATCGCGGTTGTTTGACGAGACGACCGGAGCGGCATTTCTGTGGAATTCACTCGTACGGACCCTGCATGATCTGGTGGTCGAACACGACCCGGATGCCCTCGCATTGGTGCTGACCTTTCAATGGGAGGGGACCCTGCAGCGGCTGGCGAATCTCGTTCCCCAGCGGTATCGCCTGGAGGGGGGGGAGTGGAGGCAGATGTCGGCCGAGCAACTCTCGGCACACTGGCTGAAGATCTGGAATGCCGAGGTGGTCCCACGATTGATCCAGGAGTTTGTCGAGTCAGTTGCCGTGAAGTCGCTGCTGGAACTTCTGGAGGTAAATCAATCGACCAACGCGGTAATGGCCGAGCGCTGCGAGACATTGCGCAGCGGGCTGCCGCGTCTGGCAAAAGCCCGCGATTTGGAAGCCGAAGCGCGGCGACTCGCCGATGCGGCTGGAGTGAAGGGAGGCGGCAGCAAACATGACTGGCCGAGCGAAGAAATCTATGAAGAGGTCAAGAACTCGCTGACCACAGTGCGCGAGGGTCTGCGCAAGCTGGCCGAGAAAGTAGCGCCCGATGCCGAGGCCGCCCTCGATTCAGCCCGTATCAGCCTCGCCGCTCTGCGCGTGGTCGACCGGGCCGGTGCCGAATACGACCGACGCAAGCGCGAAGAGGGTTGGCTCGATTTTGACGACCTGCTGACCGGTGCCCGCAACCTGTTGCGCGATCACCCGGCTGTCCGGGCCCGCGCCGCTGCTGGGATTTCCTTGTTGATGGTCGATGAATTCCAGGACACAGACCGCTTGCAGGCGGAGATTGTGCGGCTGTTGTGCGGCGACCAGCTTACGACCGGTCGGTTGTTTCTGGTGGGAGACATCAAGCAATCGATCTACCGGTTCCGCCGTGCCGAGCCGCAGGTATTCCGCGAATTGCGGGGCGCTCTCCCCCCGGCGGGTCAACTTCCCCTCACCGGAAACTTTCGCAGCCAGCCTGCGGTGCTGAACTTTGTGAACATGCTGTGCGACGGAGCCCTCGGGGGCGAGTACGAGCCGCTGACCCCGCAGACGCCGCAGGTTTCCACCGCACCGGCGATCGAGTTTTTGTTCGTCACCGCGACGGCTGATGAAGCAACCACGGATGAGTCCGATGCGGAAGAGCCAAACGCACGCGAGCGCCGGCGCGTCGAAGCCGACTGGATCGCACGGCGTCTGCGTCAGTTGCTGACTGACAATGTTCCACGGATCCGCGAACGAGATGCCAACGGGGATTGGCATCTGCGGACCACTCAGCCGCGCGACATCGTGGTGTTGCTCCGCGCGATGAGTGATGTGCCGCTGTATGAGGACGCCTTGCGAGAATGGAACATCGATCACTATGTGGTGGGGGGAAAGGCTTTCTTCGCACAGCAGGAAATTCATGACATCGTCAATCTCTGCAGGGTGCTGCATGAACCGGACGACCACATTGCCCTGGTCGGGGTGCTACGTTCTCCCTTCTTTGCCCTGAGCGACGACGATTTGCTGGGGGCGCACCGGGCGGGTTGGCTTGGTATTCCTCCGACGCTGTCGGAAGTACCGGCTACAGATGAGGCAATGGCAACTTCGCTACCGGCACCCCTGCCGGATGATCCCGATCCCGCCGATCCTGGCAGCGAAGCCCGCGTCCGCGAAGCGTTGCAGATGCTGGCCATGTTGCGGCAACGGGCCGCCCGCACCTCGGTGGCCGAACTGCTGCGGGGGGCGATCGACGAAACCGGTTACGACGCCTCGCTGCTCGGAGAATTCCTGGGAGAACGGAAACTCGCCAACCTCCGCAAGCTGATCGACATGGCCCGTGATTTCGACCAGGCGGGACTGTTCTCGCTGGCCGATTTCGCCCGGCATCTGCAGGAGGCGGTCACCGAGGAGCCCCGCGAATCACTTGCCGCCACGCATCCCGAAAGCAGCAATGTGGTGCGGGTGATGACCATCCACCAGTCAAAGGGACTCGAGTTCCCCGTGGTCGTGCTGGCGGACATGAACCGCAAGGTGCAGGGAGACCGGGAGATGGCCCGTATCGACGAACGCCTCGGGCCCCTGGTGGAACTTCCCAAGAAGTTCGGACGGAAGATCCCGCACCTGGGCCGGCAGGTGTACGCCGGGTTGGAGGCCGACGAGGCGCTGGCCGAAACGCAGCGTTTGTTGTACGTCGCCACGACGCGGGCGGCCGATTTGCTGATTCTCTCTGGCACCCTGCTGCAGGGCCCCCGGGGCCTGAAACTCGAGCACCCCTGGCTGCGGCTGCTCAATGAACGCTTCGATTTGCGGACCGGGCAACCTCGGCTGGCTCCGGGAAGCGCGGCCGGTTCGGTCCTCGCGAAATACTCGCGCAACCTTCCTGAGATCCACGTGCACCAGAGCCGGCCCGTGGTCGAATCACCTTCCGAGGCAGCCCATTCCCGTCGTCTGTCTCTGAGCCAACTGCGGGAGAGTGTCGAACAGGCGTCGCCGGCTGGGCTGCCCGAGTCGCTGCGGTCATTTGTCCACCACCTGTCAGCCCACGAGCGGCTCAGTGTGTCCCGGCTGGAGCAGCTGGTTGAACAGCGTCTCCAGAAACTGGGGCGCAATGACCTGAACCAACTCGTCCAGCTGGCCCGGGTGACGGTGCACGAGGGGCCTGCGGCCACGTCGTCTCTGCATGTCCCGGAATCCGACTCGATCCCGCTGGGACAACTCGTCCACAAGGTACTGGAACTGACCGGGACAAGGCCGCTCGAGACACTCGAGCGCGTCCTGGTCGGATGGACCCCCGAGCCCTCTTCCCAGGTGATTGCGGTGGCCCGCGAGTGTCTCGCCCGTTGGCCGAAGTCGCCGCTCGCCGCTCCTCTGGCCGAGCTGCCCGCCAACCTGCGCGAAGTCGACTTTCTGCTCCCCTGGCCCGTCTCGTCCACCAAGAACGATGTTCCCCGCCCGCTCATTGCCGGGCAGATCGACGCTCTCTGGCCGACCGACGAAGGTTGGGTCGTGGTCGACTACAAGACATCGGCCACGCTCAGACTTGCGACCGTGGCAGAGTCTTCGCTGAAAAAGTACGGCCTTCAACTGGGGCTCTACTGCCTGGCGCTAGAACAATGGCAGAACCGTCTGCCCGCCCGTCTGGAACTGGTCTACCTCCCCAGCCTGGTACGGGTCCTTGTCGAACCGACTCCTGAGTTTCTCGACAAGGTAAGGGAATTGATCGAACTCGTCCGGGAGGAACCAACTCCAGACAACCGATCGGTTGCTCCTCTCAAGCGGACCTCGAAATAGGCAATCCTGGGGACGGTAGCCGAGCCTCAGTCGAACCGGTCTGAATCGCAACCGGCCACAGTTCAACCAGTTCGCGGGCGAATCGCCGAATCAGGTGTGGCGGTGTCCCGGGGGGGTCAACTCGGGAATTGGACGGCCTTCGGGCAAGATGGGAATGGGCCGACCTGAGTGGTTCTGGAACGAAATCCGCCCCGCGTCGATTCCCAGGTGGCGGTAGACGGTCGCCAGGAAGTCGTGGACTCCCATCCGGCGGTCGATCACCTGTTCCCCCCGGCTGTCGGTGGCCCCAATCACCTGCCCGGGAGGAATGCCTCCGCCGCAGAACATCAGCGACGTAGCACTGGGCCAATGATCGCGCCCCGGTTGCATCGTTCCGGCGGGGGCACTGCCTCGTCCTTCCCCGGTGCTTGCGGCGTACGAGATCTTCGGTGTCCTGCCAAATTCCCCGGTCACAATCAACAGGACCCGGCGGTCGAGCCCCCGCGCGAACAGATCCTCAATGAGAGCCGCGACCGCCTGGTCGAACAGCGGGGCCCGCAGCTTCATGATGTCAAAAACGTTGTGATTGACGGCATGATCGTCCCAGTTCTGCACGCGGCCGCAGAGGGGGCCATTCAAGGTGGTGGTCACCAGTTCGACCCCCGCTTCAACCAACCGCCTGGCCAGCAGGCATTGCTGGCCCCACTGGTTTCGTCCGTAGCGCTCGCGAGTCGCATCATCCTCGTGCGACAGATCAAACGCCTGCTTGGCCTGCTGGCTGGTCAATATATTCCAGGCCTGGGCCTCATACGCGTCGAGCGCATCCATGGTGCCGGCCCGGTCGCGAATGCGCCGCAGGCGGTCGAAATCACGTCGGAGGTCAATCCGACCCTCCAGACGACGTACCAATTCGGGATCCCGCAAGGCGAGATTCGGAACCTCGAATTTGGGATCATTGGGATCGCCTGTCACCGAAAACGGTTCCCAGGCCGGTCCGAGATAGGCGGAGCCGATATACGGTACCGGATTGACCCCCACGTAATTGGGCAGGGACCGCGACGGATCGGATCTCAGCAGGTGGGCGATCGAGAACAGGTCGGGGTCGTCGGGTTTGTTGCGCAGTTCGCGCACCGGATGCCCGGTCAGCAGTTGCTGGGCTCCCTGCTGGTGACAAAAGCCGGTGTGCACCAGCGATCGCAAGATCGAAAAGCGGTCGGCCAGCGCCGCCTGCCGTGGCAGCAACTCGCTGAAGTGCACACCTGGCAACCGGGTGGCAATGGGATCGTACGGCCCACGATACTCCGATCCGGAATAAGGCTTGGGGTCCCAGGTCTCGAGATGGCTCACACCGCCAATCAGCCAGACCAGGATGACGGCGGTCGGTTCCGTCCGGCGGGCCTCCTCGGCGGCCGCCACCGAGCGCAGCCGGTAGAGTGCGGGCAACGACAGTCCGGCGAGGCCCCGCAGTCCCAGCGACAGGAATTCCCGGCGTGGCAGTGGGGACGATGGGCCGAGGCAGAGAAGCGGCGGTGTCATGACGAAGACGCGACAGGAGGACGAAGAACCAGCGCGACGAACGGTCAGTCTAGCACGCTGCGGCGCGGTTCCGCAGCGGCAATTCAAACCGGTCCAAGGGACGTCACATGACCCACTCGCTGAAGAGAGATTCGTTACCGGGGGGAGACTGGATCCCAACTGCCGGGAGGTTCAGCCGTTTTTCCCGGCGACAGAAGGTTGCTTACGAATCGCGGTGATCTGTTTCCCCAACTCGTCGCCATTGACCTCCAGCAGCCGAGCCAGCCCCAGGTTGGCCACTTCCCGGCCAGTGAAAAACCGGCCCGGGCGGCTCCAGCCTCGCACGTCCTCGTAACTGCGGCCGAAGAACTTCGCCAACAACTGGTCCATCTCCTCTTCGATAATTGCAAAGTGTCGGGCCCATTCGGCTGCCTCTTCGAGTTGAACATCTTCTTCGCTTGAAGAGCGGACGGGGTGAAAGAAGAGGGTGCTGAAGGGAAGTACGTAGCGTTCCGGACACGCCGCGAACGGGAGAATCGCCGCCGAGGAACACTCTCCCAGAACGACGGCGGTGGCCCTGAGTCGTCGCAGGCGGATCAGGCTCGCCAGAGAAATTCCGGCATAAACGTTCCCGCCGGGAGAATCAAAATAGAGAGTCCCCCAACTCCCGGGCTCCAGCTTGAGCAGTTCTTCGACCAGATCCGACTGTTTCTCGGAAAGGTCCCCCGAGACGGCCACTTCCCAGCCCTGGCGGCGGTGGATTGGCTTGGCGTCATGTTCAAAGACCGGTCGATGTGGGGCGGGATGTGGTTTCACGTGCGATGGATTGGTGGCCCCGGGCGGGGGCACCGGGCGGGAAGAAGGTCCGACAGCGGAGGTCGCCAGACCAACCTGGGCGACTTCAAGAGTCTGACCACCGATCCCGGGGGGTGCAACTGACCAGCGTCCCACCGGGGTACCCAACGTCTCAGCAGGGTTGGAACATGGGTTTTTGGCAGCGGACTGAGCGCCTAACCGCCGACCCATCCAAAAAATAAAAACCACCCCGGCGGTTTTCTCCTGCGCTCGGCGACTAAGTTCATGAGAAGTCTGACCACAACTCGTCTCGACCTTCCGGATGGGAGATTGAGACTCCTCGAAAAGCCGCGAGTCGTCGCATGGCATCATTGGCCCCCCCTTTGGCCGTGCGGCGGCTCCGCGGTTTTTTTTGTCTGCCGGCAGACTGTCAGGTTTTGAGTGGGGCATGCGGCGCTGTCCGGGGTGAGTGTGAATCAGGGGGGTCTGACGGGAATTTCTTGCGCCACGGAGATCAAACCGCCTTGTGACCTTTGAAATCTCGGCGTTGGTCTTGGGTGTCAAAGAGGTCGACGTTCCCATTGGTATGTCTCGATTCCGGTTTGGCTGCATCGATGTCTCTCAGGGGACGGAGTGGTGAGCATGAAAGCTGGCATTTGTTGAGTTCGGCTCGGGGTTTTTCCAGGTCAATCGTTGAGACATCTCCGGATCGAGCCCGCCACCTGCGGAAACTGTTGCGGCGAGACTGGCGGTCTCCCGCCAAACTGGCACAGAATACAACCCCTGAGCCATCCGAAGCCGATCCGGTTTTCGCACTCCATCGCCATGACCCGTTCTCCTTTGGCCCCCTTTTCATCCCCCTGGTTTTTGCGGGGAGGACATCGTCAGACCCTGGCGGGGGTCTGGGCCCGGCAGCGGTTTCCCCCGGAGACGGCACTGCAGCACAAGGTTCTCCTGCCAGATGGAGACGCGCTGGTACTGCACGACGATCTCCCTCCGCACTGGCAGGCGGGCGACCGCGCTGCTTTGCTGGTGCATGGGCTCGCGGGAAGCCATGCCAGTCCCTACATGCGGCGGATCGCCGCGCGGTTGAACGCCCGGGGCGTACGGACCTTTCGCCTCGATCAGCGCACCTGTGGGGCCGGCTTGACTCTGGCCCGGCGCGCCTATCACTGTGGCCGTTCGGATGACATTCGAGCCGCATTGTGGTGGCTGACTGAGTCCTTCCCGGATTCTCCCCTGGCCCTCGTGGGCTTTTCCATGGGGGGGAGTCTCGTGCTGAAAATGGCGGGCGAGGCTCCCGACTTGGCTCCACCCCGGCTCGAATCGGTGTTTGCTGGTTGTCCCCCTCTCGAATTGCAGCGCTGTGTGCGGTATCTCCAGCGGGGACTTCACCGACTCTACGACCAATACTTCGCCCGCCTGTTGAGTGAGCATGTTGTCCGCTGGCAGGCGGCCAACCCCCAGGCGCCCCGGGTCACCTTTCGCCGACCCCCACGGTCGATTGAGGAATTCGATGAGGTCTTCACGGCGCCACTGGGAGGATTCGCGAGTTCCGGTGAGTACTATCAGAAATCGAGCCCGCTGCAGTTCATTCCGCAGATTCGTGTCCCCACCATGATCCTGGCGGCCCACGATGACCCGATGGTCGATCCGCAGCCCCTGCGACTGGTCGTGCGTCCGCCGGCAGTAACGGCGCATTTGGTTTCTGGAGGAGGTCATCTGGGCTTTATTTCCAGGGGAGGAAACGATCCTGACCATTGGTGGCTCGACTGGCGCGTTGTGGACTGGGTGCTGCATCCCCGACCCGAGGGACCGACGCCATCTCTGTCTGACCGGGACCCGCTGGCATCACACTGAACACGCTGGCACATTTCGGAACACAAGAGGTCAGGCTTCTGATTCCGCGACGTTTGGGCAGGCGGTGCCCACGCGTTGACCATTGACACTCGCCACGAAATTCCAAGTGATTCCCAATCCGGGTCTCACACGCTCTCAAGATTCGTCCCCAGGAAACGAACGACCTGGAGATCACCGGCTTTCGCGGATGCAGTCCTGTCCTCTGGTTCCCGTCATGAACTCGACAAAAACCTGTCTTGCGCGCGCGGCGGCGCTCGGTACTCTCTCGCTGATCGCCGCCATCCTTACCCACCCTGTGCGGCCGTCGCTCCCTGTGCCTCACGAATTTCAGGCGATGTCGGCCTCGTTCACCGTTCAACTGGAAGACGATCCCCCCCCGCCCGACGATGGGCAGATCCTGGGGGAACTGCGTGCTCCGGGGGCGGGCAAGAGTGAACGGACACCCCACGAAGCCACTCCCCCAAAGCGCCGCAAATCGGACCGCGACCAGACCCGGGCCAACGCCCTGTCCGAACGGATCGCCACCGGGGGTTTGGCTATGATGGAGGAGACTTCCATCGGCCCAGCCCCGCTTTCTCACTCCACGCCATGTCCGAGCCTCATCCCGTCGATCGTCGTCAGTTCCTCGAAGCCGCTGGATGGTCAACCCTGGCCGCCTGGTCGGCCAGTTCACCTCTGATGGCCGAGGCCGCCCCGCTGGCAGGCGCCCTGGCCGAGGACCCCGGGAATCCTCTGGCGCGCCTCAACATGGTGGGTGGCTATGGTCCCTGGCTGGCCGGGCAAGTCTTGGGTGACCGCCCCGGTTGGCTCTCGTTGCGGACTGGCCAATGGAACGATTTGGCAGCCTGGCGCTCGGCAGCTCGCCAACGGACTCGCGAATGCATCGCCCCGGTCGACCTGGGAGGGACTCCCGAAGTGCGGGTCGACAGCCGCCACGAGTTCCAGGGGCTGATCGTCGAGCATCTCTCGTGGCAACTGCCGGTCGGACCGCGCACCGAAGCGGTGCTGCTGAAGCCCCGGGATGCCAAGGGGCCCTTGCCGGGGCTGCTGGCCCTGCACGATCACGGGGGCAACAAGTATCTGGGCTGGCGCAAGATTGCCCGCACCGACGATCAGCCGTGGGAAGTGCAGGTTCAGCACCAGCAGCAGAGTTATGAGGGGTTGGCGTGGGCCAATGAGGCGGCTCACCGGGGGTACGCGGTGCTGGTGCACGACACCTTCCCCTTTGGCAGCCGCCGGGTACGGGTGGCCGATGTTCCCCCCCGCCTGCGGGGTGACGGGGTCGACCCCGCACCCAATGATCTCGAGGGAATCCGCAAGTACAACGCCTTCGCCGCCGCTCATGAACACATCTTCGCCAAGAGCCTGTTGTGTGCCGGGACCACCTGGCCCGGGATGTACCTCGTCGAAGACCAGCGGGCGCTCGACGTGCTCTGCAGCCGCCCCGAGGTGGATGCCCGCCGCGTGGGCTGTGCAGGACTCTCGGGCGGAGGCCTGCGGACCGTCTATCTGGGGGGCCTCGATGACCGGATCCGCTGCGCGGTTGCGGTCGGGTTCATGTCGACCTGGCGCGACTTCCTGCTCGACAAGTGCTTTACACACACCTGGATGACCTACATTCCCCTGCTTCCCAGGCAACTGGAATTCCCCGAGATCCTGGGCCTGCGTGCCCCGCTTCCCACGTTGGTCCAGAACTGCAACGAAGACCCCCTGTATACCCTCGAGGAGATGCAGCGGGCCGATCGCATGCTGGCCGAGGTCTACCAGCGCGCCGGGGCTCCGCCGATGTACCGCGGCGAGTTCTACCCAGGCGGACACAAGTTCGATCGGGCGATGCAGGGCGCGGCGTTCGAGTGGCTGGGACGCCACCTCGCCTAGCCCCCCGGGCTCGCCCCTTGTCGAACGCGGCGCAACGCGGCCCAGCCCTGTGCACACCCGCGGCCGACGGACACTCAGCCTCCGTCGGTCACATCCTCTCTCCGGGTGATCCCCCCTACGGCGTTTCCTGCAGCCGAATCCGGCGGTATTCCATCTGACCCCGGTCTCCCTCGAGACCAATCGGTCCCGTGGCGGGCAGTTTGAGTTCGGCCTCCAGCACCTCCCCATTGCAGGTGCAGTGGGCGACGTTGTCGCGTACTGTAATGACCAGTTCATTCCAGTCCTGCGGCTTGTACTTCTGCAGCGACTTGTAGGGACCGGCGAGGGGGTAATCCCGGCACTGCAGTTGCGGTTGCCGGACGAAGACCCCGCTGTCCGCATTGGGAGTCGCCCGGAATTCCAGCTTCAGCACGAAGTTCCTGGGGAATTCCCGGATGGTCCAGAGCTGTTGGATCCGGCGTCCTTCGGGGGGTGTGGTCACAATCAATCGCCCGTTCCTGGCAAGATACCGCCCGTCATCGCTGGTGGCCTTGCCGTCGAAATTTCCTTTCGGCGTCAACGCCTGTCCTTCGCGAAACCCCCAGCCGGTCAGGTCCTTCCCATTGAACAGACTGGTGAACCCGGGCTCGGGCTGGAAGGGGTCGGGCTCGGTTTCGAGCAGACCCAGCGTCGCGAAGATCGGCCGCAGAGCCGCGACCCACTTGGCGTAGCCAGCTTCATTCGGGTGCAGCAGATCCGGGAACTCGGCAGGCTTGGCATCTCCCTGGTCATTCGCGAAGAGGGTCCAGGTGTCGATCAGAGTGACCTGCGGCTCGGTCTTCACCACGCCGGCGTAGAGCTCGTTGATCTTGCGGATTTTGTCGGCGGGCCGCTTCATGTTGGCCGAGGCGGGAAACACCTGGCAAACCACCACCGGCAGTTTGGGGTCGTGCTGCTTGAGAGCCGCGATGATCAGCTTGAGATTCCCGGCAATCGTCTCGGGCTCGGCCTTCTCTTCGAGGTCGTTGGTCCCCGCGAGAATGATGACCGCGCGAGGTTTCAGCACCAGCACATCGTCCTTCAACCGCAGCAGCATGCCACGGGTGGTGTCACCACTGATGCCCCGGTTCGCGAGCTTGAGCCCGGGAAACGCCTTGCGGAAGTCATCCCCAAACCCCTGGGTGATCGAGTCACCCAGGAAGACCACCGCCCCCTGCTGGGACTCGCGCTGCTTGACCCATTCGGACCGCCGCGTCTTCCACAGGTCGCGGAACCAATCGTAGCGCCGGATGGGGCCGGCACCGGGGAGACCCTCATCGGTCGCGGGAATCTCCAGGGGAGCCTGGGCGTGCACCGCCGAAGCCGACATCAGAAACAGGGTCACGACGGCCGACATCAAAAAGCGCACGCCTGGCGTTGTCATCAGAAAATCCTGCGGGATCGAAGCGGGTGTGTTGAACCGTGTTGGTAACTGAACCGGGGGCGGCGACACAAGGGGTCCCCCTCTTTGGATGTTCGGAACCCGGACGAGCCTTCGGTCGTCCCCCGGGCAACGCTTCTCTGGCGGATCGGCTCAGCCAAACAGTGGCAGCGGCCGCCCCTCCTCCAACAGCCGAAAGGTGCGTCCCTCGCGGTCCTGGTACGAAAAATCGGGGGGAATTCCCAGGGACTCGAACAGCGTCGCCGCCAGGTCACCCGGCCGGACGGGGTGTTCCGCCGGATAGGCGGCCAACCGGTCCGATGTGCCATACACCTGACCTCCGCGAATTCCTCCCCCGGCGAACAGCGCCGGCATCAGGTGGATCCAGTGATCGCGCCCCGGCGGCCCCTTCCCGCCGGTGCGGGGATCTCCCACCTTGGGGGTCCGCCCCATCTCCCCCGCGACGAAGACCACGGTCTCTTCGAGCAGCCCCCGGTCGTGCAGGTCCTGCAGCAGGGCCGTGAGACCCGCGTCGAGCGCGGGCAACAGGACGTTTTTCAACTGCCCGAAGTTGTCGGAGTGGGTGTCCCAACTCAGCCCCGCCCCGACCCGCCGGCCAATCCAGTGGACCGCCACCGAGGGAACCCCCGCTTCCAGCAGCCGACGGGCCAGCAGCAGGCTCTGCCCATTGATGTCTTCGCCATACCGCAGCCGGGTTTCCTCGGGCTCGCGGGTCACATCAAACGCCCGCTTCACCCCCGGCGAGGTGAGCAGTTCAAAGGCCCGCCGTTCATGCACGCTCCAGGTCGCGAGGCTCGCGGCTTCCCCGGTGGCGGAACGCCCACCCCCCAGTCCCAAAGCCGTCTCCCCACTCTGGTGCCATTGGTCGAGAGACGTCAGCAGGTTCCGGCGATGGTCGAGGCGGGTGCCGGGCAGGTCCGCCGGCAGAAGGAAATCAGGTGCGGCCAGATCCCGCGGCTTTTCGAGCGTTCCCCGAACCAGCAGCGGTGCGTGCCTCGGTCCCAGCCGACCACTGAACTGCCCTGGATTGACGTAGTTCGTGACTTCCCCCGACAGGGCGGGCAACTGCACGACTCCCGGCAGATCGGTGGGATGACCAAGCGCGCGGGCCACTGCCGAGTTGAGGCAGGGGAGATCGTCTTCCCGCGGCTTGCGATTGATCCCTTCGACGAAGAACGAGCGGTCGGGGCGATGGCCGGTCAGCAGGTAATAGGTATCGGCATGATGATCGCCGATGCTCTCTTCACTCATCGTGACCGACCGCACCAGGGCGATGTGCTGCGCCAGCCGGGCCAGCCGCGGCAAATGTTCGGTCCACCAGATCCCGGGGACCGACGTCTCGATCGGATTAAACTCCCCCCGGTACTCCATGGGGGCGTCGGGCTTGAGGTCGAACGTGTCGGACTGGGCCGGGCCTCCAAACAGAAACAGCATCAGGCAGCGCTTCGCCCGGCCGGTGATGGTGGAAGCATTCACACCCGGCTCACCAAAACCCAGACCGCAGCCCAAGCCCAGCCCGCCCCACCCCAGACCCTGCACGAATTGACGGCGGGACCAGCGGAATGGTGAATGCATGGAGGATTCTTCCTGTGCGTTCGTGCCCCAGCCCATCTGGGACATTGTCTAGTGTACAGGTGGAAATTGGCTGGCTGCAAGGGGAGATCGGCGGATTCCGTCGGTGAGTCGCCAACCTCCAACGAGGAGGCCGCCTGGCAACCGCCCGAGAGACTCCCTGAGGGCTGGTGGCCGCGGTGAAGTCCCGTCCAGGCGGCTCCCGCCCCATGAGGGTTGTCAGCCAGTCAGCCACTGGCGCGACAGTTCCCACGCTCAGTCCCGACGGGGAAGGGTGCCCCCATCCTCCTCCCTGCCGGTTGGCCGCAGTTCCGCCAATCGCGCCTGCAGGAATTCCCCTCCTCCCGCTTCGTCAACAAACTCCCCCGCCAGTTGTGCGGCATGGCACTCGCGCAGCACCTTGCCGAACCAGACCGCCGGTTCGTAGCCCAGAGCGATCAGGTGCCGGCCCTGCAGCAGGGGGGCCTCGCTGTCCACCGTCGCCCCCTCGGAGAGGCCCAGCGACAACTGCTCTTCCGCCCGGGCCAGCCAGTCGGCCACGGCGGGAGTCAGCCCCCGGGGCAATGGCGGCCGACCCGACAGGTCGGCCTCGATCAGCCGGGCCAACTGCGGCAGGGTCGCCGGCTGCAGCCGCCGCAGAATGCGACGGATCCCCCGGGCCGACATGCCGGTCTGGGCATGCACCAGGTGCTCGCGCACCAGTGGCCGCAGGGGCTCGAGCAACTCGGGCGGGGCCTGCATGCGGGCCAGCAGCCGTTCCGTCGGCTCGATTCCCGCCTCGGGGTGCCCCGAGGCACGCCAGCGTCCCGTTTCGAACTGCGTGGTGGCCGGCTTCCCCAGGTCATGACAGAGAGCGGCCAGCAGCAGTGCCACTCTTTCCGGTGAAGCGAGCGAATCCCGGGTGGCGATCGCCGCCGCCGCGTCGCAGACCAGCAGCGTATGCACCCAGACATCCCCCTCGGGATGCCATTCGGGATCCTGGGGAACCCCCACCAGCGCGTGCAGTTCGGGCCATTCGACCAGCTCGCCCGAGTCGTGCAGATTCCACAAGACGCGCGCCGGCTCTTCCGACTGGCTCCACGCCAGCCAGAACCTCCAGTCGTGGGAATCATGACCAGCGGACATTGAGCAGTGGCCTTTATGCTTCCGGAGAACTGTCAGTCGACGGCGGCGCGATTTCCTCGACAGCCACGACGTCACTCTGATCAGACGGAACTCGCTCACTGCTCTGCGTCAGTTGGCGATAGCGGTCCATCAGATCGGCGATTTGCCGCAGGGTGTCGACCGCCGCGTCGGGGCGGGCGACCACCTTGTCGAGCGAGCCGTAGTGCTCTTCGAGGCATTCCAGCAGCAGCCGGCGCACTGCCGGTTCAGCGGGTTGGTCGGGCAGGGCAGAGCGCGCCGCGAGGGCTTCCAGATGGCGTTCCTTTTCGGCCGCCCAACGGCGAATCTCCTCTTCCGGGACGTCTCCTCGCCGAATCGCTTTCAGGTGTTCCCGGTCACGCCGCAGGTCCAGGTCGCCGTGCTGCAGCAACTGCTCGCACTCATACAGCAGCCGCACAACGTGATAGGCGTACTTCACGTCAAACCCGAACTGCTCGAGCAGTTGCCGGCGTTTTCCCTCGGGGTTCTTCGTGCGCAGCTTGTGGAGCTGGCCGTAGGCGTACGACTTGAAGCGGGTCCAGACCCCCTTGTGCAGGAAGAGCTGCCGCCGCTCGCGCACCAGGCTGCCGACGCGCGTCAGGTGCAGCACGCAGTCCTGGGGGGTGAACAGCGAATCGATCATGTTCGGATTGCATTCCAGACACAGCGTGAAGTACCGGGAAATGCTGTAGACCGAGAAGTCATACTCGCACCCTTTCCCGGCCAGGGCGTCGGGATCACGCACATGGTGCACCTGGAAGTTCTCAAACCGCGGACGGGGAGTGCCAAACCCGGCAATCTCCCCCGCCAGGTGCGGAAACAGGTGTTCGCGGGGGGGAATTGCGAACCCGTACACATCCCGGTCCGACGTGTCTCCCGAGACCCCATACGCGACCGAGCCCATCAGGGTCTCGTACATCATGTTCGTCGGCAGGAACGGCGGCGGACGCAACAGCCCGCGCTCGGTGAGGGTCTGGACGACGGAGGCCATGCGTGTGCTCAGGAAGAAGTGGATCGGGATCGCGCAGGCTGTGGCTGCCAGAAATCGGCAACCACGTCGGACCATGCTGCGGAGACAGACCAATCAGACCGATGGCAGGTTCGCGGCGAAACCCGGCTTTCGCGGTCGGCGACGCGTCTCCCGCACCAGCCGGAAATCACTCCCCTGCGAGTCCCTGCCCCACCGGGTTGCGACCACGGCGAACTCACCAGCGGTGAACCCAACCCCGCATCCGCAGCGACGGGACAACTCGCACACAGACAGTAATCCATCCGATTGGCAGCAGGCTACGCCTCGAAAGTCCGTTTCTTTTGCATCCCGCTCATGAACAGCTTCCGGGCCCGGATCGGGCAGCCCAGTGCATCACGTCCGAAGATCGCCGTACCAGCCATTCCCCCCTTTTCCCCGCCACGGTTGACTCCCGCACGAACGCCACTGTATCTCGAACCCCCAGAGACACTCCGATTCCTCCACCGCCAGAGCCGACTCCTCCCCGGTCTGCTTGCCAGGTCTGCCCCATGCCTCCGCACCTGTTCCCCGCGACATGCCGCGGGGCGATCATTCCGGGTGCCCCGTCCCTCAGCCTGGCACCCGTGCTGGGGGACACGGCCGTCGCGGCTGTGGGCCGGCGCTCGACGAAACCTGGCTGCGTTGCGGCAGTCTGCCCTTCTGGCTCGGCGGCCATTGCGGTGGTGGCCCCGTTCGCCCGGCACGCTGTCCCGACCCGCCGGGCCTCTCTTCCCCCCAGGCACGCGCGATGCGCTCCTGATTCAAACTTGAGGATGGAAATGAAGACGACGCGTCAACCTCCCGGGTTCATCCTGGGGCCAACACTTCACAGAGTGCTCCCACCCACCGCCGCCAGCCTGGGCTGCCAGGGGACGGCATGACTCCCTTTGCCTGGTCGCAGCTCCTCGCGGCGGTCGGGGCGGTGTTCGGCATCGTGTCGTTCCAGTTGCGCGAACGCCGGTCGGTGCTCCTCTGTCTCATCGCCCTCTCCTGCTTCAATGCCTCGCACTTTCTCGTGCTCGGCCGCACCACCCCCGCCATCCTGCTGTTTCTGACCGTCACGCAGTTCATCACGGCGCTCATCTCCCGGCACCGCGCGTTCGTGGCGATCTACCTGGTGGCCGCCGCGATCACCATCGGACTCTCTTACAACGGAATTCCCAGTTGGCTCGCCTTCGGGGCGTTCACTTGCGGCACCATCGGCAGTTTCCAGCATTCCGACCGGGTGTTGCGGATGTGCTTCTGTGCCGGGAATCTCTTCTGGATCGTCCACAACGTCCTGGTCGGCTCCCCTGTCGCGATCCTGATTGAGACGGCGTTTCTCACCAGCAATCTGGTCGGCTACTGGCGGCTGTACGGCCGCCCCGCACAGGCCACTTCCGGGGAAATCGCCCATCGGGAGGAACCGCATTCCTAAACGACATTCCCGCCGACTCGAGGCCCGACCCGCTCCGGAAACTCCACCCCACCCCAACCGGCGGAACGTGTGTCGCCACGGGGGGCGTCACCCCTTCGCCTCGCTGGGGTCTTCGACAACCAGCTCGCCGTGGCACCCCTTGCAGGCCACCTTGGCTCCCAGATACTTCCGCGCGACTCGCAGCCGCTCTTCACAGTGCGGGCAATAGACGTAGACCTGTGGCGGCTCTCCGTTCACTTCCACGTCGGGATTGAACCGGAACGACGACTGGCAGTGCTTGCACGAAACCTTTTTCCCGGCGAATCGCGCATTGATCCGCAGCTCGCGCTGGCAACTGGGACACGGGATGAAATAGCCGCGAATGGGCAAGGTGATATACGACGTGATCTCCTGCAGCGGCACAAACGCCGGGATCTCGATGCTGTCCGACTCCAGATCGGTGTTCAGCATCGCCCGACAATTCCGGCAATGGATCATCCGTTCGGGCATGTCTTCCCCGCATACGGGGCACGGACCACCTGGCCACGGGGGCATCGTTCTTCCTCACGCGTTCCAACAAATGTCCGTTCACCGACCGCGTTGCATCCCGCCAAATCCGGCTGCGACGCGTTCACACCGCTTTCCGACTCTGCAAGATCGGTGCCGGGAGAACGGCTGTCAAGAAACCGGCCCCATCGCGCCCTCCAAATCGTCACCTCCCCGGCACGATTCGCTTCGCCGCGGCAAATCGCCCCCTGCCGCTCCCCCCCTCCCCGGGTGGTGGAGAAGGATTGGCCCGTTGCCCAGTTCGGCCCAGCTTCTTCCCCGCAGCCAGTGAGGCAAAAAGCCCGCCGCAAAATGCGTCACTCCGCGACGAAATGTCCTCGGCCAGGGTCAGACATCGCCGCAGAACCCGGGCCCGCCCGCCATCGCGCGACCTGCGCCGCGAAGTGCCTCAACGGGGCCGACTCGCTCCCGCTGCTCAATCCCCCTCGAAGGTCGCCTTGTTCCGCAACTGGTGATGGTAATGCTGGGCGAAGCGATGGGCTTCGTCACGCACGTATTGCAACAGTCGCAAAGCGTACGAATGACGGCTCAGCCGTCGTGGTTCCGGCTCCCCGGGGACGTAGATCTCCTCCTCCTGCTTCGCCAGCGAAATCGTCACCGGCGGAGTGATTCCCAGCGCCTCCATGGCCGAAAGGGCGGCATTCAACTGCCCTTTCCCCCCGTCGATCAACAGCAGATCCGGAAACGATTCCCCCTCGGCCGAGAGCCGCCCCAGCCGCCGCCCCACCACTTCGCGGATCGAGGCATAGTCGTCAATCCCCTCGACCGTCTTGATGCGGTACCGCTTGTAACCATGTTTGAAGGGCAATCCATCGATGAACTGCACCAGGCTGGCGACCGTCTCGTCCCCCCCCAGGTGGGCGATGTCGACCCCCTCGATCCGCCGGGGGGGCCGGTCGAGCTTGAGAATCTTCTGCAGCCCCGCAATCCCCTTCTTCGGATCGATCGGAAAAACCTCGGGCTGCACATGCTCGTCAAGGTTCCCCCGCAGGTTCAGCGCCTCAAGCGCCTTCAATTCGTCCCGAATGCGGGCCGCCTTTTCGAACTTCAGCTCGGTGGCCGCCTGCTCCATCTCGGTTTGCATCTGCTGCAGCAGCTTCCCCTTCGGCCCATCCAGAAAGAGCCGCAGGCGGTCGATGTCTTTCCGGTACTCCTCCTTGCCAATCCGCAGGTTGCAGGGAGCGGTGCACTGGTTGATGCTCGCCAGCAGACAGGGGCGAAACCACTTCCAGCGCTCTTCCTGTTCGTCGATGTCGAGACTGCAGGTGCGGAACCGGAAAATCTTCTGCAAGACGCCAATCGTCGCCCGCAGTTTCTTGGCACTGGTGAAGGGCCCATACAGCCGGGCCCCCTTCGCCCGCGGCTGTCGGGTGAACTCAACCCGCGGAAAGTCCTCCCGCGTGGTGATCTCCAGGTAGGGAAAGGTCTTGTCGTCCTTCAGTTCCTGGTTGA
>JBKDUK010000306.1:0-11739 GCA_046339535.1 Planctomycetaceae bacterium | reverse complement strand
GGGGTGACCGCGCGGGAGAGAGGATTGCGGGTGGCCCGGATGGAGTGGTGCGGTTACGAGGAGCGATCTTTTTCACCAACCGAGTCGAAACCAGATCCCCCATATGCATTCCCTACAGGAATGCAGCGTTCTTGGGGAGCTGACCCGGGGTAGCCGGCGCTCCGCTTGGCAACCCCGGGCTAGGGTATGCATTCCCTTCAGGAATGGTTCGGCCGGGGGGTTGATGTGCGCGGGAGGGTCGTGGTTCGTCGAGTCGGGGACCGTGGACCGTGAACCGTGGGTCGTGGTCCGTGGGGCGGAAATCCGTCGGCGAGCCCAAGAGCGACGTTTGGGGACATCCACCAACGGATATGCATTCCCTTCAGGAATGGTTCGGCCGGGTGGTTGGTGTGCGCTCCGGGATGCCGCGCGGGAATGGGCGTCGGCCCTATTCCCTGGAGAAACTCAACCCTTCGATTTCTTGATGGCCCAGCCGACGGCTCCCACCGCCAGACAAGCCAGCGTGACGCCCAGCCGGATTGCTCCCCGACGGGCCGATCCGGTCATGCTCCAAAAACTCCAGGCGGTTTTGCCATTCGTGTCATCCCTGCCGAAGAAGACTCCGCAATGCGGGCACTTGTCCCCCGCCGTCAGAGTGTCTGGCACCTCCTTGAAGCACTTGCTGCACTTCTTGATCTGGACCATCTGGGGTCCCAGAGGGGGCTGGATCGAAGGCCCTCCTGGCATCATGCCCGCTCCTCCGGGCATTCCCCCTGGCATTCCCCCACTGGCTCCCATCGGCCCCATTCCCCCGGGCATGCCCCCTGGAGGACCACCCATCGGGCCACCACCTGAGGCCATCGCATTCCCCGGCATCCCCCCCGCACCAGGTGCGCCGGGAAATCCACCCGGGCCTGCCCCCGGACCCGCACCGCCGGGAGCCCCTCCCGGAAACCCCGCTCCCCCGCCGGGCATCGCTCCGGCTGGGGGACCTCCCGGGAAAGCGCCCGCGGCGCCCGGGGGGCCATTCCCAGGGAAACCACCAGCGCCGCCGGGAAAAGCCCCATTGGGAGGACCACCGGGGAACGCGCCCGGCTGCCCGCCGCCAGGAGCCGCCCCCGGAAAACCACCTGGTCCGTTCGGAGTCTGGCCGCCAGGGCCCCCCGGGAACGCACCGGGTTGACCACCCGGCACCCCACCGGGGGGAGCCGATCCGGGAAAGCCTCCCGGGCCGTTGGGGGTCTGGCCTCCCGGCCCTCCCGGAAACGCACCGGGCTGTCCACCACCAGGGCCGCCACCAGGTCCTCCCGGAACTCCTCCCGGTGGCGCTGAACCGGGGAAACCACCCGGCCCGGCGGCCCCACCCGGCTGGGCTCCGTTGGGGGGGAACCCGCCCCCATTGGGACCGGGACCATTCATTCCCGGTCCCCCCATCGCCGGACCGGCCCCCGCATTGAATCCCCGTCCCCCCGGACCCGCACCCGGCCCGCCCGGTCCCCCCGCCCCGCCGGCCGCTCCCGCCGCACCTTCTTTGGGCAATTGGGCCTCGTCGGGCGTCCCCTTCACGAGGTCCCGCACGAACTGCTGATCTTCGGCCGAAAACTGGGTGAAGGGAATCGTCTTCACCTGGCCACTCGACATCTTCAAGACAACCCCGCCATTGAACAAGCGGACGAAGTCGGCCTTGACCGTCTTGCCGCTGATGTCGGTCCATGTTCGCGGCTTGGCTTCAGCAACCGCGCCACTCAGGCAAAGAAACAATGTCAGACATGCGATCAGCCGCGACGAGTTCCTGTGCATCGACAACTCTCGGAGGTTGGATCCGGGCAGTACACCCGGAATCAAAGGGAACCGCCCTGCAGGACGGCGAACTGACGGGACCGATCTATTGGAAATGACACGCTCCGCAGTAGGATGGCAAACTGCACTCCGCGCCGCAACCGAAATTTCCCGGCGGCGGCCCAGGTTGGCGGCCCGCCGTTGACTGTCCCCGCCTCAACAGTCGCCGAAATCCCGCGTGGTCCTGAATGTCCCCAGGACCAGTCGACAGAGGTGCTGAGCCTCCGGGACTGCCAGGATTCCCCCGCTCCACTGCGATTCCAGATCCCAGGCAAAGCCACCTCAGGCCTCCTTCCAACACCCCACAGCATGCCCGCCGCGACCGATTGTGATGTGATTGTCTGGGGCCTTGGAGGCATGGGTTCGGCCGCCGCCTGGCGATTGGCGGCCGCCGGAGCCCAAGTGATCGGGCTGGACCAATTCGGGCCCGCGCATGATCGGGGAAGCTCGCACGGCGAGACCCGGATCATCCGCAAGGCGTACTTTGAACACCCCGATTATGTCCCGCTGCTCCATCGCGCCTATGAGTTGTGGCGGGGCCTCGAACGGGGACTGGCGAACCCGCTGTTCCGCGAGGTGGGATTGTTTCTGGCCGGCCCACCCGACAGCGTCGCGGTCCGGGGAACCGTGGCGGCGGCCCACGAGCACAGTCTGCCTCTCGAACGGCTGTCGGCTGCCGCCGCCCGCACTCGATTTCCCGGATTCCAGTTCGATGATGGTTTCGAAGTGGTCTGGGAACAACAGGCGGGATACCTCGAAGTGGAACGGTGTGTGTTGGCCCAACTGGAACAGGCCCGCCACCATGGGGCCGACCTGCGCTTCCAGACCCCGCTGCTGGCCTGGCACGAGGATGAATCGGGAGTGACAGTCGAGACCGGTCAGGGGAGGCTTCGCAGCCGATCGCTGATCGTGTGCGCCGGCCCCTGGAGTCGCGATCTGGTGCCTGGACTGGAAGTGCGACGCAAACCGGTCTTCTGGTTTCCCGCACCGGAAGCCCTCACCCTGCAACAGGGGGCGGGCACCTTCTTTTTTGACCTGCCGGACGGACAATTTTACGGATTCCCCAGCCGCAATGCGGGAGGTCGCGAGCCCGCCACCTTCAAGCTGGCCGAACATACGGGAGGAGACCAGGTGGACGATCCCGGGGAGGTGGATCGGTCACAACGCCCGGCGGATCTGGAGAAGATCCGGGGGTTTCTGCGCCGGCACATACCCGGCGCCGGTCTGGAGCCGACCGCCCACGGGGTCTGTCTCTATACCCTGACTTCTGATCAGCACTTCATTGTCGACCGACATCCCCAGTTCTCGCGGGTGGTCGTGGGGGCGGGCTTTTCCGGCCATGGATTCAAGTTCACTCCCGTGATCGGACAAGCGCTGGCCGACCTCGCCCTGTGCGGCGGAACGTCTCTGCCCATCGGATTCCTGGCCTGGCAACGCCCTGGCCGGACCACACCCGAATTCCGCTGAGACGCGGGTCGGGACCTCGCGTTGGCAGGTGCTTGCTTCCCCTCCCCCGCTGCCGATACAACTTGGAAACCGCGGGTTTTCCTGCACTGGACCGGCGGGATTGAGGTCTGATGGACGCGTTCGAATAATCCCCGGACAAGTCGAGGCGAAGTCTCAACCGACACCGCCGAAGACCGGATCGCACACCTCCCAAACAACATGTCTTCATGTCTTCTCTGAATCGCGATCTGTGGCTGGTGACGGGTGGAGCCGGGTTCATCGGCTCCACGTTTGTGCGGCGGCGCGTGCTGGAGCAACAGCGACAAACACTGACGCTCGACAAGCTGACGTACGCGGGAAACCTCGATTCCCTCGAGGGAGTTCTCAGTCACGACACTCATCGTTTTGTCGAAGGGGACATCGCGAATCGCGAGCTGCTGCTGACATTGCTCCGACAGCATCGCCCGACAACCCTCGTGAATTTCGCGGCGGAGTCGCACGTCGACCGCTCGATTGACGGACCGAGGGCGTTTGTCGAGACCAACGTGCTGGGGACCGTCGAACTGCTGCAGGCCACCCTGCACTATTGGCGCGAACTGCCTCCGGCCGAACAGCACGCGTTCCGGTTCCTGCACGTGTCCACAGACGAGGTGTACGGCTCGCTGGGTCCGACGGGGGCGTTCACCGAGACCACCCCTTACGCCCCCAATTCCCCCTATTCGGCCAGCAAGGCGGCTTCCGACCACTTTGTCCGGGCGTTTCACCACACCTATGGGTTGCCGGTCCTCACGACCAACTGGTCCAACAATTACGGCCCCCGTCAGTTTCCCGAGAAGCTGATCCCGTTGATGATCCTGAATGCGGTCCACGGGAAACCACTGCCCATCTATGGCGACGGGCTCAACGTTCGCGACTGGCTGTATGTCGAGGATCATTGCCGGGCGATTGAGGCGGTGATCCAGCGGGGTCGGCCGGGCGAGGTGTACAACATCGGCGGAAACTGCGAGCGGACGAACCGTGCGATTGTCGAACACATCTGCCGGATCGTCGACGAGTTGTGCCCCCAACTGATGCATCGTCCCTGTTCGCAACTGGTGCGGTTTGTGGCTGATCGTCCCGGTCATGATCGTCGCTACGCGATTGACTGCACCAAGATCGAGCGGGAATTGGGCTGGTCACCCGAGGTTACATTTGAGGAAGGGCTGCGGCACACCATCGAGTGGTATCTGGGAAATCCGACGTGGATCGAACGGGTGACCTCCGGCTCTTATCGGGGAGAGCGTCTGGGACTCGCGGGAGGGGGAACGGCCCAACACTGAGGCTCCCCTCAATACTTTTTTCCGGCCGGTTTCACACAGGCGTACGATGGCAGCAGCGACTTCAGGCACACACAAGGGGATCATTCTGGCGGGTGGGGCGGGAACCCGACTGCACCCCATGACCCGGGCGGTCAGCAAGCAATTGCTGCCGGTCTACGACAAGCCGATGGTCTACTACCCGCTGTCGACCCTGATGCTGTCGGGAATCCGCCAGATCCTGCTGATCTCCACGCCCGAGGATCTTGGTGGCTTCCAGCGACTGCTGGGGTCGGGCGAGAGTCTTGGCCTGCAGATCACCTACTGTGTCCAGCCCCACCCGGGGGGACTGGCACAGGCCTTTCTGCTGGATCGCGCATTCATCGCGGGTGATCCGGTGGCCCTGGTCCTGGGAGACAACATTTTTTACGGACACGGCTTTCAGGAGACTCTGGCGCGGGCCGCCGCGCGATCTTTGGGGGCCACTGTGTTCGCTTATCCGGTCCAGGATCCGCGACGCTACGGCGTGGTGGAATTCGACGCCTCGGGGCGGGCCATCTCCATCGAAGAAAAGCCCCCGCAGCCCAAGTCACGGTATGCCGTCACCGGATTGTATTTTTATGACCAACAGGTGGTCTCGATCGCCGAGAGCCTGCGGCCTTCGCCCCGGGGCGAACTGGAAATCACCGATGTAAATCGACGATACCTCGAACAGGGCCAACTGCATGTCGAACACCTGGGACGGGGTTTCGCCTGGCTGGACACCGGCACTCCCGAATCCCTGCTTCAGGCCAGCGCGTTCGTCGAAACGGTCGAACAACGTCAGGGGCTGAAAATCGCCTGCCTGGAAGAAGTCGCCTGGCGCATGGGCTTCATCGATTCCAACCAGCTCGCCACGCTGGCCAAAGCGTTCAAGAATGCCTATGCCGACTATCTGCACAGTTTGCTGCAGGAAGACCCAATCGCCCCCCAGCCGGGGCGCACCGCCACCGGAACCCAACGACTGCCATGAAATTCCTCCCCACCCCGCTGGCAGGGTGCGTCATCGTCGAACCGCAACGGTTCCAGGATGAGCGTGGGCACTTTTTCGAAACCTACCATCAGGCCAAGTTTCACGCCGGGGGAATCACCGTCGATTTTGTGCAGGACAACCAGTCGCGCTCCCGGCGGAATGTGATCCGGGGACTGCACTATCAATTGACCGCACCGCAGGGGAAGCTGGTCCGGGTCGTTCTGGGTGAGGTATTCGATGTGGCGGTCGACCTGCGCCGCGACTCGGCCACCTACAGACAGTGGTTTGGCATCCGGCTCTCCGCCGCCACCGGCAACCAGTTGTACATTCCCCCGGGTTTCGCCCACGGGTTCTGCACCCTGTCGGAATATGCCGATGTCATTTACAAGTGCTCGGCGCTCTACCTTCCCAACGACGAGCGGACGATTCGTTGGAACGACCCCGACCTGAACATCGCCTGGCCCCTTTCGGGCGAGGCGATCGTTTCCCAGCGCGATCAGGGGGCTCCCCTGTGGCAGGCGGCGGAATTGCCGTGAAGTCGGACGGCGTCAGCCCCCGGTTTCCTGAGAGGCTGAATTGTCCAGGAATCCATGGCTGATTGCCCCCCCAAGACAGATGCTCCCAGACAGGTACGACCAGTCCCTGTGTTCGCATGAAACGTTGTCTCGTACCCGACCCCCGTTCAAGACAGAGTCTGTCCCCACGGCTCAGGACCCTCTGAGCCCCGAAGTTCTCTTGGGTTGCCTAGTGGCCCACGGTCGAACGGGCCACTTCCTGGTAATAACCGGGGGGCAAACTCGCGGCGACCGCCCCCTCCCGGGAGAAGGTCAGAAACGGAAAACGGGCCAGCCCCCACGCCTGCAAGCGATAACGCAGGGCAGTCCACAACACCCCAAAGCCATACACGACGCTGCGGCGGAAATTGATCGACGACGCCTCTTCAAAATACTTCGTCGGACATGAGATCTCCCCAATCCGGAATCCGGCCGCCATCACCTGCGCCAGCATCTCGTTGTCAAATACGAAATCGTCCGAGTTCCGTTCCAAAGGCAAGGTTTCCAACACCTGACGGGTGAACGCCCGGTATCCCGTATGGTACTCCGACAGCTTGTGCCCGTGCAGCAGATTCTGAACAAAGGTTAATGCCCGATTGGCAATGTACTTGTAGACAGGCATCCCTCCCTGGAGAGCTCCCTTCCCCAGGATCCGGGACCCCAGCACAACGTCGTACTGTCCCGACCCAATCATCGCCGCCATCGCCCGGACCAGCCGGGGAGTGTACTGGTAGTCGGGATGCAACATCACCACGATGTCAGCCCCGAGTTTCAATGCTTCCCGATAGCAGGTTTTCTGATTCCGGCCATATCCATAATTCCCATCGTGGCGAAATGTCACAATTCCCAGGTCGGATGACAGGCGGGCCGTTTCATCGCGGCTGCCGTCATCGACCAGCAACAGTTCATCCACCACATCCCGGGGAATTTCATCGATCGTCTGCTGCAGGGTTTTGGCCGCGTTGTAAGCCGGCATCACCACCACAACCTTCAGATTGTCAATCATCTCTTCCCTCAGCACTGTCAGCCGTCGATTGGTTCGCGCCAGCGTCCCGTCAGGCAGCCCTTCCACGGTTCTTTACGGAGGAATCTGGCTCATCGTGGGGCGGGGACACCTGGGTTTGACGATTTGATCTCCGTTTGATCTCCGTTTCCCCCGCACGTTCCTCTGTGAATCCCCTGTTCCCTGCAATCGAAGTCATCGCCCCCTCAGCCCAGACAACCTGGTTGCCGGCCCGTTCAACCGAATCGGCCAGCCATTCGTCCCCGGAGCAGCGGGCGTTATGATCGGACTGCCAACCCCCTCCTCCCTTCGGGACTCCCTTTGAGCGCGATACCACTCAATCTGTTGTTGGAAGATGGCCCCCTGTTGGCCGTGAACAAGCCGCCGGGGCTGTTGACCGTGGGGGCCATCCCCGGAGTTCCCACGCTCGAGCGGCAGGTGAAGGAGTACCTGCGGGAAAAATACCAGAAGCCCGGAAATGTCTACCTGGGCATACCGCATCGTCTCGATCGCCCGGTGTCGGGGGTGGTGGTGTTCGCGCGGAATTCCAAGTGTGCCGACCGCCTGGCCGAGCAGTTCCGCGACCGGACCGTGCGCAAGACCTATTGGGCCCTGGTGGCAGGCGAAGATCTGCCCGATTCGGGGGAATGGACCGACTGGTTGCTGAAAGCCCCCGACGAAGCGCTGGTGCGGGTCGTGTCGGCCGAGACACCGGGAGCGCGCGAAGCCCGACTGCGATTTCAGTGCCTGGCTCGCCTCCCGGCATTGGTCCCCTCCGCGGCGCCCCGCAACCTGGTCGAAATCGAGCTCGACACCGGGCGGATGCACCAGATCCGGGTCCAGTTTGCCAGTCGGAGGTTTCCCGTTCTTGGTGATCTGCAGTATGGATCACAAGAACCATTTGGCATTGTGCCGGTGACCGATCCCCGGGACGCTGCGATCGCCCTGCATGCCCGGCAACTCGAACTCAAGCATCCCATCCGCTACGACACACTGCTCTTGCAGGCACCGCTGCCCGAGGCCTGGAGCACCGTGACCGCCACCCTCCCCGCGGAAGTGCTCGCCCGTTAGATTCCTGATCGTCGCGGCCGTTGTTACCCAGACACTTTCGTTGGGTCCAATCGGTGGTGGTCACATCCGGCCTGCCCGGGCTGTCGTCGGACATGAGCCACTCCCATCGCAGGCACGGCGCGGTTCGCTGTTCTGGTCCCTCGTTCTCAACTTGAGTCACACCATGATTCTGGATCTTTTCAAATTGGATGGGCGGGTCGCCCTGGTGACGGGAGCCAGTCGGGGACTGGGTCTGGCCATGGCCGGGGCTCTGGCCGAAGCGGGAGCCGACATCGCCTGTGTCTCCCGGGGTGGGGATGACGCCGCCCTGCGTGAACGGGTGGAAGGACTCGGCCGGAAGTACTTCAGTTGCCGGGCCGACATGGCTCGCCCCGAGGACCGGGCCGGGCTGATCGACCGGGTTGTGGGAGAACTCGGTTCCCTTGAGATCCTCGTCAATAACGCGGGGGGCGGAACCCGCTTTCCCCCCGAGGAGTACCCGCAGGATCAGTGGCGGGAGCTGGTGGAAGTGCACCTTCACGCGGCCTTCGATCTGTCGCAGCAGGCGGCCCGACACATGCTTCCTCGCGGCCGGGGGAAAATCATCAACATCGGTTCGGTGATGAGCTTCGAAGGGGGCTTGAATATCTCGGCGTATGCGGCCGCGAAGCATGGCATCGCCGGACTGACCAAATCTCTGGCGGTCTCCTGGAGCAGCCGGGGAATCAACGTGAATTGCATCGCCCCGGGATATTTCGAAACCACGATGAGCAATTCGCTCAAGTACCATCCCGTGCGCGGCCAGCAGATTCTCGATCGCATCCCCTGCGGCCGCTGGGGTATGCCTGAAGAGATTGGGGGGCTGTGCGTGTTCCTGGCGTCTGATGCCGCCAACTACATGCACGGCAGCATCGTCGAAATCGATGGCGGCTGGCTCTCCCGGTGATCCCGGTCACAACGATCGCGTCACGATCTCTCAGCCCACCCTGAAGAATGTGGGCCGCGGATGGGTCCCCAGACCGTGGCGCACCGCTCCCCCGGATCTGAGCGAAGTCTCAGCCAAAACCCCCCGTGGACCCAGCGGAGTTTCACAAGTGAAACCCCCGCAGGCTCCGTCGGCCGCAATTTCCCGGCCGTGTTATGCCAGCAGCGTCGACGGATGGGGGGTGCGGTCAACGAGAGGAATCACACGGGGCGCATAGATCTCGGTGTAGCCCCGCGCCTTGCGATGTTGATCGAGCGCCCCCTGATCAGCCCAGCGTTCCACGATTTCGAACTTCGAAGGATCGTTGTGCGAATGATACACCTCGTACCGCAGGCAGCCCGGCTCGGCCCGACTGAGGTGCGTCAGTTCCACGAGGCACTGCCGTACCGTTTCAATGTCGGTCGAATTCTTCACGGTCAGATGGACGTTGAGGTAGATCATGGCGGTCTCGGGTGAACTTCAAAGGTTTTCAAACAACGTCATTCTGCCGTGATCTTCCCCCGCTGCCAAGCGTGCCCTGGCCGGTTCCGATCGACCGCGAGTCTCAGCGGCGAAACCAGTACACACGTCGGTCAATACAGCCGCACCAGCGAGACCGTGATGGCTCCCTGGAAACATTGATCGACGTCACTTCCCGGAACCCGCGGACGTTGGTGATAGTCTCCGGCGTAGTGATATTCGCCCCCCTCGGAACGGTATCGCAACTGCAGGGGAGAGGGGTCGAGATCGCAGTAGACGATCTGGGGGTCGGCGGCTGTGGCGGCGACATGGGGCAAGTTCACATTCCAGAAGGTTCCCGGGGTCCAGGGGCGGGAGATCAGGTCCCGCACAATCGGGGTCAACCAGCGGGCCGCCCGATTCCAATCCAGCGGATCGACCCCTTTGCGGTGGTAATGCGACGTGGCGATTCCCGGCTTGCCATGCAGCACTCCTTCCCGCACCGCCGCGACCGTCCCCGACATGAAAACATCGGCACCGAGATTGCCACCGTGGTTGATTCCCGCGAGGACCCAGTCCACCTCCGGCGCCACACCCCCCAAGGCCAGGCGGACACAATCGGCCGGGGTTCCCGTTGTGGCGAAGATCCGTTCGTCACGGCTGTCGACCCGCAGCGGTCCCAGCGTCGTCACCCGATGACCGGCTCCCGAATGACACTCGTCTGGCGCAACGACAATGGGTGGTCGCGAGCTGATTTCCTGGGCCACCTGGCGGAGGGCCGCGAGGCCCGCGGCATCGACGCCGTCATCATTGGTCAACAGCAGTTGCAAAGCGGACATCGCACGAGCCAGAGAGAAATCGGAAGGGAAGACATCAGTGAGAAACGCGGGCCGCCTCAAGCGACTCGGGAAATACCAACCGGGGCTGCACCGCCGAGTGCCCGGCCGACAGTTCACCCACGGCCAGCAGATCGCCCGAACGCGAAACCAGGGCCACCCCCGGGGGGGACTCGGCGGATTCCCGGCTCCATTCCGGACGGCTGTTCGCATCCAGAGGGACCGGGCGCCCCTCGGCCAGCAGATCCAGATCGGTATCGGAACAGGTGAGACGGGGGAAGTGGGAGACAATCTCCACCGGCGGGATCAGCGCCTCGCGCCACGAATGCCGATCCAGAGATTCGAGAGCGACGGCCCGTTCGAGGGTGAACGGGCCGATCGCCGTCCGTTCGAGACTGGTCATCACCGCACCGCAGCCCAGGTCACGCCCCAGGTCACGCCCAATCGAACGGACATAGGTGCCCGATCCACACTCGATCTCCAGCTCGAAGCCGGGGCTTTCGAATGACCGCAGACGGAGGGCATGCACTTCGACCGGCCGGGGCTCAAGAGGGGCCTGTTGTCCCTGGCGGGCGAGGTCATACGCGCGCTGCCCACCCAGCTTGATGGCGGAGTACTGGGGAGGCACCTGCGAAATGACACCGGTGTAACGGGGCAACAGGCGTTCCAGGTCGTCGCGGCTTGGCAAGCGCGAATTCTCGACCACGGTCACCTGGCCCGTACAGTCGTCGGTATCGCTGACCTTGCCCAATTCAAACTGGGCCAGATAGCGTTTGGGCAACGATTGTGCGAGCGAAACCAGACGGGTGGCCGGTCCGAGACAAACCAAGAGCACCCCAGTCGCCAGCGGGTCGAGCGTCCCGGCATGCCCGACCCGTCGGGAACGGGTCAACCGCGACAACTCATCAACCACGGCGCGCGACGTGATGCCAGCCGGCTTGGCGACGCAGAACAGTCCCGTCAGTGGTGGGCGTGGCATCAGAGCAACATCTGCACCCGCTGCTGCTGATGCGCCAAGGCGGCCTCGATGAATCCCACAAACAGCGGATGCGCCTTGTTCGGCTTCGACTTGAACTCGGGATGGTACTGCACCGCCAGAAACCAGGGGTGGTCGCGCAGTTCAACAATCTCGGCCAACCCCCCATCGGGACTGGTCCCGGAGATCATCAAGCCCGCCTTGGCAAACCGCTCGCGGTACTGGGGATTGAATTCGTACCGATGCCGGTGCCGCTCGATGATCCGATCCGCTTCGTAGCAATTGGCCGCGTGCGTGCCGGGTTCCACCAGGCACGGCTGCGCCCC
>JBKDUK010000305.1:0-4326 GCA_046339535.1 Planctomycetaceae bacterium | reverse complement strand
CCAATCGCGAGGCCACCGAGGTCGGCCTTGACCGACAGGTGGGTGTCGGCCCGCAGAACCGTGGCGGGGTCGCCACTCATGGAGGACCCCACATCGACCTGGGCTTCGAACTGCTCGTCGACCCGGGCGTTGGCGCGGCTGGTCGTGATGAAGCCAAAACTGCTGGCCATCGAACGGTTCGAGGCATGTCCTCCCACATGGGCGTCGATCGAAATCGTATCGGCCTGCAGGTTGCCCAGCACCGTGATGGTGGATTGCTGCGCGAGGCCAATCTCGGCGTCCGCCTTGGTTGTGGCCGCAAGTCCCCCCGCACCGGCGACGGCGGAGGAGACCGCATTGCCGTAGGCGTCGGACAGCAGGGAGATCTTGCCCCCCACGGCCTGCAGGTCCGTCCCGCTCCCCAGGGTGATCGTGGCCACGGGACTGCTGTTGGCGGTGGTTTTGACGTTGGAAAAGGCGAACAGCGCCCCCGTGTGGCCCATTCCGATCGCGGTGGCAGTGCCCGTCCCCACCGACTTCGACGTGCCTGCGTGCGACTGGAAGTCCAGGTGCTGGGTCTGGCCAGTCTGCGCCGATGTCAGATCCAGAATCAGCCGATGCGTTCCGGTTCCGGTGGTGGTCAGATTGACTCCCAGTGTTCCCAGCCAGCTCCCCTGGCCTCCCGTGGGGTCTGTCGGAGGAGGGAGCACGACGGGCTGCAACTGGCCATCAGCATCCGGCGTCTGCAATTGGAAATGATTGTCGTCGATCTTTTTGACGGTGTAGGTCGCGGCATCCTGCAGCCCTTCCATCTGCGCCTCACCAACTTTCGACAGCGTAAACGTGTAAAACCCACTGGAGGGTTTTTGAACTTTGACAACACCTCCGTTGGCGTCCTTCAGCCGGATCGACTGGGCATGCCCGCTCGTCCCCGAGGCATATCGCCAGATTCCTTCATGGGCACTGTCGCTCGCATTCAGCCAGACGGTTTTTCCTTGGGCCTGATTGTGGATCGAAGTATTTTGCGAGGAACTAATCGGAAAGGCAACGACTCCTCCCTTGGAGATCGCGTCCTGAACAGCTTCCGCAAAGGTGAAAAGACCGGTTACCAAGGTGTACGCATTGTCCTTAGAGAGAACGTACGGAAGCTTGGTATCGCCCGACAGATCATTCCATTGACCGTCATCTCGCATACTCAGATAGTCTTCCCCCGTCGCCCCCAAATTGTTGGGTTCGTTAAACCCCCAATTGGTCCAGGGATTAGTCGAGTTCTGCGTCCCAAAGGAATTGACACCAAAGTTGTTGAACTTCTGGTCGGACAGCACCTCGACCGTATAGGTGTCCCCGTCGGTCAGCCCGGCAAGGCCCGTCTGACGCTGGCCGCCGATCCAGGCCGGCTCCGTCACTCCCTGCGCCTCGAACAGGGCCTGAATTGCGTCGTTGTCCTCTTGCGAGCCAATCGTCGCCAGCCAGCCTCTGCTCTTCGCGGCTTCTGTGATCGCAGCGTCGACTGTCCCGGTGAAAGGCACCAACTGGTAGCGCATCCGTTCGAAGACATATCCCCCGGCACCATTCAGCGAATCGTAGCCTTTCTTGTCATCATTCCAGGTGATCTGTTTCGTGGTGGAATCGTAATGCGCAACCAGTCGTTCCTCCTTGTTCAGATTATGCGGATTCGGGGGTGTTTGTGTGGACCCGTCGTTGGGTTCATTCGTGGCCCAGGGGGATGTCAAACTTCCCGTGTTGTTACCATCACTCAACCCCTGCCAGAACTGCACCCCATTGTCCGGATCAAGATCCGAAGTTTCCCACACCCACTTGTCTTTGTGGCCGTCGTCCGTCCCGCCGAGGAACGCGTCTTGCAATAGGTTGCCACTCATGACCGTCCGGAGGTCGAGCAACTCGGCGCTCGAGGTGATCGAGGGAAGCCACATCTGTTGGTCTTTGGCCTTGTTTCGCAGCTCGATCCAGCCATGGTTGTTGCCCAAGTCCGCCTTGTAGACAAACACCGGCTGCTCAAGGACGTAGTAGTTGAGCGTCGTCGTCGGCGACGAAGCCGGGTTGCTCCAGAACCCCCCGGCGTCGATCTGCAGGGAGTCGCCCCCCCCATCCTGGCTCGACTTGGGATTCCCGTCGGCCCAATTGACGTAGGCGTTGTTCAATTCCGTCTGGTCGGCGCTGTCCCAGAAGTTGCCCGTGGCGCCCACCACTTTCCACTTCTTCTGCTCGTCGGTCTGGGCCCAGTACCAATCGCCGAGGGCATCCCCCGCGTGATAGGTGTACTGGGCCCCATCCACAAACTGGTCGATCCAGTCTCCTACGAAGATCGCACCGTCTTTATTGGAGTCGGCCGCAGGGATCACTCCCAATTCGCCACCCTCCACCTGCAACGTCGTGGAGGTGCCGGCGTGATCCGAATCGAGGGTCACCGTCACGGGCGCCACATAGCTGACGACCTGACCGTCGGCGAACCCATGCTGGGGAATCGAGAACGTGGTGACGTTGTCGATCGTGCTGAAGCTCGAATTGTTGATCGCGTGGGGGGCCTGCGGCACGGCGTCGGGGTCGATCAGCATGACGACCGTGTCGCTCATTTTGTTGACATAGTACGTTTTTCCCGGCGTCAGTCCCCCCACGGGAGTCCCGGCAGGCACATCATAAATGACCTGATCCCAATACGACGGGCCCCAATCGGACAATTCGAAGGGACCGCGGAAGCCGGTCGGCTCGGCGAACCGCAGCCGGTCGGTGTTGGCATTCACCACCCGGGCATCGAACTCTTCCCCCAACTGGATCGTCGACTCGTTGACCGGGAAGACATGGTAGACCGTCTGGTTGGTCAACCCGCCAATCGGCGTTTGCAAGTTGCCGCTGGCGTCGAGGCCGACGTCATATTTCATCCGGTCATTGTCATGCAGATAGGTGTAGGTCTGAAAATCAATGGTGTTGTCGTTGAGGTTGACATTGCTGGTCGAGAAATCACGGGGGGGGGGGACCGTATTTGTCCCCCCCACGGCATTCAGCGTGATCGCTTCGGTCGCCTGCAGGCGGGCCCCCGAACCGAGCGTCACATCGATCGTCGGCAGCACGTTGGCCGTCGTCTCGCTGTGGACCGTGGCCCCGGCAACAACGCCGTACGAGGCCATGTGCGATCGTCCCGTTCCATCCAGCAGCGAACTGGCCATCAGATCGATCTGATCGGCCTGCAGCAGGGTACGGTTCGTGTCATCACCAACCTGGGCCGTCAAGGACGGCTGAACCAGAATCCCCAGAAAGTCCGCGGCCGACGCATCGCCAATTGCGACGCCAATCCACTGCTTCGCATTCCCCACGAGGCGGCCATCGGCCGAGGCCTTTACCTCAATGTCATCGCGGGCCGTGGCGGTTACGTTCCCGGTGATTCCCGCAGTCAGGGTGGGTTTGGCGTCGACGGCGATCCAGGTGTAATCCACGATGCTCCCAAGGAAGGCCACCAGGATGCCCAGGTCATCCACTGTGTTCTCGAGGGCGCCCGGTCCGGCACCGTAATATTTGGCCTCCACCCGCAGATTACCGGCGGGTGCCTCGATCGTCAGCGAATCCAAACTCGCGCTCACCCCGGCGGTGACCGTCGACGTGAATCTCGTGTTCAGGTTGGGCTTGGAGAGGGAAAAGCCGAAGAACCCAACGTCGACGGAGACGGTCTCGATATCCTGCAACGACCGCGTCTGCGATGTGGCCGTGACCGTGACGTCCCCCGCCGTCGTGCCGACTGTTGTGGACTGGGCGTCACATGCCGGAGGGGAATCGGAATTGGGGTCGCTCGAATGGGGGCTGACAACCGAAATCTGAGCATCGACCGTATTGCCGATACTGGTATTCAGGCTGGGGAATGCCATGGTCACGCCCAGTCCCGCACCAATGGCAAGCGCCACTTCCACCGAGTTCCAGTGGTTGTTGCTGCTCAGGTCGTCAAGTGCCTCGACCGAGACTCCGGTCGCCGCCTGCAGCGTGCTGCCAGTCACGGTGGCGTAGATCAATGATTGGAACGTGATGTCGCTCCGGCAGCCGACTCCGGCACCGGCACCAACAAATTCACCCAGCGAAACTGCGAAACTGTAACTGCTCAGGTGGGCTGCAATGTTGAAGTCTTCGTCGGTGGTGCTCGGGTCCTGGTAGCGGGCCAGGGTCGCCTTCACGGCAATGTCGCCGGTCGTGGCCGTCAGTGTCGAGTGGCAGACCGTCGCCTCCACCGTGTCGTACAGCCGGTTGTGCGACTGCACCATCCCGACCGAGACCGCCAGGGCAAAGGTCGCACCAACAGCGATGTCGGCCTCGACTTGCAGCACGTGGGTTTCATAACGCGGG
>JBKDUK010000304.1:0-36448 GCA_046339535.1 Planctomycetaceae bacterium | reverse complement strand
TCCCCCAGCAGTGCCAGCGGGAGCCCAGTCCACAGCTGCGAATCCAGCGACACATCGAAGTGGTCGATCCCGCACGCTCCACCCAAAGCAGACGGAGCACCGGGGTGATAGGTGCTTGTCAGTTCCCGGCCCAATTGCACCAGTCGGCAACCCCGCTCGCTGGCAATCCGCTCGATCACCTCTCTGGCCGCCGGATCGAGCACGCCTGAGACCACAGGCACCCCGGCCTTGATGATCCCTCCCTTTTCAGCGGCGATCTGCTCAACCCGATAGCCCAACTGCCTGGTGTGATCGCGGCTGATTGAGGTGATCACACAGACGTTGGGACGGCAGATGTTGGTCGAGTCGAGCCGCCCCCCCAAACCGACCTCCAGCACCACGATCTGTGCCCGCTGACGGATGAAGTACAGCCAGCCGAGCGCGGTCACAATCTCGAAGTAGGTTGGACTCATCGCTCCGGGCAGTTCATCCATCGCCTGCACGACCTCGGCCACCTGGTTCACCAGATCAACCAGTTCGTCGGGGCTCGGCTGCCGTCCGTCGACGGTAAACCGCTCTTCGAATTGGGTGATGTGAGGCGAGGTGAAGAGCCCGGTCCGGTGTCCGGAGGCTGTCAACACCGAGGCCAACATGGCGGCAGTGGAGCCTTTCCCTTTGGTCCCCGCGATGTGCACGGTTGGCAACTGCTCTTGCGGATTCCCCAACCGCTGCAGCAATTGTCGCATCCGGTCGAGCAGGAAATCGCCCAACCCATACTGGGCCGACGACTGCCGCTCAAAGTTGACCCGCGAGTACAAGAACTCCAGGGCCTGTTCGTAGCTCTCAATGCGTCGTTGCATGGAACAGAGACAGAAGGGGGATCTTCGCCAAAGACACGGTCCACATTGTAGTCCGTGGCGGAGGGGTTGGCAGTGGGTTTGGCATTCCTTCGCGAGGACACTTTGGAACTTGGTGCAGACTGGCCTTTCCCACGTCGATCTCCGACGATGCGGACGATGTCGTGGGCTGTGGCCCCATCATCCCTCCATCCCTCCATCCCAACTTCCCCCTTGCAATCGTCAGCATGCGCATCACCCGTCTCGAAACGTTTGTGATTGGCGATGGTCCCCAGATCGATCCCGACCAGGGGGGAGTCGAACCGCTCGCCTGTCTGCGGATCCACACCGATGCCGGACTGGTGGGGCTGGCCGAGGTGTTTCGTGTTCCGCCCGGTGTGGTTCAGGCGACCGTGGGGGGCCCCCTGTCGCACTTTGGCCGGCTGTTGATTGGCGAAGAGCTGACTCATCCCGAACGGCTGTGGCAGAAGATGTGGGACGCCCTGATCCACACCAACCGGCGGGGGTGGCAGGTGATCATCCTGGGGGCGCTGGATGTCGCCCTGTGGGATCTGTACGGCCAGATGCTGGGGCAGCCTGTCTGGCAGCTGCTGGGAGGTGTCCAGCGCGCACCATTCCAGTCGTCTGCCGAGACCTCGACGACCCATGTGACCCCCTACTGCACCCTGGTGTCGGACCAATGGGGGGGCGAGGCGATGTTCACCCAGCAGATCATGAGGGCAGAGACCTTGGCGGGGTTGGGCTACCGCGCCTTCAAGATCGAGCCCATGATGTCGACCCCCGCTGATGTCGTGGAGCTGGCCCGCAGGTTCCGGCGGGCACTGGGCTCCCGCCCGACGTTGATGGTCGATGTCGGTTATCTGTTTCATGATGTGCCCACGGCCGAGCGGGTCGTGCGGCAACTGGCCGAGTTCGACGTCTACTTCTTCGAGACCCCGTTTGCCGTCGATTCGCCGGTCCCCTGGGCGCAACTGGCGGCCCGTTCGCCCATTCCGCTGGCGATGGGTGAGCATGGCGTGACCCGCTGGGAGTTTCTCGACATGCTGGAGCGGGGGGGCGTGACGGTGGTGCAGCCCTATATGACCACCTGCGGCGGACTGACCGAAGCGAAGCGAATTGTCGAGCTGGCCCGCACCCGAGGAGCCCAGGTCTGCCCGGGAAACTGGTCGACGCAGATCCTCGGCGCGGCCTCGGTGCATCTGGCAGCCTATTCGCCGATCACTCCGTTCATCGAGTTCGCTCCGGCCGAGGTGTTCGCCTCCCCCCTTCGGCTCGAACTGCAGCAGGCCGGCTTTCCGGTCCGCGATGGACAAATCGCCATCCCCACCACCCCGGGCATCGGCTACCAGCTCCCCCCGCAGATCGAGCGAGATTACGCCCAGGGCTGAAAAGCGGTGGAACTTCCCGCCAGAACCCACGACAGTGAGGAATGAGCGAGTTCCGCTGGGCACGATGCTCCCAGGGGGCCACGATTGCTGGTCGAAACCCCAGCATCGGCATTGGTCATCTTGGCAGACCGAATCGAAGCGTGCTCTCTTGGAACGGCGGGAGTTGAGTCGCTCTTTTTATGCGAGGATCTCGGTCACCACCCGGGCAGGCTCGACACCGGTGAGACGCTCGGGCAACCCTCCGTGGTCGACAGCGAGCGTCAGGTGGTCGAGACCCAGCAGATGCAGGATTGTCGCGTGCCAGTCCGGAATCCCCACCCGGTCTTCGACCGCGGCAAAGCCCAGGTCGTCGGTCGTGCCGTGGACCATGCCTCCTTTCACCCCCCCGCCCGCAAACCAGCAGACCCCGGCATTCTTGTTGTGGTCGCGGCCCGCCTTCTGCTCGTCTTTGTCAGCAGGAAGCTGGGCAATCGGAAGTCGGCCGAATTCTCCCCCCCAGACAACCAAGGTGTCATCCAAGAGACCGCGCTGTTCGAGATCGGTCAACAGGCCGGCAATTGGCAAGTCGGTCCGGTCGCAGGCCGCCTGCATGTCCTTCGCCAATCCCGTGTGGTTGTCCCAGATCTGGGCGTTGATATAGAGCTGGATGAAGCGCACTCCCCGCTCGACCAGACGGCGGGCGATGAGGCAGCGGCGGCCATAGCTGTCGGTCGGCTCTGTGCCGATTCCATAGAGCTTTTGCGTCGCCGCGGTCTCCTGCGACACGTCGAGCGCTTCCCCGGCCGAGAGCTGCATCCGGGCCGCCAGCTCGTAACTGGCGATCCGGGCCGAGAGCTGTTCGTGGCCGGGGCGGTCGCGGCGGTGCAGTTCGTCGAGGGCGGCAATCAGCCGCGAGCGGACCGGGGGAATAAGCTCGGGCTCGGGCTGCGCGGGACGCAGGTTCAACACCGCCGCCCCCTGCGACCGGAACCGCGTTCCCTGGAAGTTGGCCGGCAGGTAGCCCGCGCTCCAGTTCTCGACCCCGTTGATTGGCAACCCCAGCGGATCGTCCAGCACCACGTAGGCCGGGAGATTCTGGTTCTCACTTCCCAATCCCCAAGTCACCCAGCTACCCAAAGAGGGATGACCCGAAATCATCCGTCCCGAATGTGCGAGATACAGCGCTGGCTCATGGGTGATGTTGGTGGTGTGCAGCGAACGAATCAGCGCAAGCTGGTCGACATGGCGGGCCGTGTATGGCAGAGCGCTCGAGACCCACATTCCGCAGTCGCCGTGTTGGGAGAACCGGAAGGGACTGCGCATCAGAGCCCCGGCGTCTTTTACATTTTCGACTTCCCCGGCGATCTTCGGGAAATACGCCTCGCCATGATGGGCGTCGAGCTCGGGCTTCGGATCGAACAGATCCATCTGGCTCGGGCCCCCATTCATGAACAACTGAATGATGGCCCGGGCCCGCGGAGGCCGGGGAGCCAGCCGCGGTGCCAGGGGATTGCCCACCGCGACGCCTCCCGCCCCCTGCACTGGCCGCTCGCCCCCCCGCAGGCCGCACAATGCGGCGGCTGGCAACAGCGTCGAGACCCGCAGTCCAAACGCCCGCCGGGAGACGGTTCGGTCTGAACAGTTGGGATTCCAGGCAGTCATGGGAAACTCAGTCGACGTAGAGAAAGGGGGCCGAATTGAGCAGCGCGTGGGCAAGAATCTGCAGAGCCTGCCGTTCGGCCTGTTCAGCAGTCGTGCCGGGCGGCTGCTGCAATGCCGAGACCAACTCGGCCTGATGCCGTCGCAACACGTCCTGTTCCTCGGAGGTGGCCGATCGCCCCAGGAACCGGCGGACCAGAAGACCGAGCGCATCGTTGCGGCTGACAATTGACACCCGCTCGGCGGCCTGCCGGGCCAATTCGCGCACCCCGGTGTCATTCAGCAGATGCAACGCCTGTGGAGCGACCAGCGATTCGCTGCGGACCAGGCAGTTGGGGTTCATCTGCGGCAGATCGAAGCTGTCGAGCAGGGTGACGGGAAACTTGCGCAACTGCTGGGCATACAGTCCCCGTCGGGAACCAGTCGTCACCAGACCGTCGGGGTGAATGCGCACCCCATCCGCCGGACCGTACGGCCGGGGATCCAACTCTCCCGCCGCCAGACGCAGTGTGTCGTGCAGCTGTTCGGCATCCAGACGCCGTAGAGCCTGCCGCGAGACCAACCGACGATCGGGATCGTGTTCCCGCGACAGATCGCTGATGTCTGAAGATTGTCGCCAGGCGGTCGAATTCAGAATGAGCCGATGCAGTTCCTTCAGACTCCAGCCCCGGTCCACGAACTCGCGGCTCAGCCAGTCGAGCAGCTCGGGGTGCGAAGGACGGTCGCCCATGGTGCCGAAGTTTCCCAGGGTGCGCACCAAACCCTGGCCAAAATGGTGATGCCAAACCCGGTTGACCATCACCCGGGCGGTCAATGGATGATCGGGCTGTGTCAGCCACCGGGCGAAGGCCAGCCGACGGCCGGTGGAAAGCGCTCCTGGATATGGAGGGGTGGGCTCGAATCGCTGGCCGGGAGAAGTCAGGACGGCGGGAACCCCCGGCTGGACGAATGGGCCGGGGTTCTGATAGTCCCCCCGGCGGTAGATCCAGGTCGGTGAGGGATCGCCGTTGTCCCAGAGTGCAAACAGCCGAGGATCACGCGGGCGGGCGGTGGTCAGCTGGCGGATCTGCTCATCGCGTTCTGGGCCGGGAGGCTGTTGCTGCAGCGCGGCCAGCTGCTGGTCGAGAGCAGCGATGCGGGTTTGCCACTCCCGGCGTTCGGCCGAGTTCACGTGGGGCAGCAACCGCTCGGCCAGGCCGGCGTTGAGCGCCCCGCCATACCCGGCGGTCTCAGGCTTGAGCCAGTTGTGTTCATCCCAGGCTCCCTTGAAGACGGCGGCCAGCCGGTAGTAATCACGCTGCGGCAGCGGATCGAACTTGTGCGAGTGGCAACGGGCGCACTTAAGCGTCAGCCCCAGCACCCCCCCTCCCAATACGTCGAGCGAGTCGGCAATCACCTCCAAACGATCGGGGACGAACCCGGTCAGATTGGCCCAGGTGGGGTCGGGCGACATCCGCAGAAATCCCGTGGCCACCAATCGATCTTCGATTTCGGGGGTGATCTCGGCAGCCTGCCGGTAATCGACCAGGTCGTCTCCCGCCAGTTGCTCGACGAGGAACTGATCATACGGCCTGTCATTGTTCAGGCTGCGGATGACATAGTCGCGGTACTTCCAGGCGAAGGGACGGGGCAGATGCTGTTCACGCCGGCCTTCGCAGTCGGCATATCCGGCGACATCGAGCCAGTGTCGTCCCCAGCGCTCACCATACCGGGGCGAGGCCAACAGCCGCTCAACCCAACGCGACCAGAGTTCATCCCAGCCCCTCTCAGCCCGCTGCTGCAACTCAGATTCCAGCTGCGCCAGATCTTCCGGAGAGGGCGGCAGCCCGGTGAGATCGAAACTGGCGCGGCGCAGCAGTGTTTCGGGAGAGGCCTCGGGGGCGAATGAGAGACCCCGGTCCTCCAGCCGCGAAAGCAGAAACAGATCGATGGGAGTGCGCGCGAGATGGGTGTTCCGGGGTGTGGGAGGAACCGTGCGCTGCGGGGGGACAAAAGCCCAGAACTCACGGTCCGCCGGACGGACGAGGGGATCGTCGGGCTGACCGGCGCGGTCGTCGGGAAGCTCCGCTTCGGGAGCCCCCTGTTCAATCCAGCGGGTGAGGGTCTCTATCTCGGCACTCTCGAGGGGCTTGACCATCGCCAGGGTCAGCTGGTCTTTGGGAGGCATCTCTCCCGCATGGATGCGCTTCAAAAGCAGGCTCGCCCCGGGGTCGCCCGGGACCACTGCCGGCCCCCCCTGTCCCCCCTTGATGGCACTGGCCCGAGTGCGCAGATCCAGCCCTGCCTCACTGCGCCGTCCGCCGTGGCAGACGGTACACCGCAGCCAGAAGATCGGCAGCACGTCGTGCTGGGTGATCTGTGAAGCCGCTGTTGTCTCACGAAATCGGGCTCCCCCAGCCAGCCATTCGTGCAGCAATTGCAGCTCTTCGGCGGAGAGGGGCGTCTCGCCGCGGGGTGGCATCTCGCCAGCGGCGACCACTTCATACAGCCGACTTTGATCGGGTTCGCCGGGGGCAATAACCGGTCCTGTCTCGCTTCCTTTCCGCAGGGCGGCGGCTGTGTGCAACGCGAAGTTCGCCTTCTGCGTTTCGGCCCCATGGCACTTGCCGCAGCGCTGTCGCAAGACCCCGGCCAGCTTGTCTTCGAAAAGCGGGCCGTCTTCGGAGTGCGCAGGACCCGGCAGGGCGGCCAGAACGAGTCCCACGATCAAGCCAGCGCCGAGGCTGCGGGCACAACGGCTCCAGACAGGCGGGCCGAACTTCAGCCGGGTGGTAGTCATGACACGCCGCACGGAGTGATGTTCGGGAGAATCCGGAGAAAAAACCGGCAATGAGCGTTCAGGAAAGCCTCTTTCCATTGTGAGCGAACAGGGGCCACGACACAACCGCGCGGCTGTCGGCGGCCACTTCCTGTGACTTTCTTCACAGGGCTCTTCGAATGCCGTTGGTGACTGGAACCGGGCCCTGCATGCCTTGGCCAGATCCCTACAACTCTGCATCGAAAGCCACTGCCTGGGTTTGCACCGTCGGAATCGTTCCGGGGGATGCCCACGGATCATGCGGTCGCTCGCTGTCGCGATTCCCCTTGAACCGTCCGGGGACAACCACGAAGAATGGTCTGGTGATTGATGCTTGGTTGTGCGAGAGACAGAATGCGGGATTCCATTGGGGGACCTGGCATTGTTTCGTTGGCTGTTTGCCTGGGGTTGCTGGGAATGTGGCCATGGGGAAGTCATCCGGTTTCCGCCCGAGAAACGCCCCTGCTGCAGGAAGTCGGTCTGTCGCCGGGGCAAAAGCTGCCGACGGTGACGCTGTATCAGGCCGACGGAACTTCCGTCCCGCTGGGGGGGAAGAAACCTTATTTCACGGTCTACCTCGCGGGCTGCAATACGTGCCAGATTTTCCTGGGGAAGGTGGACAGTTTCGAGCAGATCGCCCGCGACTTTACCGATTGCAATGTGCGGTTCTATCACCTGCACAAGGGGTTGGTGCATCCCGAATTGCGGAACCTGCTCGATCCGTACACTCTCCGGGAGCGACGGTTGTTGATCGAGCAGTTTGGAGCGGAATTGCAGTCGCGGATTCCCTGGTTGGTGGATGGTCCCGAGGGAAAACTCTCCTCGATTTGGGGCAAAGCTGTTCCCAACCTGCAATTGGTGGTCGATCCCCAGGGAAAGATTGTGCACGCCTCGGAATGGGGCGATCCGGCCGCATTGCGGCAGGTCCTGCAATCGATCTTCCTGGGGTGGCAGTCTGCTGGCACGTCCACTTCGTTCTCCGCTGAGACACGGTTTAATCCGCTGCGAAGAGCCGATCTGCGCCGTTCCGGGACCACCTGGCAGCACATCGACAAACCGCTCTATATGCCTCCCCTGGTGGTCGAGCCGGTCGTGGACGATCCTGAGCGCTCGTATTTCGTCAAGCTGCGGGTTGAGGCCGAACGCCCCACTCTGAAGGGTAAACCAGGGAGGTTGTATCTGCGATTCGATCTTGATCCGGTCTATCGGGTGACCTGGGATTCGACTCAGCCAATTGTCACTGCCCAGTTCCGCACCCCCACTCCGAGACCGCAACTCTTGCAGCAGTTGCCTGCCCCGGCTCGAGCTGTGGCCGGGTCCGACCCTGCCGAATGGCTGCTCGACAGCCCAGAGGGACGCGAGCCGTTCGAAGTCCGCCTTGGCTATCGGGTGACCGATGCTGAGGGTCAAACCACCGAGGCGGTGCAGCGCTTCGTGGTCGAGTGGCGTGAGGCAGCCGGTTGACTTCGATTTGATGTCGGGGTTCCAGCCACGGCGGCTCCCGTCCGCGGAGACGTGCCGGGGTTGCTTGCCTTCGCAGGGCAATTGGTGACAATGCGGGAATCGGGGGGCAACCGCTCTGTTCGCTTCCTGGATCCCGCCGTCACTGTCCCTCCTGCCCGAAAGCCCTCCATGAGCCAGCGACACCCCGCCCCCCGTTTCGAGCTTCGGCAAACACTGCTCTGGGTGTTGTGCCTGGGTGCCCTGCTGATCCCAGGTTACGCCCATGCGGAATGGCAGGCTGGCCTGGCCAAGCGAAAGATCACCCCCGAACGCTCGATGTGGATGTCGGGATATGCCGGACGCAACCGGCCGGCCGATGGCACCTTGATCGACCTGTGGGCCAAGGCGGTTGTGCTGCAAGACGACGCCGGTGCCAAGGCGGTGCTGGTGGGGCTCGACCTCGTGGGGATTGATCGCGACCTGTACCTCGCAATCCTGAAAGACCTGAAGGATCAGTACCAGCTCACTCAGGGGCAGGTGGCGCTGTTCTGTTCCCATACCCACACAGGTCCGGTGGTGGGCCGCAATCTGCTGACCATGTACACCCTCGACGCCACTCAGGCTCAGCTGGTGGCCGATTACTCGCGCGATTTGCAGCGGAATGTGGTCGAGGTGGTGGGCGAAGCGCTCAAGGCTCTGGCGCCCGCCAAGGTGGCCTGGGGCAGCGGACACAACACGCTCGCTGTCAACCGACGCAACAACGCCGAGGCCAACGTTCCCCAACTGCGTTCCCAGGGAGTGTTGAAGGGCCCTGTCGATTACGACGTCCCGGTCCTTTCGATCCGCCGGCCGGATGGACAGTTGGCCGGGGTGATCTTTGGATACGCCTGCCACGCCACCGTGCTGCCCATCTTCCGCTGGTCGGGCGACTGGCCCGGCTATGCGCAGTTGGCAGTGGAAGAGGCGCATCCCGGTGCGATGGCGGTGTTCTTCGCCGGATGCGGAGCCGATCAAAATCCGCTGCCCCGCCGGATGGCCGAACCCCCCACCGCCGCCGCACAGGAGGAATATGGCATCGCGCGGGCCGAGGAATACGGGCGGTCGATCGCCCGCTCGGTCGCCCAGGTGGTGGCGGGTCACATGCCGGTGATTGAGGGGAAACTCTCGACCTCCTTCCGTGAGGTTCCTCTGGCGCTCGACAAGCTTCCCACCCGCGAAGAGATCGAAAAAGAAGCGCAGTCGAGCAACCAGTACGCCGTCCTCCGCGCCAGGATGCTGCTCGGGAAACTCGACGCCGGCGAGCAGCTTTCGCAGACGTATCCGTACCCCATCCAGGTCTGGAAGCTGGGAGACCAGATTCAGTGGGTCACCCTGGGGGGAGAGGTAGTGGTCGACTTTGCCGTACGGCTGAAGCGCGAACTCTCCGGTCCCCGCACGTTTGTCGCCGGTTACTCCAACGACGTGATGGCCTACATCCCCTCGCTGAGGGTTCTGAAGGAAGGGGGCTATGAAGGGGGCGGGGCGATGCTCTTCTACGGCCTGCCGACCGTCTGGGGTCCGGACGTCGAAGAGACCATTGTGCGCGGTGTGCATGAGTTGGTTGGACCTCCGGCCAAGTGATGTCGGCGTCATCCGGGCCGAGTTGCCGATCGGCCCGGTCTCCTGTTTCTCTCCAGGGTTCATCCCATGCGGTTCAGTTCTCCCGAAGCGGTGATGCGGAGGGCGATTGAACTGGCCCGGCGGGGAGAAGGCCGCGTCGAACCAAACCCCATGGTGGGCGCGGTGGTCGTGGACCGCGACCTGCAACTGATTGCCGAGGGTTGGCATGAGCAGTTCGGCGGGCCCCATGCCGAGGTCCACGCGCTGCGCCAGGCTGGATCCCGGGCCCACGGAGCGACGCTGTTTGTGACCCTGGAGCCGTGTGCTCACCAGGGCAAGACTCCCCCCTGTACCGAAGCGGTGTTGGCCTCCGGTGTGGCGCGGGTGGTGATTGGATCCCACGACCCCTTCCCCCAGGTGAATGGCCGGGGAATTGCCCGGCTGCGGCAGGCTGGCCTGCAGGTCGAGACCGGTCTGTTGGATCATGATGTCAGGCAGTTGAATGCTCCCTTCCGGAAGCTGATCCAGACAGGTCAGCCGTGGGTCCACGCCAAATGGGCCATGACGCTGGACGGACGGATTGCCAGTCGGTCGGGGGCGTCCCAGTGGATCAGCAATGCCGTGTCGCGTGGCCGGGTGCACGATCTGCGGGGTCGGATGGATGCGGTTCTGGTGGGGATTGGGACCGCGGTGGCGGACGATCCCCTGCTGACCGCCCGGCCCCCGGGGCCCCGCACGGCGATGCGGGTGGTGGTCGACAGCCAGGCCCGGCTCACTCTCGATTCGCAACTCGTCCGCACGGCTCGTGACGGGCGCGTGCTGGTCGCCACCACCGAACAGGCTCCGTTGTCCCGCCGGTTGGCGCTCACGGCCGCCGGGGTCGAGGTGCTGGTCCTGCCCTCCGCCGCAACTGCCATTCTTTCCGGCAAAGAAGCCGCCCAGACTCCTGTCGAAGCGTCCGGAGTCTCCGTCGGGGGACGGGTCGACCTCCCGGCACTGCTCTCGGCCTTGGGGGCGCGGCGGATGACCAACGTGCTGGTCGAGGGAGGGGGCGAGTTGCTGGGCTCGCTGCATGACCAACGGCTGCTCGATGAGGCGCATGTCTTTATTGCTCCCCGTCTGTTGGGTGGTGCGGCAGCGCTTTCTCCCGTACTGGGATGGGGAGTCGATCATCCTGGTGCGGGATTGACACTGGAAGGGCCTCAGGTCGAGGTGCTTGACGGGGATGTCTATGTTCATGGCCGGATGCGGACCCCGTAATGCGGGATGATCGCCCGGCAACTGGCCGACGCGGTTCCCGTCCACTACGCTCTCGTGACCGCGTGTCTCAACGGAACACCTCATGCGCCAGATTGGCAAGGTCGGCAGTGCGGCCGATCTCGAACGGTTAACCGACTACCTGCTGACCTTGGGAATCACGACTCAGTCGGAACCCGAGGGAGACCAGCATCTGCTGTGGGCTCATGCCGAGGACCGGATTGATGAGGCCCGCGCCGCGGTGGCCGAGTTTTTGCGCGACCCACACAATCCCCGGTATGCCGAGGCTGGCAGCCAGGCCCGACGGTTGCGTCAGGAGCAATCCCGCAAGGAAGCGGCCGCCCGGAAGTTGTCGGTCAACCTGGGAAGACAATGGACAGGGCGACCCGCCGCCCCCTGGATGACCTTGGGCCTGATCGTCATTTCGGCGGCGGTGGCGGTGGTCACCCATCTCGGCGAACCCCTGGCCGAAGAGGTCGCGGGGCGGGCCGCGGCTGTCGAGGTGCTGAACGACCCCCGCCCTCCCCTTATCCAGAGACTCACCATCACCCGGTTTTGCTATGACAAACGGTCCGGGGGAATAGTCTACAGCCCGCTGGAATCGAAGAAATCGAGAGTGATCCCCTGGGAGATGTGGCGGTTGGTCACTCCCATCTTCCTGCACTTCAGCGTGATGCACATTGTGTTCAACATGATGTCCCTCTCCTCGGTGGGGCGGATGCTCGAAGGGCGGTTCGGTTCGCTGTGGCTGGCCGTGTTCGTGCTGATCACCGGGGTGGGCAGCAATCTCGCCCAGTACTTCATGACCGGTCCGAATTTCGGCGGGATGTCGGGAGTGGTCTATGCGCTGTTTGGTTTCGCGTGGATCCGCGGGTGGTGCGATCCCAGCGCCGGTTTTCGCCTGGGAGCCAATTCGGTCTTCATCATGCTGCTCTGGCTGGTGTTGTGCTTCCAGGGCTCGCTGGGTTCGGTCGCCAATTACGCCCACCTGGGGGGGTTGCTGCTGGGAGCCGCCTGGGGCGCCCTCCCCCTGATGTGGCGCCGCTGATCGGGCAGGCCCTGCCACAGCACCTCCTTCAGCCCAGCCCCAGCGGTTCTCAGACCACCGTTTCGGCTGCCCCTGGCATGGCCCCCCGATTGGAACGGCCCGGGATCGATGTCTAGACTGAGTGGAGGCAACTGCGGTTCGCGCCCCTCCCCAGATTCCGCCAAGCCTGTCGGGAAACCGGCGGTGGATCTCCACGAACCGCTGTTTGGGATGCAGTGGCCATTGACCGCGAGTCGAACCATGACTGTGACGAATTGGCGTGACGCCCGGAGTTTGATCTCCGCCGTCATCCTGGCGGCGCTGTGGACGGCGAGCATTGCGTGGGGACAGGCCGAGGCCCCCCCGGCCGCCGCTCCCCAGCCTGTGGCTGCTGATCCCATCGCCAACAATCCCCCGCTCGGTCAGTTTCTGACCTTGCCGGGAGTGATTGACGACAGTGTTCTGGGGCGGGTCAGCCGGACAGCTCTCGCCCTGCAGGCCCGGGCCCAGCAGGAACAGCGGCGGGCCGTTCTGGTGCTCGAAGTGGCCCCCGGTTCCAGCCCCTTTCATCAGGTGCGGGGGCTGGCGAAGTTTCTCTCGTCGGACATCCCCGGCGTCCGCACGATTGCCTGGGTTCCGGGAAAGGTGACCGGGAACCAGGTGATCGTCGCCCTGGCCTGCCAGGAGATTGTCATGGCTCCCGACGCCGAGTTGGGTGACATCAGCCTTGGGCAGACACTTGACCCCGACGAACAAGCCTTCGTGGTGAACCTCGCCAACCGGCGCCGCAATACCGCCCTCAATGAAGCACTGCTGCTGGGGCTGCTCGATCGGCAGCGCGAACTGCTGTGGGTTCGTCTGGAACCCCCCGGCGGCGTCCCCGGAGCGGTGGAGACCCGCGTCGTCTTGCGGCCGGGGCTCGAAGACCTGCAGCGTGCGGGCCTGGCCATCCCCGAGGTGCGGACCATCAAAGAGGCGGGAACTCCAGGAGTGTTCACCGGCGAACGCTGCCGGGCCCTGCGGATCCTGGCCGCCCACATCGCCGACAGCCGGCAAAAGGTGGCCGAGCTCTATCAACTGCCCGCCGAGTCGCTGCGCGAGACCGCCGTCACCGGCGAAGCACCGCGGGCCGTCCGCATTGCCATCGACGGCCCCATTGAGCCGCAACTGGAGCAGTTTGTCCAGCGCCAGATCAATCGGGCGGTGGGAGGCGGAGCGAACCTCATTGTGTTCGTGATCGATTCTCCCGGCGGCATGCTCGGGCCCAGCCTCAACCTGGCCTCCACGGTCTCGGAACTGAAACGCCGCAAGGTGCACGCCGTCGCGTGGATTCCCAAGGCGGCCTACAGCGGGGCCGCCATCATCGCCCTAGGGTGCGACGAGATCTATCTCGCTCCCGACGCCACCATCGGCGATGCCGAGCCGATTGAATTGCAGGCGAACGGCCAGTTTGAACGCGTTCCCGAGAAACTGGTCAGCGCCCTCGCCCAGCAGATGGAGCATCTGGCCGATCTGAAGGGCCGGCCGAAAGCACTCGCCGCCGCCATGGCCGACAAAGACCTGCGTGTGTTCCAGGTGCGGAACAAGCAGAACGGCAAGGTCTGGTACCTCTCGGAGGCCGAACTCCACGCCGCCAAGGACGACTGGGAACAGTTGGCCCCCGTCCCCGAGTGCGAGAACGACCGCCTGCTGACGGTCTCGGGGAAACGGGCCCACGAACTGCGACTGGCGGAAACACCCGCGGTGGATTTCGACGAGCTGAAAGCCCGGCTGGGGATTCCCTCCGAAGATCTGGTTCCGCTGTCCCAGCGCACCTGGGTCGACACCCTGGTCTTCGTCCTCAACCTCCGCTTTGTGACGGGGCTGCTGCTTTTCGCCGGGGTGGTCGCCATGTACTTTGAAGCGCATTTTCCCTCCGGATTGTTCGGCATTATCGCGGCCCTCTGCTTTGGACTGTTCTTCTGGAGCAAGTTCCTCGGAGGGAGCGCTGGCTGGCTGGAGGTCGTGCTGTTCCTGTTGGGGGCTGGCTGTCTGGCCCTGGAGATCTTCGTGATTCCCGGGTTCGGGGTGTTTGGTCTGTCGGGCATCCTGCTCTGCCTCGCCTCATTGGTCCTGGCGATGCAGACCTTTGTGATCCCGCACACGATGAATGATGTCTATGGCTTCGGTTATGGAGTACTGACCCTGTCCCTCGTGGGGGTGGGCATGCTGGTGACGGCGGGGTTGGTGGGACGTTTCCTCCCGTCGATCCCCTTCCTCAACCAGATGGTCCTGGAACCCCCCGGATTCCATCTCGACGAAAATCGACCGCGTCTCCGTCCCGACCTGATCGACGAACCCGCCAACCCGCTGCTGGTCCGTGATGCCGCCCTTGTGGGACGGCAGGGTCAGACCATGACAGTGCTGCGTCCCGCGGGCCGGGCCCGCATTGGGGATGACTATCTCGACGTGGTCAGCGAGGGGGTCTTCATTCCCCCCGGCCGAACGATTGAGGTGGTCGAGGTCGTGGGGAATCGTGTGGTGGTCCGCGAGAAGGCGTGATCGCTGAACCTGCGAGTCTCGACCGAAACGTCTGAGCCCTCAAGTCATCCTGCACATCGTCTAACGTCCGGATGCAGTTGCTCCTGCTCCACGGACTCTCGAATATGACGGAGCGACCGCGGCGGCTGCTTTCCCGTCAGTCGCCGTGCTTTTCCCGCAGGCGGGCCGAGAGCCGGACGATCCAGTGGATCCGCTCGAATTCATCAAGCCAGTCCTGCACGACCGCCGCCTGCAGGTCGCGTGGTTCGGCCACCAGTCCCGTCGGACAGGCGGGCCCCAACTGGGCGGCCGCCATCGCCCGGTACTTCGAGAGCGTCCGGTCGCCGTACATCCCCAGTTGGCAGTCATCCTCGGTCAGGAACAGCACGGCGGGAACCCGGGCCGCCCCACAGACGGACAACGCTTTTCCCAGATCGGGATGGGCGTCGCGATCGAAATAGCGCACCTGGATCAGCGGCTGCACAATCTGGAAATGATCGAAAATCGGGCATTGATTCACGCAGTCGCCACACCAGGCCCCCGCCAGGCAAATGATCTTGATCTCCCGCGTGAAGCTGGCCAGCAGCGCCCGCTGGGCATCGGTCAGCACAATCTGCTCGTGGACACCCTGCCACCGCTTCCGTTGGTCCTCGGTGCCGTGCACATGCAGAAAGTCGTGATAGCCCAGGCCCGCCTGGAACTTTTCGCCGTAGTGGATCATGGAATGGTCTGACGGGTGGTTGAAAGTTGGCAGGAACGAACAACGCGCCAGCCGAGCGCCGGCATGCCGATTCTACACACTGTCGAGTGGGGTGTCGGCCAGGGGGGGCTGTCGCGCGAACCAGGCTGCGAGATCACCGGCCTGCTCCCGCAGTTTCTTCACCGCCGCCGCCACGCAACGAGCTTCTTCGTACGGACGCAACAGCACCGGATGATGGAGCGTCAACACGTCCCGATCGGCCCGCGCAGCCTCTGCCAACGCACCGACTGCCCGAAAGCGGCGTGACGCATGGATCTTGTGCAGGCCCCGCAGGCCTGCATCGAGCGCAATGCCCTCGGCCCGCATCGCGTGCGCGAACTGGTCCCGCGTGAGTCCCCCCCATGCCGTGGAATCGAATTGAAAGCCCCACTTGTAGTAGGCCGGCCGACATTGGGGCCCCGGGTCGGAGAACGGCACGAGCCCCAGTAATGAGGAACTCTCGCCAAGCTCCCGGCGGAGGGCCTCGACAGTCTCCCGGCGGCGAACATGGCAGGACGGGAGTTGTTTCCATTGCGGTACCAGCGCGGCGGCCTGCAGTTCCGACAGCGGGTAGGTGTCGTTGCCACGCTGGGTGTAGAGGCGGATCCGCTGTGCGACGTCGGCCCGCCTGGTCAGCACCGCTCCGCCCCGCCCGGCGGTCACCAGCTTGCTCCCCCCAAAACTCAGCGTTGCCACATCACCCCAGGTCCCCGCCACCCGTCCCTGAACCGTCGCCAAGGGGGCCTGACAGGCGTCTTCCAACAGACCGAGGCGATGCGCCCGGGCCAGTTCGGCCAGCCGGGCCATGTCGACATGCGCCCCATGCAGGTGCGAGGCCACAATCGCCCGGGTCTTCTCCGTTATCGCCTGGGCCACCTGCTCGACATCGAGCGCCCAGTTGTCGGGCCGCACGTCGACCAGCACCGGCGTCGCCCCCAGCGCCAGGACATCCTGGAAGTTCCCTTTGAAATCGTACGCGGCGAGGATCACTTCATCACCCGCGGTCACCCCCAGCCCGCGCAATGCAAACTCGACAGCCGCCGTTCCGCTGCAGGTCAAAACCACGTGCTCGAGCTCATGACTCTGTCGCAGGGCTCCCCGCAGCCGATCACACCACGGACCGTGATACCTTCCCCACGACCCATCGGCGAGGGCGGCGGTCAGCCCCTCGGTCCACGCAGGATCACGAGGGGGCCAGGTGGGGGGACCAGCGGGAACCACGGGTGGTCCCCCCAGAATCGCGGCACGTTCGAACGACATCACCAAGCGGATCTTCAGAAAGACATGGGGGCTCGACACGGGACCCTGTGGGGATGGTAGCGGACGCAGACAGTTCTCCCCAACGGCAGACACGCGGGATCGACCGACGACGATCGGCCCACCAGTGATTAAACTCGGGGCACCGGAGGGTTGCGGTTCGGGAGAATCGGTGCCGGAGGAGATCCCGTGCGGAGAGGATGGATGCAGAAACTCAGCTTGGCGGGACTGTTTTGTCTGGGAGGCGCCCTGTCGGCTCTCTGGCTTCCCCAGGATCGTGGTGCAGCCGACCGTCCGGCCGCGGCCGAGGCCCAGGCCGCCCCTGCGCCTCGCCTGGCGGGAGATGACAACCCAACCCCGTCGGCCCCCGCCGAAGCTTCCCCCCCCGCAGCCGCCCCATCCCAGCGCTCGCGTCCTCCCGCGAGCCCGCGCCCCGAGGCCGATCTCTCGACCCGCGACCTGATCCTGCGAGATGACGACACTCCCGGTGCCGTGGAGACCATTCTCGATGTGCTGGACCGTCGCGTGGAAGTGAGGGCCACCGATCAGCCGTTGGTCGACTTTCTCGAAACCCTCGCCCGCACGGGAGAGTTCAACCTGCAGTTGGCGGAACACCTGTTGGCCGATCCCCAGTCGGCCTTGCGCACGCAGCGGGTGACGGTGTCCGAGCCCGAGATTCGCGTGGAGACGGTGCTCGACCGCATCCTCGAGCCAATCGGGCTTGACTGGTGGATCCATGAAGAGGCTCTCACGATCGATCTCGCAGAGGTGATTCTGTCGGACCTGGAACTGCGCACTTACGACGTGGCCCGGTTACTGCGCCACGGCCACACCCGTGAGGGACTTGAGGAGGCACTTCAGGGGGCCGGTGTGGATCCGTTGCCCAACACCAAGGGAACGAATTCCCCCGTCTGCCGGATCACAGGCGGAGTGGCTATTCTTTCCGCACACCAGCCGGCTCAGCGAATCGCTGCGGGATTGCTGGCGGAATTCGACCGTCTCGTCGATGACGCGGAAGAGCAGCCCGTACGCGAGCGGGTCATCCAACACAACCCCTCGCCACGGCCCGCTGTGAGAGTTTCGCTTCGCTTCGTCAGTCAATGTCTCTCCCAGCGCAGAAGGCCGTCACACCGGTCTCCCACACTGGACCGGCATCTGTGGCCGGTTGCCGATGGTGAGGATGATGACTCTCCCGATCCCTATCAGCAGATTCTTGATGCCCTCGAAGAACGGCGGGACGTCGACTTCTCCGAGATTCCCTGGCGAACGGCGGTCGAATCGCTGCTGAAGGAAGCCGAGGTTCCCTATCACTTCGACGACGGGGCCATCGCGTCTCTCGACCAACGGCGCGATCCCGGTGATGAGACCCAGCCTGCCTCTGTGGGGAAAGAGCCGGTGGAGTCGATCCCACCCCGAAGATTCGCTCGGCAGCTCCGGCAAACACCGCTCCGCCTGCAGCGCCAGCAATCGCGGCTCGAAGCGATCCTGAACACGATTCTCGATCCGCGCCAGTTGGCCTGGCTGTTGCTGCATGATCGCCTGGTCGTCACCACCGCCGAGCGGGCGGCCGAAATCTTCGAGACCAAGCCGTACGATGTCGGCAACCTGCTCGACTCGGGGCATGACGAGCTGGAACTGACCGCGGCAATCCAGAAAACGGTACTCCGCGACCACCGTGCCAACCTGACCGGCGACTCGCTGGTCATCCGTGCGACGCAAAAGACCCACTGGCAGGTGGCCCAGGTGTTGGCCGAGCTGGATGAACTGGCCGAGCGGGCCGCCCAGACCGAAGAGACGCCACGCGATCACTTCACCTGGAAGACGTATCGTGTTCCTGACGGGGCGAGCGAAGCGCTGGCGAAACTTCTGCCGCAGTTGGTGGCTCCTGAGAGTTGGATCAAAGACCGCGGAGCCAACAGTGACCGGGTGGGAGGCGAATTGCGGGCCGTGCCAGGACTGCTGCTGGTGAAGCAAACTCCCAGCCGGCATCGGGCGATTGAGCAACTGCTCAACCAACCGCCGACATCCTCCGACCCGTTTGGGCGGTGAATGGGCTGCCACTTCGCGACCAGACTCGCTGCCTTCCACGAGGTTCCCCACCGGTTTCCGATCGAGTTCTGGGGCAGCCCACGCGGACGGTTTTTGGTCGATCCCGAGACAACGCGGCCAATACAGTTTCCGTGAAGCAGTCGTTGTTCGGGTCGGCCGTCACCGATGGCAACTTCCTTGCCACTCCGAAACCGCGCGGCTAGTCTCAGCTTCCTGTCTACTTGCCCTCCCTGTGCCTTTGCACCGCTCCCGAATTCCCAGGTCGCCCGGTCCATGCCCAAGGTCGTCATCACCGCCAAGATTGCCAAGGAAGGTCCTCACAACAAGATCTTTCATGATCATGGATTTGATGTGGTCTATCCTCCCCAGGGCTGCGATGTCTTCCAGGAAGACCAGCTGATTGGCGTGCTGCAGGGCGCTGACGCGGTGTTGGCGGGATCCGAGCCATACACACCCCGCGTGATTGAATCGCTGCCGCAATTGCGCACCATCACCCGCGCCGGTGTGGGCTACGATGCGGTCAATCTCCAAGCGTGCGACCGGGCCAACATTCCGGTCTGCATCACCCCCGGCGTCAATCACCACTCGGTAGCCGAACACACCATCGCCCTGCTGATGGCGGTCGCCCGCGGCTTCCCTCACCTCGATCGCAAGGTGCGGGTGGGGGACTGGTCGCGCAAGAGTTATCCCCGGGTGATGGGGAAAACACTGGGGCTGGTGGGACTGGGACGCATCGGTCAGGCGACCGCGACCCGCGGGGTGGGCCTCGGGATGCGGGTGGTGGCTCATGAACCGTACCCCGACCGCGACTTCTGCCAGAAGTGGGGCATCGAACTGGTCGATCTCAACACCGTGCTGGTCCAGGCCGACTTCCTGTCGCTCCACTGCCCCAGCACGCCGGAGAGCCGGCATCTCATCCGGAAAGAAAACATCGAGAAGATGAAGCCGGGGGCCGTGCTGATCAATACCGCCCGGGGCACGCTCGTGGATGAGGCCGACCTGTACGAAGCCCTGCGCAGCCGGCGGTTGGCGGCGGCGGGGCTCGACGTCTTCGAAGTCGAGCCCCTTCCTCTCACGAGCCCCCTGCTGACCCTCGACAACGTGCTGGTTAGCGGGCATATCGCCGGTCTCGACGACGACTCGGCCCACGACACGTCGAAGATGTGTGCCGAGATCATCACCGGCCTCCACCAGGGACGCTGGCCGACCGGCTGCGTGATGAACCTTCAGGGCAAAACCAACTGGACCTGGTAGCTGGCCGCCGTCAGGCCCTTCCCAAAACAACACACCCCCGGTCGCCACGAAGGTTTCGCTTCGCGACCGGGGGTGTTGTCATTTCCGGGGTATTGTCATTCCCGACACCTGGAACGGCCCGCTCAGGCTCTGCCGCCGGGCCTACTTCTTCGGATCGAGTTGGTTCCACAGGAAGGTGTAGGCGAGCGACCACATGTAGGCCGACTGCTTGTTGTCGGCCGCCCCGCCGTGTCCTCCTTCGATGTTCTCGTAGTAGAGCACGTCGTGCCCCTGGTCTTTCATCAGGGCCACCATCTTGCGGGCATGGCCGGGATGCACCCGGTCGTCGCGGGTCGAGGTGGTGAACAGGGTGCGGGGGTATTTGGTCTTGGGATCGACATTGTGGTAGGGGGAGAACGTGCGGATGAACTCCCATTCCTCGGGTACGTCGGGGTTGCCGTACTCGGCCATCCAGCTCGCCCCCGCCAGCAGCTTGTTGAACCGCCGCATGTCGAGCAGCGGCACCTGGCAGACAATCGCTCCGAACAGATCGGGCCGGCGGGTCAACATGTTCCCCATCAGCAATCCGCCGTTGCTCCCCCCCATTGTGCCGAGGTGCTGCGGCGAGGTGACTCCCCGCTTCACCAGGTCTTCTCCCACGGCAATAAAGTCTTCGTACGCTTTGTGCCTGTTCTTCTTCAGCGCCGCCTGGTGCCACCGGGGACCAAACTCCCCTCCCCCACGGATATTGGCCACCACGTAGACCCCGCCGTTTTCGAGCCAGGCCGCCCCGACGTTCGGCTGATACGTGGGGGTCATCGAGATTTCAAATCCGCCGTAGCCATACAGCAGGGTCGCGTTCTTGCCATTCAGCGCAATCGGCTGACGCGACACCTGGAAGTAGGGAATGCGGGTTCCATCAGCCGAGACCGCCTCGTACTGGGCGACCGACAACCCGTCGGTCTTGAAGAATTGCGGGTTCTCCTTCAGCTTCTCGGCTGGTCCCTTCCCCAGGCTGCCGTAAAACAGGCTGGTGGGAGTGAGATAATCGGTCACCGTCATGAAGTACTCATCGGTCTCGTCGGGATCGATGGGACTGACGCTGACGGAGCTCAGCTTGGGGGCCCCGGGAAGTTCCTCGCGCTTCCACTGGCCGTTCTCACGCGTCAACACGTACAGCCGGCTGCGGACATTGTCGAGCTCATTCAGCAGCACGTGATGGCGGGTGAAGGCGTAGTCGTCGAGCGACTTCCTCTCGGTTGGCTCGAACAGCACGTCGAACTTCCGCTCCCCCTTCAGGAACTCTTCGAGGTTTGCAGCCAGCAGCGCTCCGGCCGGATATTTCTTCCCCCCCACCTCCCACGCAGTCCGCAGTACGATGAAGATCAGATCGCGGTCACTCGAGAACTTGGCGTCGTCGGGCTTCTCGATCTTGAGCAGCCTGCCGTCGCGGCGCAGGAACACTTCCGATGTCCAGAACGTCACCGCCCGGCTGAACCAGTCGCGCTCGTAACCGGGCTGTTTCGAGCGGGTCCCCGACACCGAGACGTCAGCCGCCTCGCCTTCATAGACAATCGGCGCCTCAGACAGGGGTGTCCCCCGCTTCCATTCGCGTACGGTGCGGGGATAGCCCGAGTCGGTCAGCGAACCGGGACCCGTGTCGGTCCCCACGAAGAGACTGTCCCGGTCGCGCCAGCCAATGCGGGTCTTGGCTTCGGGCAACACAAACCCGTCCTTGACGAATTCCTTTTTCACCACATCGAATTCTCGGGTCACCGTGGCATCGGCCCCACCGCGCGAGAGAGACAGCAGCACCCGGTCGTAACCGGGCTTGAGGAAGGCCGCTCCCTTCCAGACCCAGTTCTCTCCCTCCTGCTTGCCCAACTCGTCGAGGTCCAGCACGGTCTCCCACTCGGGATTCGCCTGGCGATACTTGTCGAGCGTGGTCCGCCGCCACAACCCCCGGCGGTTCTTCGCGTCACGCCAGAAGTTGTAATACCAATCCCCCGCCTTGGAGATCATCGGGATCTTGGCGTTGGAATCGAGACTCTGCAGGATCCGGTCGTTGAACTGCTGGAAACGCGGACTCTGCGACAGCTCCCCCGTGCTCTGGCCGTTCTGTTGTTTGACCCAATCGAGGGGCTGGTCACCCAACACCTCTTCCAGCCACTGGAACCGGTCCTCTTTCCCGTCGGCAGACTGGGCGAACAGCGGTGTGGAAACAGTCATCAGCAGACCCAGCAGAAGCAGGCACGGGCGCAGCATCGCAACTCCCGGAACGAAGGGGAACTCACAGTTCCGCGGCACGAACTCGCAGGGAGCCAACCAGCCCCCTAAAACACCGGCGCAGCGGACCAAACCGGCTTTTCCCACCGGTTCGGCAAGAATCGTAGTCTGCGGCTTTCGTGCGGTAAACCGGTCCGTTGGCCCCTCCGCCGAAGCCCGTCGAAATCTCCCCGGCAGCCATTTGCCTGGAATGCCCCCGCTCGCCCCCCTGCCGGAAGACAGGGGGCTGGATGCTGCTCCGATCGCCCCCCCACGCAGCGCAGCAGGCCGGCTCAGAAATCGGTATTTTGTTTCCATGCACGAAGTTCTTGAAGTACTGCCGGTGTCGGGCCCGGTCCACGGGACCATTCGTCCTCCCGGTTCGAAAAGCATCACCAACCGCGCTCTGGTGACGGCGGCGCTGGCGCGGGGCGACTCGCGGCTCACGGGGGTGCTCGACAGCCAGGACACCCGGGTGATGCTCGACAGCCTGCAGCGCCTCGGGCTGACACTCCAACACGATCAGGCGGCCGCCGTCGTGACACTCACCGGTTGTGCCGGGCGGCCCCCCGTGTCGGCAGCCGAGTTGTGGCTGGAAAACAGCGGCACCAGCATCCGGTTTCTGACCGCCCTCTGCTGCCTTGGCCGGGGCGACTACCGCCTCGATGGCAATGCCCGCATGCGCGAGCGGCCGTTGGGAGACCTCATCGACGCTCTCAATCAACTGGGGGCCCAGACCCGCTGCCAGCTCAACAATCGCTGCCCGCCGGTCGAGGTGGCCGCCCAGGGTTTGCCGGGAGGTCTGGCCCGGGTCGCCAGCGGCATTTCGAGCCAGTACCTCAGCGCTCTGCTGATGGCCGCACCGGGGGCCCAGTATGAAGTGACCCTCGAAGTGGCCGGTCAACTGGTCTCGGAACCGTACGTCGACATGACCATTGGCGTCATGCAGGCGTTCGGGGTCGAAGTCGGCCGCCCACGGCCGGGGGTGTATACGATCCCCCCACAGACCTACCGCGGGACGGTGTACGACATCGAACCCGATGCTTCGGCCGCCAGCTACTTCTTCGCCCTCGCCGCGGTGACCGGGGGTCGGGTGACCGTGCAGGGCTTGTCCCCCGACGCGCTGCAGGGAGATGTGAAGTTCGTCGACGTGCTGGTCCAGATGGGCTGCCGGGTCGAACATGGCCCGGAGGGAATCACCCTCACTGGCGGCCCCCTGCGCGGGATCGAGGTCGACATGAATGCGATCAGCGACACGGCCCAGACCCTCGCGGCGGTCGCCCCCTTCGCCCAGGGTCCAACCACCATCCGCAATATCCCCCACGTCCGCCACAAAGAGACCGACCGCATCGCGGCCGTCGCCACCGAGCTGCGCCGGCTGGGGCAACAGGTGGACGAGTTCCCCGATGGACTCACCATTCACCCCGCCCCCATCACCCCCGCCACGGTCGCCACCTACGACGACCATCGGATGGCGATGAGTTTCGCGCTCATTGGACTGCGGGCCCCGGGGGTGAAGATTGCCGACCCGGGCTGCACCCGCAATACCTACCCGCACTACTTCGACGACCTCGCGCGGCTGTGCGGACTGCGGGAGTTTCCCCGCTCTTAACCAGGTTCCCCACCCCCCTGGCAACCACACCGTCCGCCAACCCGACCGGCCGTGGTGAATGGGGGCAGTCATGACCCAATGTCGGCGGTCCCCCATGACCGGGGCATCCGACCGATCCCCAGGCCCACGAGGGGCCACGCAAGACCGGAGCGGGCGGCCGCCGTGCGCACGCCTTGCCCACAGCCAGGAGTTCGACGGATGAAAGTGGTGATTGTCGGAGGTGTGGCGGGGGGCGCGTCGGCGGCGACGCGGGCCCGCCGGTTGTCGGAACAGGCCGAGATCGTCCTGCTCGAACGGGGCCCCGATGTCTCGTTCGCCAACTGCGGTCTCCCGTATTACGTGGGGGAAGAAATTGCCGAACGGGGAAAACTGCTGGTCACCACCCCCGCCCGGCTGCGGGCCCGCTTCCGGCTCGATGTGCGGACCCAGACCGAGGCGGTGGCGATCGACCGCGCGGCCCACACCCTGACGCTGCGGAACGTGGCGACCGGTGCCGAATCGGTCGAAACGTACGACCGGTTGATCCTCGCTCCCGGGGCCGCCCCCATCCGCCCACCCTTGCCCGGACTCGATCTGCCGGGCATTCACACCCTCCGCAATCTGGCCGATGTCGACCGCATCAAGAATGCCGTCGATGGCCTGCTGACAGCGGCCCAGGCTGGCACCTCCGGGCCCAGTCCCACACCCCGCGCGATCATCGTCGGAGCGGGCTTCATTGGCCTGGAACTGGTCGAGAATCTGGTGCGCCGCGGTGTGCACTGCACGGTGGTCGAACTGCAGGACCAGGTGCTGCCCCCCTTCGATCGCGAGATGACCACGCCAATTGCCGAGACTCTGGCCCGCCATGGGGTCGAAGTGCGTCTGCAGGAGGCGGCCGAGTCGTTCGAAGCGATCCCGGATGGATTGCGGATTCGCCTCAAATCGGGAGCCACGCTCGATGGGCACCTGGTGATTCTGGGAGTGGGGGTGCGGCCCGAGAATCGCCTGGCTGTCGAGGCGGGACTCGAGGTGGGACCGCGTGGAGGCATTCGCGTCAATGAATCGCTCCAGACAAGTGATCCCCACATCTATGCCGTGGGCGATGCCATCGAAGTGCGTGATCCTGTGACCGGAGCCGCCACCCAGGTTCCGCTCGCCGGACCAGCCAACCGTCAGGGACGCCTCGCCGCCAACCATATCTTCGGGCAGCCCGCCCACTACCGCGGCACACAGGGAACCGCCATCGTGCGGGTGTTCGATCGGGTGGCGGCCTGCACCGGAGCGGCCGAGAAGACGCTGCGGCGGGCCCAGATTCTCCATCGCAAGGTCTACATTCACCCGATGAATCACGCCGGATATTATCCGGGTGCCGAGCAGATGTCCCTCAAGCTGTTGTTCGATCCGCAGACGGGACGCATCCTGGGTGCCCAGGGGGTCGGAGGCGAGGGAGTCGACAAGCGCATCGATGTCCTCGCCATCGCCCTGCAGTCGGGGCTGACGGTCACCCAACTCGAAGAGGCCGAGCTCTGTTATTCGCCGCAGTTTGGCTCGGCCAAAGACCCGGTGAACATGCTGGGCTTCGTGGCGTCGGGGCTGCAGCGGGGCGAACACCCGCAGTTCGATCTCGACGAGGTGCTGGCCCAACCGGCCGACCAGCGCCCGCTGCTGCTCGATGTGCGAACCGTCGAGGAGTTCACCCAGGGGACGCTCCCTGGAGCGATCAACATTCCGGTCGATGACCTGCGGACGCGGCTGGGGGAACTGCCGCGAGACCGGCCCATCGCCGCGTTCTGCCAGGTCGGACAGCGCGGGTACCTGGCAACCCGCATTCTGCTGCAGCATGGGTTCGACGTGCGGAACATCGGTGGGGGCTACAAAACCTACCGACTCTTCGTCCCCGGGAAGTGAACTCCAAAGCTCTCCGGTTGGACCAGGAGACATCGCTGCCGGGGAAATGTCGGGCGCAGAAGCTCCGTCCAGAACACCTCGCGCCATCTACACGACACCCGCAAACCGAGGGCGGTTCGGGTAGCCTCCCCCAGGAGTCCCATCTCACGGGCCGAAGTGCGAACTACGCTTCGGTCCCGGTGGCGGTCGACGGCCCCTCGTCGGCATCGCCTTCGTCCGCCGGAGGAAGCTGCAGGATGATGGGCGACTCCTCGTCTGTCGCCAGATCGAATTCGGACTCGGCGGCCGGGAGAGATTCGGCGGCGGCCGGTTCTGACACCTCGGGTTCGAACTCCCCTCCGGCCACTTCCACAGTGGCCGGCAGGGGCTCGGCCCCGGCGGTCTCGGTCGCGCTGGTAGCTTCGTCCGTCGGCGTGGTCGCGGTCTGCTCCAGCGGGGGGAGAATCCAGATCTCGCGATAGGCGATTGGCTGCTCGGCCCGGTACTTCTGGTGCCTCAACAACTCGAGAATCGCCAGGAAGATCCCGGTGATGCGGCTGCGCGAGTACGCCCCGGCGAAGAACGAGCTGAACGAGCAGCGTCCCTCTTCGGCCACCCGCTGCTTGATCTGCTCGATGTAGACGGCGATCGGCGTGTCGTCGTAGATGACCTTGGTGGGGGCCGCCTCGGAGTTCTTACGCAGCACGCGCGAGAGCGCACTGACCAAATCCCACAGTTCGACCTCTTTGAAGAGATCCTGCGAGGGGTCCCCGGCCCCCCGGGGCCGGTCGTCCGACATGCGGGGAAACCGCTGCTGCCACAACGCCGCCTGTTCCTCCAGTTGCTGGGCAGCTTCCTTGAACCGCTTGTACTCGAGCAGTTGCTGCACGAGTTCGGACCGCGGATCTTCGTCGCGCTCGACGATTTCGGGAGTCACTTCCTCCTGCGGCAGCACCATCCGGCTCTTGATCTCCACCAGGGTACTCGCCACCACGACGAATTCCCCGATGAAATCGAGATCGAGAATCTGGAGAACTTCGAGAAACTCGACAAACTGGGCGGTGATGCCCGCCATGGGCAGGTCGAGAATGTCGACCTCTTCCCGGCGCACCAGGTACAGCAGCAGATCGAGGGGGCCGCAAAAGCCGTCCAGCTCGACGCGGTAATCCGCAAGTTCCTGCTGCGACATGTGTTGTGGCGAATCTCGAAGGGGAGGGCAGCGGGGCGCGCAGCCGATGCCGGCACCTGACTCCGGTAGTATCGACCCCCACACCCCACGGGGATGAATTCCCCCGCCGGCCTTGCCGACTTCGTCGACTCTGCGGCCCGTTCGGGACGACTTCGGTTCCAACCTGTCGGACTCGCGCACGCAGATGCGACCGTGGTATCGCCACACGATTCCGTCCGCGCCGGCTGGCCGGATGCACCTTTGGCCAGCCTCCAACGCGCGGTGGCGACCCCGCGAGTCAGGGGCCAAAACCGGTTGGCTTGCCCGTGATTGTGACGGGACCGCCGCGTCCGCGGCGTGCCCCGCTCGCCACGTCGCGAGTGTCAGTTGTCGGTTCACGCTGGAATCGCTCCCGCGATTCCTGAACTTCCGGCCCAGCCCTGGCCGGGGGCACGGTACGACGCGTCTGGCATCAACCACAGGTCGTTCTTCTTCTGGTCTACATCCAAAACACACGCTGTTGGACTCCACTGCGGGGCATGTGTGCAAAGTGTCGTCTGAAAAGTCTGTCTTGTGAGGATCCGCAGCAATGAATTCGCGATTTGTTTCCACTTTGCTCGTCTTGGCTCTGGGGTGGACCTCGTCCGCCCTCGGTGCGCCGATCACCTCGTTCAACCGCGATGTGCTGTCGCCCAACACAGGTGCCATGCCGCTCACCGGTGTTTCCCTCGGCGGAACGAACTTCCGGGTGCTGGGACTGCAGGGGGTGGGCCGGATCGCTGCCAATTCGATCGATCCCGCGACTGGCGAATCGCTCGGCTCCATCTCCGACATGCAAATCGCCAACTTCCAGAACCTCGGTGGCGGAACCTGGAGTGGGCGTTTCGAATTCCTCCCTGACCGCGGGTACAACTCCGGCACGATTTATTCGAATTACGCCGCCCGCGTGAACAGCTTTGATTTCACCTTCACCCCCTTCACGGGCAATACGCAGACCGCCCTGCAGAACCAGATCCAGACGACGTTCCTGGGTTCGACCCGGTTTACCTACTATCACGACGGCAATGCGGCCACGCCCGGCGTCTACACCTCGGGCATGCTGGCCAACGGGGTGGGCTCGCTGTTCGGCCGTCCGATTCCCACCGTGTTGGGCAATACCACGCAGTCAGATGGCACGGTGAATGGGCGACTTACCATGGACGCCGAAGGCTTGGTGCTCGACACGCGGGCGGGGCGAGCGGGGTCGGGCTGGGTCAGCGATGAATACGGTCCGTACATCTATCACTTCAATGCCTCCAAGCAGATCGACGGTCTGCTGCGATTGCCGGAAGCCCTCGTTCCCCACTCCCCCACCGGGACCACCAACTTCTTCGCCGACCCACCGGCCAACGGTCGCCGTATCAATCAGGGAATGGAGGGCATTGCCCAGAGCCCCAGCGGAAACCGGCTGTTCGGTTTGCTGCAGAGCGCCACCATTCAGGACTCGGGCACGGGCAACCAGGGGCGGTCGAACACCCGGCTGCTGGTCTACGATGTGTCGCAGAGCGATGCCCCCACCGATCCCGTCGCCCAGTACGTCATCCAGCTGCCCCGCATCGACGACAATGGCGGGACTCCCGCCGTCAACCGCACGGGTGCCCAGAGTTCGATCATCGCTCTCAACGACCATCAGTTGCTGATCCTGTCGCGGGATGGGAATGGACGCGGAGCCAGCGGCAGTCCGGTCTTCAAATCGGTCCTGCTGGCCGATCTGAATGGAGCCACCAACATCGATGGGCTGTACGATGCCGAGGGGAACGCGGTCGCTCCCGGAGGTGTGCTCAATCCGTCGGTCACCCCCATTTCGTGGGTCGAAGCCCTGAACATGCTGGGCAAACTCGATCTGTCGATCAGTGAACTGGCGCAATTCGGACTCAATCTCAACCCGGCTCCCGGAGACGCGAACACCCTCTCGGAAAAATGGGAGGGGCTGGCACTCGTCTCGGCGCAGGATCCCTCGGCCCCTCGCGACTACTTCCTGTTCATCGGGAACGACAATGACTTCATGACCGCAACTGGCAAGTACATGAACGCTGCCGGCAATCTGCAGTCGTACAACGCCGGCCTCGAGAACGACACGATGATTCTGGCCTATCGCGTGCAGATTGTGCCCGAACCGTCGACTTATGCCTTGGTCTGCCTGGGAGCCCTGGCTGTCGCCGTCGTCCGTCGCCGTCGCTGACTGGAGGGAGGTCAGCGGGCTGTCGCTCCGGCGTGGGATAATCTGCTCCCACGCCGGAGTTTTTTTGTGAATGGAAGGTTGCGACAGAATCCCCACCGGTATGGCAGATTCGCGTGCGGGGGCGAGGATCCTCGTCGTCTGGCAGTCGGGAATTCAGCTGGGCAACCGCTCCCGCGCGATTCACTCCTGCATCCGCACACCGTCCGGAACCTCTCCTTTCAAGAACGCCGCCCGATGTTTGCGGTTCCCCAGTTCCATCTGGAAGCGAATCCATTCGCCATCGCGCAACACCGCCATCCACCAGGGCCCTTGGACCGAATTTGAAAACTGCCAGAGGATCTGGTGGCCCGTCTCCTCAGTGAATCCTTCGTCATCGGCCTGAATGATCCCCCCCACCTGTTGGAAGATCGCATCTTTGGCCGCCCCCAGAATCTGCCACCCCTGTTCTTCCTCGGTCCCATTCAGCAGTTGGAAGGCGTAGATCGTCTTGACTTGAGGCAGATACTCGGCCAACCAGGCGGCCGCGCTCGCAGGTTCGCAATCCTCAATCTCTTCGAGAAACTCCTCAATCTCCTCGATGACCAGATCGCCATCCGAGGCGGTGTTCCGTTCGATCTCCGCCACCACCTCCCCGGTTGCATGCACAAGACTGACCTGGGTCCACATTGCCTCTGGGCCCGCCGGCACCTGAAGTTGTCCCAGTGGAGCCTCGCGGCTCAAGGCCGTCCTGATCTCCGCAAGGGAAGGGACCTTCTCGGACGGAGACAGAATCCGGATGTAATGACCCATGGTGTCCTCGGTGTCTTATCCACACTGTGAAGAAATCACCTTTGCTTTGGATATCGTACCTCTCACAAACAGAAACGGGCCAGTCGTCATGGTGTCGATCTGGAAATGTCCAGGGGAATTTCTGCCGATCGAAGCGACTGCACTCCAGTCTCCAGTCCGATGGTCACTCCCAGCGAGCAGGCTGGGACTCCCGACTGACAAAGCCCCGATCCCCCACAAGGGGTGGGATCTCCCCCCTGTCTGAGAACGGCACAGTGTCGCCAGCCCACCCACGGCAGGCCGACACCCGACAAGGTCGCCGGCTCGGCCGACGACCGATGGCACTTGCATCGGGTGAGCCGTATGCTGCAACTCCGCGTTCGCCCCATCTGGACCGACTACCCACCAGCGCCAGAGGGACGCTCGCTTCCGTCCCAGCCTTGTTCTTTCAGGAGTTCCCGCGATGAGTGACCTGGTGCCGCAGGACTCGTCTGAAGACCAAAAGGCTCCGGCTGGGACCGACTTCGGCCGGCGGAAGCGCTGGCTGGTGGCCATGTTGTTTCTCGCGAGTGCCGGACTGTCGACCGTCGGCTGTTTCCTGAACGATGACGATTCGGGCCTGGCGTTGTTGCTGGGACTGCCCATGCTGATGCTGAGCATCGCCTGGTGCTTTACCGACGCCCGCCAGCGTGGGCACCGGCTCGGTCGCCTGATGAAACTCTTGCTGGTCCTCTGTTTCGCGCTCGCCTTTCCCATTTACCTGTTCCAGTCCCGGGGGTGGCGGGGAGCGATCACGCTGCTGCAGGCACTGGGGGTCATGACAGCCGTGATGCTGGTGGGCTTCGTGTGTGAATGGCTCACGCTGCAATACGGGGTTTGGGCCGGCTGGTGGTTGTGGCCCGAGTAGCCACAGACACCGGCAAGCGGCAGGCGGTCCACTTCGCGCAACGCGTGAATGGACTGTGCTGCAAGGTAGCCCTGGCGAGGCAGGCTCGTGCGAAATCGCCTGGCCTTACGCCAACACCTCCCGCACCACGCGCGCCTCTTCGACCCCGGTCAGCCGGAAATCGAGCCCCTGCAGGCGATAACCCAGGCGGGTGTGGTCGATCCCCAGGCAGTGCAGCAGGGTCGCGTGCAGGTCGCGGACCGCCACCCCGTCGCGGGCCACGTTGTAACTGAAGTCATCCGTGGCACCATGGGTGTACCCCGCGCGGATCCCACCCCCCGCCAGCCAGATCGTGTAGCACCGCGGATGATGGTCGCGCCCCGCCTCCGGAGCGTCCCACTGCCCCTGCCCCGCCACCCCCCGCCCAAACTCACCCCCCCAGATCACCAGCGTGTCGTCCAGCAAACCCCGCTGCTTCAGGTCGGTGATCAACCCGGCCGAGGCCTGGTCGGTATCCCGGCATCGGGCCGTGCACCAGCTCGCCAGATGCTTGTGATGGTCCCAGTCGGGGTGAAACAACTGAATGAACCGCACCCCGCGCTCCGCCAGCCGTCGGGCCAGAATGCAGTTCGCCGCATAACTCCCCGGCCGTCGCGAATCGGGACCATACAGCCGAAACGTCGCTTCGCTCTCCTCCCGCAAGTCCATCAGCTCCGGGACACTCGTCTGCATCCGGAACGCCAGCTCGTATTGCCGGATCCGCGTGAGAATCTCGGGATCTCCCGTCTGCTCGTGCCGCAGTGCATTCAGCTCACCCAGCCCGGTCAGCATCTGTTGCCGCAGTTCCCGCGGCACCCCTTCGGGATCGCGCAGATACAACACCGGGTCCCGCGCGTTCCGCAGTTTGACCCCCTGGTGCCGTGAGGGCAGAAAGCCGCTCCCCCAGTAGTGGTCGTACAACGGCTGATCGCTCGGCCGCTGCATCTTCGAGATCAACACCAGGTAATCGGGCAGGTCGCGGTTCTCACTCCCCAGGCCATAGCTGGCCCACGCCCCCGCACTCGGCCGTCCCGGAATCTGGTGCCCGGTCAGAAACCTCGTCATCGCCGGTGCGTGGTTGATCTGGTCGGTGAACATCGACTTGATGAAGCACAGCTCGTCAGCCACCCGCTGGGTGTGCGGCAACCAGTCGCTCACGGTCGCGCCGCTGTCGCCGCACTGCCGGAATTCCGACCGCGCCGGCAAGATCAACTGCTTCTGGCTGGCGGTCATCGTCGTCAGCCGTTGTCCCTGCCGGACCGACTCGGGCAGGTCCTTCCCCGCCCACTCGGCCAACCCCGGCTTGTGGTCGTACAGTTCCAGTTGCGACGGACCCCCAGACTGCGTCAGGAAAATCACCCGGCGGGCCGTCGGTGCGAACTGCTGCCGCACCCTCTCCAGCACACTGTTCCCAAGCCCCCCGCCCGCATGGGGTTCCGCACCGCCTGCCGCACCTGCGGGGGAAAGCAGTTCCCCCAGGGCCAGTCCCCCCAGCGACATCCCGGTTGCCCGGGTCAGAAACACCCGGCGGGCCAACTGCGTGGCGGCAGACTCACCCCCCTGCCCCGCCGCGATCGGATCCTGGAACGGATCACTCATGTGTCACCGCCTCATCAAGATTGAGGACGAGGTTGGCGATCAGGAACAACGCGGCGGCGGCGGCCCCCTGTTGTCGCTCGGCCGGAGTGAGCCGCAGGTCGGGACGGCTGTCTTCCAGATTGCGCCCGGCCTGCTCGAGGGCCAGTTCTCCCTCGGCAGGATGCTGTTGGTACCACGCACGGGCCCGCGCGAACTCGCGTTCCAGAATGGCCAGTTCGCGCGGTTCCGGAACCCGGCCCAGCACACGACGGGTGATGGCGGTCAACTGCACTGCCGGATCCTGCGCTTCGCGCAGGGCCTGAATAGCCAGGGCGTACGCCGCGTTGAGGTAGCTGGCGTCATTCAGCAACGTCAACGCCTGCAGCGGAGTGTTGGTGCGGGGAAGCCGCACTTCGCAGACCCGGCGTTGGGCCGAGTCAAACAGAAACGTCGGAGCCACCGCCCGCCGCCAGAAAGCATACAGCGAACGACGATACTGCGCCGGCCCGTCACTCGGTTCGTAATGAAACCGCCCCATGAAGTTCTCTTCCCAGATCCCCTCGGGCTGAAACGGCCTGACTGGCGGTCCACCAATCAACGGAGAGAGCAGCCCCGCCGAGTGCAGTGCGGCGTCCCGCAGCATCCAACTCGGCAGGCGGTGCCGGGGGGCCCGGGCCCACCAGCGGTTCTCGGGATCGCGGGAAAGAGCGTCTGGGGTCATCACCGACGACTGCCGGTAGGTCTCACTGGTGACGATCAGCTTCACCAGCTGTTTGACATCCCAGCCACTCTCCATGAACTCCACCGCCAACCAGTCGAGCAGCTCGGGATGGGTCGGACGTTCTCCCTGCAGGCCGAAGTCTTCGGTCGTCCGCACCAGTCCGGTCCCCAACAGCAACTGCCACACCTGGTTGACGAAGACCCGGGCGGTGAGGGGATGACCGGACTGAGTCAGCCACTGGGCCAGCCCGAGCCGGTTGTAGGGGAGATCGGAAGACCAGGGGGCGATGGCCCGGGGAACGCCATGCAGGGTGGTGTCTCCCTTCTTGTCCCACTGGCCCCGCACCAGCACCTGCGTCGGCCGTAATTCCGCCCGGTCGGCCAGCACCTGCACGTCGACCCGGGCCGCGGCATTCACTTCCTCCAGTTGCCGCCGGGCCCGGGCGAGCCGGGCGCGGGCGTCGATGACCGGCGCGAAGTCGGCCAGGAATTGGTCGCGAAGTGCGGCCAGCAGCGGGCCGGCTGGCCGCGCCCATTCGGCGGCAGGCTGTTGGGTGAGTTGTTCCAACGGAGTGGGGCCAACCGTCTGGGTGGCCGGACCCCGGTCACTGGTCCAGAGCAGCCGGAACCGGCCGAGGTTGGCGTCTCCCACCGTCGACCGCTGCCGCAGTTCGACAACCAGGTCTTCGTCTTCGGCCAGATGCAACGGCTCGGCCAGAGCCAGCACCGCGACATGCGGCAGGGTGGCCGGGGCATCGCGCGTGCTCCACCCGTTGCGGGGGTCATCATCAAGCACATGCGCAATGTTGCCATAGCCGGAAAACTTCCCCGGATCATCCGAATGATCGGCCACCGCTCCCGTCACCTGCAGATCGCGCAGCTGGGTCTCTCCCCGACGACGCACCTGCACCTTGATGTCGGTCAGAATGAAGTGTCCCCCAGCTCCCCGCGAGTAACTTCCCTGAGTGTGCGACGCATGGGGCAAGACTTCCAGACGCAGCCCGTTGATCCGCTCGGCCGGCGGATGGGCGATCACACGATAGTCATCCTGCCGGGGATTCGGGCCACTCGCCTGGATGATGCCCGCGGCTTCCCAGGTCAACCGGGTCCCCTCGGTCGCTTCCAGCTCTCCTTCGGTCAGCGGCGTCCACGACCTGTGCCCCGGCTGGAGGTGGAGCGTTTGCTCTTTCAGCCAGGTGCGGAAGGGGGCCTCGGCCGCGGCGAGGGCGGCCGCTTCGCGCGCGGTCTGCCTGTTGACCAGAGCCTCGGCCTCGGCCCGGGGGGCGGCCAGCCGGTTCGTCTCGTAGGCCAGATAAGGTTTCGCATTTCGTCCCGCCCGGCCATCTTCATCGATCGAGTTGAAGAACGCCGTCAGCGAGTAGTACTCGGCCTGCGAGATGGGGTCGAACTTGTGCGAATGGCACTGGCAGCAGCCCAGGGTCAGCCCCAGCCAGACTGTCCCCAGCGTGTTGACGCGGTCGATCACATAGTCGATGCGCGATTCCTCGGGATCTCGCCCCCCTTCCCCATTCGTCATGTGGTGCCGGTGGAAGGCGGTGGCGAGTTTCTGGTCGGGGGTCGCCTTGGGTAACAGATCGCCGGCGAACTGCTCGATGGTGAACTGATCAAACGGCTGATTGCCATTGAAGGCCGCGATCACCCAGTCGCGCCACGGCCAGTTGGTGCGCGTTTCGTCGGCCTGGTAGCCGTCGGTGTCGGCATACCGGGCGGCATCCAGCCAGACCATCGCCAGCCGTTCGCCAAACCGGGGTGAGGCCAGCAGCCGGTCGATCCACCGCGACCAGGCATCCGGACTGTCATCGCCGATGAGCTGATCGACCTCAGCCTGGGTCGGAGGGAGCCCCAACAGATCGAACGTCGAGCGCCGGGCCAGAGTCGGAAGCGACGCCGGGAGAGCTGGCGACAGCCCCACCTGCAACAGCCGCTCGCGGATGAACGCGTCGACCGGGTGGGGAGCGAGCGGAGGGACCGCAGACCGGCGCGGAGGCTCAAACGCCCAGTGCCGTCCCCACACCGCTCCCTGTTGAATCCACAATTCCAACTGTTCGATTTGTGCAGTGGATAGCCGATGGCGCTGTGCGCCAGGGGGAGGCATCTGCTCGGCGGGGTCGGTCGAGACGACGCGGCGCAGCAGTTCGCTGGCCGAGGCATCGCCGGGAGTCAGAACCGTCAGCGCTCCCTCGCGGGTATCGAGCCGCAGATCGGCTTTGCGGTTTCCCTCATCCGGACCGTGGCAACTGAAGCAGTGCTCGGAGAGGACCGGCAGAATCTCCCGGCTGAAGAGGGCGGGATCGGGCTCAGCCGCGGTCCCGGTGCGCGCCGGGGTAAGCACCCCTGCCAGCAACAGGGCGAGCCACAGCCGATTCAGTCGAAGGAGAGACGAAGAAGGCATCCCAGCACGATAAACCGGCGGCGGGGGCGGGTCAAAGGGGGGGCGGCTCGAACCGCCGGCGAGACGTCTGCGGTCATCTGTAGGACCTGACCCATGACATAACCGGATTTGTTTGGTCAAAGAGTCCGGCTGGAATTCGGTCCGCCAGGCGCGCCACCAGCGCACCCAACATCGCACCGCCAGCTCCAGATCACCCACCGGTCGGGTATTGGGTTTGATTCCATACTCGACAAACGCGGAATCCACTGCCACTGTCCCCCTTACCGGTCGCCTGAAGTCTGTTGTGCCCTGACCCTGGGGCGGCGGGCGTGACGCAAAATGCCCAGACATCTCATGATAGCCTGTTAAAACGACTGATCCATCGTACGCGAATGCCGTGACACTTCGACGATGCCCAAGGATCGATTTTCAACCTGTCCGTGATTGGACTTGGACGATCGAACGGAACGTGACCCGAATCCCCGGCAAGATCCCGTTGCGTCGATGGGCCGGTGGGCAATGACGCTGGGCCACGTCATGGAGTCGGCCACGCGGTTTGACACTGGGGAGTTCGACAAACTGGAAGTTCGTCGCCACGGCCGTCCGTAGGATAGGTTTTCAACCTGTCCGTGAGTTGACGTGGATGATCGAACGGAACGTGACCCGAATCCCCGGCAAGATCTCGTTGCGTCGATGGGCCGGTAGGCAATGACGCTGGGCCACGTCATGGAGTCGGCCACGCGGTTTGACACTGGGGAGTTCGACAAACTGGAAGTTCGTCGCCACGGCCGGTCGTAGGATCGGTTTTCAACCTGTCCGTGATTGGACGTGGTTGGGATGGCTGGTGTTGCGTGAGACGCTGGGCCTCGTCGGGCTGTCGGGAGACCAGAGGGACACTTGGGCGTTAGAACAGGTTCGAAAACCTATTCTACGGACGGACGCGCGCGCACCCTGGGCGTGATGGTGAACTCAACGCGTGCTGCGAACCGCTCAGGGGGCGTCGATCTGATGGGCGATGCGGAGCAGGCGGCGGACTTCTGCGAGGTGGTCCCGCAGGTCGGCCGGGGTGTGCCGGCCGCGTTCGATCAGCCCCTTCTCGAAGTGCTCCAGAACCAGCGCTTCCGACCCCTCTTCCGCTTCCAGACTCAGC
>JBKDUK010000303.1:0-15656 GCA_046339535.1 Planctomycetaceae bacterium | reverse complement strand
CGAAGGATGGCAAGTCGGTCTGGTCCCGGAACCTGATGAGCGAGTTCGCCGGGAAGCCCGGGCTGTGGGCCTACACCGAATCGGTGCTGGTCGATGGCGATGCCGTGGTGTGCACGCCTGGTGGCGAGACCGCCTCGCTCGCGGCTCTCAACAAGAAGACCGGCGCGACCCTCTGGCAGGCGGTGGTTCCCGAAGGGGGAACGGCCGAGTACGCCTCGATCATGGTCCTCGGCAAGGGAGACGACCGGCAGTACGTGACCAGCGTGCGGCGCGGTCTGGTGGGGGTGCGAGCCAAGGATGGCAAGTTCCTGTGGGTTTACGAGAAGACGATCGACCCGGGGGCCAACATCATCACCCCGGTGATCGCCGGCAACCGCATCTTCTCGGCCGGTGGCCGGACAATGGGTGGCACCGTCCAGGTGGCGGCCGAGGGAGACGGGGCCGCGGCCCGTGAGTTGTATCTCGACAAGAAGCTGGCGGTGGGGCTGGGGGGGGCGGTGCTGCTCGATGGCAAGCTCTACGGCACCACCGGTCAGGCGATGTTCTGCGCCGACTTTGAAACGGGCAAGGTCCTCTGGACCGAACGGGCTCTGGGGGCGGCGTCGATCTGTGCCGCCGGAGGCAAGCTCTACGTCCGCGGTCACAAGGGGGGCGAGGTGGCCCTGGTCGAGCCGTCGCCTGAAGGCTACCGCGAGATCAGCAAGCTGACCCAACCCGACCGCAGCAGCACCGACGCCTGGCCGTACCCGGTCGTTTCCAACGGCGGCCTCTACCTCCGTGACCAGCAGACCCTGGTCTGCTTTGACGTGCGGGGCAACTGACCAGAGGGGAGCCAGGGGAAAAGTGGCCAGTCGATTCCCGCCGGGTTCGACTGGCCACCGATTCCCCCCGTCACGAGCCCTTTCTCGGGAAGCATCCCCGCCTCAAGCGACATACTCTGGGCTGGCCACGGAATACGGCGCCAGGAACAGACGGCTCAATCCTCTTCCGGCAGATCGCGCTTCGATTCCGGGAACGTGATTTCCCTCACTTCCTGCGAATCATTGAAAACTGCCTGGATCCGCAGTGTTCCCCCCATGGCTTCAATGACTCGCCGCAGGGACGAGACCTTCACATCGTCCCGCCGCTCCAGTTTCGAATAAGTCGCCTGCCGCACCTGGAGCTGTTCCGACAAAACCTCCTGAGACAGCCCCCGAGCGTGGCGGATGTCAGAAATCGTCGCTGCTCGTGGCCGGGTACTGCGTCGGTCGAAAACCAGTGACGCCACACGATGGAACGCCGCCTGCTCCGTGTGGTACCACTCGCTTGGAGCAGCGAACAATCCCTCCTGCGGCGAGGAATCGTCACCGAAGGAAGAGATTCCAAATCCAAGTTCCGGCTTCCACTCGACACCGACTTCGAAGTCGTCCAGCACCAGGTTCAGGAACTGGAAGCCATGCGGATCGTCCGACTTCCGGGTTTCAATCTCGGCTTCCGGGAATTCGATTTCCAGTTGTCGGCTCAGTCGATCGACGGGTGACATCGGCGTGATCTTCATTGCGGCTGCGCTCCTGACCGGGATACTAGAGATTGCGGTTGGCAAGCCTGGGACAAAACTCGATCAGCATTCGACCATCCGAACCGGCCTTTGAGAAATGAACGTCCGCTGCTCCGTTCCGACGCCGTCTCGACCGAATCTCGATCGCTCCATTCGCAGCGATATAGGTGATGTGCCGGAGGTTCTCGAAACGCGTCACGGCGCACCCCTCAACACGCGACATTCGATCGGATTGGGGAGGAAACATCCGATCCAGGGTTAGCCATCGTTCAGGCTGGTTTGGCAGACCACTCATCTCGTCCTCAACCTGGTCGAGCGTTGAGCAGAGCAATCGGTAGGCCTCATCCCCTGACGAAGCGGCGCTCGCTGCGCCGAGTCGCCGGAAGAACTCCGCCAGCCGTTCAGCTTTTGACGGAGTTTCTTCCATGTGCCGCATCTCTTGAGGCCTTGTCATTTGATCATCAGATCGGCCAAATAATAGCCTTAAGCGACTAGTCAGTCAAGCGACTATCTTTCCGTCTCCGCAAACAATGCAGTCAGTTAGAGATCAGCGGGCTGTTTCGATCGCAAAAGTCTTCGCGTGCAGAATCCGCCAGATCCGTCGCAATGCTTGACCGCCATGTTCGCCCTCACGGCGAATCAAGTTTCCGCTCGTCCCAGTAGAGTCGATTTGCCAGGGTCTGTTCGAGCGACTTGCGGTCCGCCAGGGCCGCAACCTGCGGGCCCACCGCCAGTTCATGCCAGGCGTGCATGCCCGTAAATCGCAAGTTGGCTTCGCCAACCGGAAAGACCCAGGCGTCGATGTAGACGTACTCTTTTCCAGGTTCAATGTCTTGGGTGAGCAACTTCATAAACCGAATCCATTCGTCGATGTCTTCCTGGGTTGGTTGCCTGCGACCCATACTGTCGAGATCCCGGTGGGCCAATTGCTCCCACGTCAGATCGCACTGCTCGGCGCGGGCGAACGTGAATGCCCGCCGACACTGCGGGCAAATGAACAGCCAGCCGCAGCCGCACCAGGGGCAGTCCACTTGGGCTGGAGCGCCGATCCACGTCTGCCGGCACGTGCAGTGGGAAATCAGATTGTCGTTCGCCTTGGCCAGGAACACGCCGACGGAGTCTGTCATGGTTTTTCCAGAGCTGCCTGTGGTGGGCCACCAATGAATCGGATGAGGCCGGGACGGACGATGAGGAACGCTTTCGCGCGTCTCCCTGAGACGGTCTGGCCTCTTTGGAATTGTACTCGGTCGAGGCAGGAACAGGAGCGTCAGAGTCTTCCCGGAAGTGACTGAGGGATCGGCTTCCGGTGGAACAACAATCGATGGCCCCACCTGGTTCAGAGAATCGGTGTGTCCGGGGATCCCGCATGGGTCGCGAGGCGGGTCGCGGGGTTGCGCGTCCAGCACTGGTTGCCGGGCCTTTTTTTGATCTCGGCCTCGTGCACGGTCGCAAAGCGATGGATCCGTTCCCCGGTTTTTGCATCGCGCTCGGGTGAACCCGCGGGGGCCGGGGGAGTGGGGGGACGAATCGCCGGCTGGATCTCAATCCGCACGTGTCCGTCCGGCTGCAGTGTCCAGAACGAGGGAAAGATGGTGGCACCCGACAGCAGTGACAGGTTGGCCATCCCCTGGGCATACAGTCTGGCCAGCTGCTCTTCTGTCGACCCGATGATGCTGGTTCCAGCCTGTCACCGGCAGTTGCCAAACTGCGAGTACGGCCTGTTCAATTCAGCTTCGGATGCGCGCCGGGCGATTAGATCAATTCCGGGGAGTGCCCTGGGCCGCTCGGGTTGCCAGGTATTCGATCACGTCCTCGATTTGCCCAGACGACAGCGAATTCAGGAATGACGGCATCTTTGCGAAGGGGTTGTCAAATCGCGGTTCCTCGATGTGATGCCGCAGCCAGACTCGAAATCGTTCTGGCCCCTTCGTCGCGTCCAGAACGGCTTTCAGGCGTGGCCGCTGATTCACGCGGAATTCATGTTCCGATGTCATCAGTTCACGGACTGTCGCTGCGTAACCGACTGATGACAGGCGACGATCCAACTCGATGCCTGCGTGAGTCAGGTTGGGCCCCTCGTTGCCACCAAATCCATCCATCGTGTGACACTGCGTGCAAAAGCGGAAGAAAACCCGTTCGCCGCGCTGATGCGGTTTGAGATTCTCCAGATCTTCAGATGCTGCTGCTTCCAGATAGAGAGTTGAGTCTGAGTGGAACACTCTCCAGATGGATGCCACGGCAGAATCCGGCGTTCCGTCAGCTTCACCGAAGAAGTCGGTGAAGTAGAGTCCATCGGGTCCCTCGGCCAGTCCCAGTACAGTCGCCTGTTTGGTGCCCTGATACCGCAGAATGTCCACCGGAGTGGTTTTGAGCAGGCCGGTCGTCGGGTCGAGCACGAACTCCATGATGGACTTGCCAATGGTTTTTCCCAACACTCCCGGAGGACCGTAGCAGGCAACGTAGCACCGAAGCGCGGTCTCGCTCCCCAAAACGGGCTTTTTCAAGATTGCGATCCCTACGGGGGCCGCGTTCCTGACCGGGCCCCAGGTCCAGAGCCCATTCATCCGGGTGCTCTGGAAATCGCCGTTCCATCCGTAGCGAGCACCAGGAAGGATGGGGAACAGCCGATCGATGTTCTTGCCGTTGTCGACTGCATAGAGTCTGCCCGTGGTCGGGTGGAAATCAAAATCGAACACATTTCGGACCCCCGAGGCGAACACAAATTGACTCGGGGCATCGCCAAGTGCCGCGTTGAAATACGGATTGTCACCACATGGCTCACCCTCCGGAGTCATCCGCAGAATCTTGCCCCCGAACTTTTCCAGGTCGAGACTCAGCCGGTGGTTCTCGGCGTCGCCAACCGACACATACAGCATTCCGTCTGGACCAAATAGCACCTGTTGGATCTGGTTCGAGGGGGAAGTGTACTCGGGAAGTTCACGAAGGATCTCCTCTCGTTCGAGTTGACGCCCATTGGCAGTCAACTTGAGCCTCACAATCTGATTGACCAGAAGACCTGACGCCTTGTCCATCGCAGCACGGCTGATGATCAGGTCGGGCGAACCGGGGACAGTCGTCAGCCCGCTGATGCCGGTCTCGCTGCTTTTCGACGCACTGATTGGAGTGAAGTTGAGCAGTCCCTCGGTCAGGGTTTTCAGCGATCGATTGTTGGTCACATATCTGATCGCTCCATTGAGTTCGCACACATAAAACTGCGGCGATTCCGGATCGTCGCCCGGTTTGTCGACGAAGGCCATATTGATCGGATAGCGGAGTCCGCTGGCCACGCGTTCGACTTCCAGCCCGCGGCGCACGAGCCATTCAGGAGCGTTTCGCGACGTCACTCCATTCATTTCTGTGACCGACAAATGGCTGTCGTGCCCGAAGGAATACTGGTCGAATCCCTTCATCGCAGTCTTCCTGCCATAAACCAGCCGGTTGAAGAGCTGCTTACCACTACGGTTGTAAAGAACGAGCGACGCAGCAATGCATCCGATTGCCACACCAGCCACCAAAAAAACAAATCGTCCCAAAGTCGTCTTCATCTGACCCACTGTCTTTTGGATCTGCAGCACAGGCGGGCCGCGATCGGCCAATCCTTGCCCGACAAGTCGCCGTCTTTGTACAGCAGTAACGGTTGGACCGACTGAAGTGTTTTAACCTAGGTTTGAGAGCGGCGTTGTTCAAGTATCGGGTTACGTTGTGTCAGTCCCCAAGCGCCATGTCACAGGGTGAACAGGCTGTTGAATCAAGGCTCAAATGAGTCAGATCGTGGCAGCGAACGCCAGACCGCACGAACTGCGGGTCAGATGGACAATCGGCGCGCAACAATGCGCGGAATTGCCGCTCCATCGGTCTGCGACTGCTCCGGTTGGGGGGTGGACTGAGTGAGTCACTCAGGCGGGTATCGAATCAGGGCCCCACAGCCTGCCCAAACCACACCTCACCCGGGCCACGCGATGATCTGGACCAGACAGGAATCGCCGTCGTTGCGCTGTGGCAACCGCGGGTCGGAATGGAAATCCCCTTGGAACGATTGGGGGGGCTGTCGGCGGCCGCAAGAGACAGGGTGGACGACAGCGAAGACGGGAATTGTGGGGAAAGGTCTTTGTGTGCAGGGTCCCGACGTCTCCATCCCGCGTCGTCCGAATCGCAGCAGAAGAGAACGGCAGCTCCGTCTCTTCGGGTACGGGACATCCGGGCAGGCAAGGGTCCGCTCTCAATCTCCCCCGCGTTCAACCCGCCAATCTCCCAATCGTCCTGTTTCCATTTGCTTTTCAATCCCCCGCGTGGTGGAATCTTCCTCAGTGGACTCTGCAACGCGGTGCCCGGCGTCGCCGCGGGGGAATGGCGGGAGATGCGGGACACTGTGGATGGGTCCGATCATCGAATGATTTTTCTGGATGCGCCGAGGATCGTGGCATGTTTGCACGCGGAGTTCTGGGGGGAGTCATCGGGGCCGGGGCGGGGGCTTTGGTGTGGGGTGCGTTGACACATTTTCTGAACGTGGAAGTCGGCTACGTCGCCTGGGGAATCGGGGCGGCGGTCGGATTTTTGGCGCTCGCCTTCTCGGGGGGAAATGGGAGCCCGGCCCTGGGTGCCTCGTCGGCGGTCATCGCGCTGTTGGGAGTGGCGGTGGGCAAAATCTTCGCAATCTGGTTGGCCCTGGGAAGTCTCAACGCACCTCCGAAGAATCCCGAGCAGGCGGCGCTGAGCATCCTGGCCGACAGTATCATTGAGGAACATCAAGCCGCCGGGAAACCGGTGATCTTTCCCCCCGGCAAAAACCTCGAGAACGCCCTCGGGAAGCAGGATTATCCCCCGGCCATCTGGGCTGAGGCCGAGACGAGGTGGCAGGCCATGTCCGCCGGGGAACGTGAATTGAGCCTGAAGGAACTGGACCAGGAGGGGCAGATCTCGGCCGCGCAGCGCATGGAAATTTCAATTCTGGCCCTGCGCAACGGAGCGGGGCTCTCGCTGTTTGATCTGCTGTGGGTCTTCCTCGCGGTCTCGACGGCGTTTAAGCTGGGAAGTGGAGGCGAAAGTTCCCAGGTGGCCGGCGGGGAGATCGAACGATAGCGATCTGTCGTTCGCCACCTGTCGATCGCAACTCGGTCCTCCCTGCCAAGATCGCGGTTGGCTGATCCCTCACGACCGCGCACGGGGGAGCGGGTCCACCGGTGTGTCCGAAATTTCCCACGGACCGGCCGACACGGTGTTGTGCGGCCTGTGATTTCACCCTTTCCGGACGCCGTCTTCCATGTCTGCCGTTCCCGCGCTCGCCAAGAAGGTCATCGCCAACATCGAAAAGGTGATTCTCGGGAAACGGCAGGAGGTGGTGCTGGCGCTGGTGGCGTATCTGTGCGAGGGGCACGTGCTGCTGGAGGATGTGCCGGGGGTGGCCAAGACGATGCTCGCCCGGGCCCTGGCGGCCAGCGTCGGCTGCTCGTTCAAGCGGGTGCAGTGCACCCCCGACCTGCTTCCCGGCGACATCACGGGGGCTTCGGTGTTCAACCCCCGGACGACCGAGTTTGAGTTCCGGGCCGGGCCGATCTTCGCCCAGATCGTGCTGGCCGACGAAATCAACCGCGCCACCCCCCGTACCCAGTCGGCCCTGCTCGAGGCGATGGCCGAACGCCGGGTGACCGTCGACGGGCAAACCTACGCCCTCGAGCCCCCCTTCCTCGTCATCGCCACCCAGAACCCGGTCGACCATGAAGGGACGTTCCCTTTGCCCGAGGCGCAGCTCGACCGGTTTCTCGTCCGGCTGTCACTGGGGTATCCCTCGGCCGAAGAAGAGACGAAGATGCTCGATCTGCTGCGGCAGGCGCATCCCATCGACTCGCTGGGAGCGGTGGTCTCGGCCGACGAAGTGCTGGCCTGCCAGCGGGCGATTCGCGAGGTGTATGTCGACCCCAAGGTGCGCGACTACATCGTCGCGCTGGTCCGCAACACCCGCGAGCATGAAGACGTCGCGCTGGGAGGAAGCCCGCGGGCGTCGATGGCGCTGTTCCGCTCGGCCCAGGCGGTGGCCGCCGTCCGGGGGAACGACTTCGTCCTGCCCGATGACGTCAAACGGATGGCCCCTGCCGTGCTCGCCCATCGCCTGATCGTTCGCCCCGAAAGCCGGCTGCGGAAGGTGACCTCGGCGGCGGTGGTCCAGCAGATCCTCACCGAAACCCCGGTCCCCGCCCTCGCGAGGAACGGCACGTGATGCGCTGGGTGCTGGGGGCCCTCGCCCTGCTCTTCGTCGGCTACGTCCTTGACGCGGGGCTCTTGGTCTACGCCATGTACGCCCTGCTGGGTGTGCTGCTGATCAGCCGGTTCGTCGCGCGGGAGTGGGTCGACCACCTCGCGGCCGAACGGGAATGCACCCACGTGACCGCCGAAGTTGGGGACAAGGCGGGAGTGGCGGTGACGGTCAAGAACACCGGCTCGTGGCCGATCGCCTGGCTGCTGATGGAAGATGCCATCTCACGCGAGGCGCTGGAACAGCGTCCCCCCCGGCTCAAGGTCGAGGGGGCCCGCACGCTGCTGGTCCGGCTGGGGCGGGGGGAACAGAAGTCGCTGCGGTACACCGTGCGGTTTTTGATGCGGGGCTATTACCAGTTCGGTCCCGTGCTGCTGGAGAGCGGCGACCTGTTCGGACTGCACCGGCGGTTTCGGGTCGAGACCAGTCCCGCGTTTGTACTGGTGTACCCGCGGGTGGTCCCCATCACCGGGTTCGACATCGCGTCGCGCCGGCCGATCGGCGAGGTGCGTCTGACCCACCGGCTGTTTGAAGACCCGACCCGCATTGCCGGGGTCCGCGAGTACCAGCCGGGCGATCCGCAGAACCGCATCCACTGGCGGGCGACCGCCCGGATGGGTGCGCTGCATTGCCGTGTGTACGAGCCGTCGTGCGTGGCGGGAGTGACGCTGCTGCTTGACTTTCATAAGGCGGACTACCCGGCGCGGAATGAGCCGATCCGTTCGGAACTGGCGATTGTGACCGCCGTCTCGCTGGCGAACGCCGTGTATCAGTTGGGACAGCAGGTGGGGCTGGTGACCAATGCCCGCGACGCGGCCGACCGGGTGCGGACCGAGGGGATTGCGCGAGAGTTCCGGACGCGGGAGCTGGCCCGCGACACGGCCCAGGCGACCGGTCGGGCCGACCGGCTGCGCCCGCAGACGGTAGAGACCCGCCGGGGGGCCGAGCAGTTCCAGCGGATCCGCGAGACCCTGGCGCGGGCCGAGCTGACCGACGGACTCGACATGAGCCAACTGGTGCTGGAAGCCGCCAGCCGTCTGCCGCGGGACGCCACGGTGGTCGCGATTCTGCCCGGGGCGAGCGAGGCGACCGCGCTGGCGCTCGGTTCGCTGCGCCGGCGGGGGTTTGCCGTGACTGCGGTGGTGGTCTTGCCCGACGACGAAACCATCGCGGGGGTCGGCCGGCTGATGGCGGCGGGAATCGAGGTGCGGACGGTGGCCGACGAATTGTCGATCGGCAACCTCTGTTCCCAGGCGGTGCTGCGATGAACGCCTGCACGAGTGCCGTCGCTGTGTGTGCCATCTCTGCGAGGATCGTCCATCACCGGGAGGGAGCGACATGGGTCGTGCTCGCCGGGAACTGACACTGGCCGACTACGTGGCGATCGCGATCAGCCCGGTGCTGATCATGACGCTGGTCGGCAGTTTGGTCTTCTTTCTGCTGGAGGTGGTGTATCGGGGCGAGCACTCCACCCGCATCCAATGGGTGCTGATCTGCTTTGTGGGGGGAATGGTGCTGGTCGCGCGGATCGGGATCGAGCAGGGGGTGGAACAGGCGCAGCTCTACGGCGGCGTGCTGCTGGTCGTGACGCTGCTGTTCACCTTCCGGTTTCTCGATGCGTTTACCGTGGCGGCGGGGCTGCTTTTCCTGATTGCGTTTTGCGCCTGGAAGCTGACCTGGGACTGCACGCTGGTGGACGACTCGGAAGATGCCTCGGGAGAGGGGCTGCTGCGCGCGACGGGGCTGGAGGTCGAGGCGGGCGCGGGGGGAACCACCGCGGCGGAGGGGGCGGCGGGAGGAAGCACGGCGTCGCCGGCTCTGCGGTCGCTGGTGGTGGAGGGACCGGCCGAAACAAAACGGCCGGCGGTGGCGCAGGAAGATCTGGCGGGGGTGCGGGCTCCGGTGCCAACGGTGCTGGTCTCGGGGCGGGGGCTGGCCGAAGAGGCCGAGCGGAAAGCGGAGCGGGCCGAGCGGTCGGCCGCGCGGCAGAAGAAGACCCAAAAGCCGCATGCTCCTGGAGTGTGGGTGGTCTATTTCTCGCTGGCGGCGTTGCCGCTGTTTGGGCTGGGGCAACTGCTGATTCCCGCGACGCAGTCCGGCCGGCGGGGATATGCGTTTGGCCTGCTGGTGGTCTATGTCGCCTCGGGACTGGGGCTGTTGCTGACGACCAGTTTTCTGGGGTTGCGGCGGTACCTTCGTCAGCGGGGGGTGACGATGCCCGGCGGGGTGACGCGGGCCTGGCTGCTGCTGGGGCTGGCGATGGCGGTGGGGGTCTTGGGGCTGGCGACGCTGCTGCCCCGTCCGAGCGGTGTCTACACGTTCAACGACCTGATCGATCGACTCGACAAGCAGGTGGCGGCCTCGAAGTGGGCGCTCTTCGACGGGGATGCCGGTGAGGGAGAGGGGGCTCCCGGAGCGGTTGTCGCGGCCAATCCCGCCGGAGAGCAACCGCCGGGACAAAACCCCGGAGGTGCGCCCCCCAATCGGGCCGCCGACCCCGCAGGACAAAAGCCGGGAGACCTGGCGGACGCCCCGGCAGTTCAGGCCCCGGGTGGAGAACAACCGGGTGGAGAACAACCGGGTGGAAGCCAAGCCGGCGGGAACCAGCCGGGGGGGAAGCAACCGGGAGCGGGACCAGGAGACGCGCAGGGACGAGCACAGGGACAGTCCCGGCAGGGTTCGCAACCTGCCCCGCCGCAGGCTTCGACTTCGTCCGAAAGCGCTTCTCCGGAGCAGGCTCCCGACACCGATCCGGCCAGCCAACCCGAGTCGTCGTCGAAGCAGTCTCCTTCCGAGACACAGGACCCCAACAGCGAATCGCCCGAGAGTCCCTCCGAGGGCAAACCGAACGCGCCGCAGCGGGATCCCCAGGGGGCACGCGATCCCAACAATCCAGCCGGGAATCCGAAACCCAACCCGGGACCCAACCCGCCGCCGAACGCTCGGCCGCCGGGGGGGGCGGAGCGGCCGGACCAACCGCGCCCGCCGGCTGCCAACCGACCAGGCAATCGACCGCCGCCGCGTGACGAAGCAGGGCGGGCGGGGGGACCGCCTCCGGCGGCAACTCCGCCTCCCGCCACACCTCCCAGTGCCGATCCGCTCAAGTCGGCCCTCTCTCAATTCACGCAGTTTCTCGGCTCTCTGGGGGGGCCGCTGAAGTGGCTGATCTATGGCCTGCTGGCGCTCTTGGGGCTGTTCCTGGTCTTCTGGAAGGCGGGGGCGATTCTCGACTTTCTGGCCCGGTTGTGGCAGGCGTTCCTTGGGCTGTTCGGGGGGCAGAGTGAGTCGAAGCGGGAGCCGGGGACCGAGCCACTGGGAGCCGAAGAACCCCGCCGGTTCGCTGACTTTCCCAATCCCTACACCAACGGCACCGCCCGCCGGATGAAGCTGCCGCAGTTGCTCGACTATTCCTTTCAGGCGCTGGAGGCGTGGGCACGGGAGCGGCGGATTCCCCCGCGGAATGGCCAGACGCCGCTGGAGTTCGCCCAGTCGGTGGCCGCCCGGATCCCCGCGATCGAGCCCGAGGTCACCCGGGCGGCGCAGTGGTATGCCCAGGTCGCCTACGGCAAGCGGGCCCCGGCGGGGGATCCCCACGAGGTCTTCGAAAAACTCTGGCGCCGCCTCGACGACACCGCCAGCTGACAAAAGGGGACAGGTCCAATTTTCGCTCGCAACGATGGCACAGGCTGTCGGCAGTTGGGCACCAACAGGGAACCAGGACGATTTGCATGAAATATGGACCTGTCCCCTTTGTAGAATAAACACAGGCCAGGTCCGGCTGTACCGGCTGTGCCGGCTGCGATGGTTGTGTCGCCTGGGGCATCCGGGGGGACCGGTGGCCCGAAAAACCCACTGGTCATCGGTTTTCGCCTGAGCATCCCCCTCGCTGCGCTCATTACTCTGGCGGGAGTGCCTCCGGAATCCCTTGTGTCACTCTCCGATGAACCGCCAGCGACCCGCCATCCCCCGCTCGTGCCTGCTGTTTGGCTATTGCGGCAACCGCAATACGGGGTCCGATGTCCGGATGCTGACCATCATCGAGGATGTGCGGTCGGTCTTCGGCCCCGAAACGCTGGTGACGGTGGTCTCGCAAGACCGCGAAGTCACCCGGCAAATCGTCGCCGAGGGGCCCCTCCTGCAGATTGTCGAGATTCCGTTTGGCGAACCGCTGTTGTTCGGCAACCGGGTCCAGCGGCAGGTCATGAAGCATGACGCGACCTTCCTCATCGAAGGAAGCGCCCTGCAGCAGAATTTCAGCCCCTGGCTGCTGTATGCCTACCTCTGGACCGCCTTTACGGCGTGGCTCGCCGGGCGCCCCTGCATCGCCTATGCGGTTGACGTGGGCAATCTGACCCCCTTCAACCGGTGGCTGGTGGTTCGCGCGTGCGGCTTCATGGACCTGGTCATCACCCGCACCGAACGGGCCCGCGAGCGACTGCTGGCGATGGGATTCCGGGGTCGGGTGCTCTCCAACACCGACACGGCGTTTCAGTTCCTCAGTCATGCCGCGGCCCGGCCCCAGCCCCCGCGCGAGCGCCCCCTGGTGGGAATCGCCCCCATCGAGTTCTACCACTGGCCGGTGCAACTGCGGCTGTGGGGCCGCCGGGAAGACCGGTATCGCTGGCCATACCACTTCACCTGGACCGCCGAGGGGCGGCAGCGCAGTCGGGAACTGATTGCCGTCTACGCCCGGTTCGTCGAAGAATGTCTCAACCAGCGGGGGGTGGATGTCGCCCTGATCGCCATGGAGCAGCTCGACACCCGCTTCTGTGAACAGATTCTCGCGGTCCTGCCTGCCCCCCTGCGGCCGCGGGTCCGGCTGGTCAGTTCGCGCGAGACGCCGCCGGTCGGGATGACCCAGTTTCTCCGCGGTCTCGATTACCTCGTGACCTCGCGGTATCACGCCAGTGTGTTGTCTCTGGCCGCGGGTGTGCCGCAACTGGCGATCGCCCACGATGAACGGATCGAGTCGATCTACCGCGAGGCGGGCATTGTTGACGACTGCCTGCTGCCCCATCAGGCCTCCGATCTGGCACAGCGGTTGTCGACCGCCTTCACCGGCCTGCAAGCACGCCGGGGCGAAATGCGACAACACCTGCTGACGATGTATCACGAGCAATTCCTGCCACGGTGTTTGCACAACCGGGCCGATCTGCAGTCGTGGGTCGAGCAGCGCAAAGCCGCCCTCAGCCCGGCGATCGGTTCGACCTGAGCATGCGGGAGGCCGGTTGACAGCGACACGGCTTGCCGGAGCAGAGACGCCGCCGGGTTCTGGCGACCCAGTCCCTCCCCCGAGACGTGTCCCCTTCCCGGAAGATGCGGATCGCACGGCAAGGTCGTGTGGCAGGCTCTTGGGGAAATGCGGTTGGACCCCGGAGAACCGTCTGCCAACCGGTTGGCTTGCCTGTTGGCGTCTGGGTAGACTCACGGGCTGTCTCCGCAGGAATCCTGCGGATCCCGCGGTTGGTCCGTGGGAACGCCCTCTCCGCCTCGTCCCAGGGAAGCGTCCGGCATGAACCTCTCGGATGCCCGGTTCAAGTTGCTGTTGTACCTGGGCTCGTTGACGTTCATCCTCTATCTCGACCGGGTGTGCATCGGCAAGGCGGCCTCGGCGATCGAGCAGGAGCTGGGAATCAGCGATGCGGCGATGGGCTGGGTGTTCACCGCCTTCACCATCGCGTATGGGCTGTTTGAGGTTCCCACCGGCAGTTGGGGTGACCGCTATGGCTCCCGCCGCATTCTCACCCGCATCGTGCTGTGGTGGTCGGCCTTCACCATCCTGACCGGATGCATCCCGGCGTTTTCGTGGGGCTTGCCGACCCCGGCCTGGTTGGCGGCCCTGGTGCCGGGACGCACGCTTGTGCTGGCGATCGACAGTTTTCTGCTGCTCTTGCTGGTGCGATTTCTGTTTGGGGCGGGTGAGGCGGGAGCCCTTCCCAATGCTGCCCGCGTGGTCTCACGCTGGTATCCCCGCCGCGAACGGGGGCTGGCGCACGGTGTGATCCTCACCTGCATGCTGGTGGGAGGGGCGGCCAGCCCGATTCTGGCCGGGAAGATCATCCAGAACTTCGGCTGGCGCTACACCTTTCTCGCGTTTGGCCTGCTGGGGCTGGTGTGGGGAGCGCTGTTTTATGCCTGGTTTCGCGATGATCCCGCCGAGCACCCCGAGGTGTCTCCCCAGGAATTGCAGCTGATTCGCAGCGAGACCGTGGTGCGCGAGGGAGAGTCGGCCCATCCCCCCATTCCGTGGGCGTTCATCGTGTCGAGTGCCAACGTCTGGCTGTTGGGGGGCATTATCTCGTGTGCCGCGTTCGCCTCGTATTTCTACTTCAACTGGTTCCCGCGCTACCTCGAGAATGGCCGGGGATTGCCCGAAGAGTCGACCGGCTGGCTGGCGGGACTGGTGCTGGCGGGAGGGGCCTGCGGTTCGCTGTCGGGGAGTGTGATTGCCTCGTGGCTCGACCGGCGGGGTGAACAGGGGCGTTGGAAGCGTCCGCTGGTGGGCTGCGGCCTGATGGTCACCGCCGGTTTGTTTGTGCTTCTCAGCCGGTCAATTGAACATCCCGGGCTCGCCACCCTGTGCGTCGCCCTGGCGTTTGGCTTCGCCCAGGCGCAGCAGGCGACGTGGTGGGCGGTGGTGGCCGACATCAGCGGCCGGCATCTGGGGGCGATGTTTGGCCTGATGAACTCGCTGGGAGTTCCCGGGGCTTCGTTGTCAACGGTGTTCGCCGGTCAATACGTCGAGGCCCGCAAGGTGGCCGGTTTCGTGGGACGCGAGGCGTGGGATCCCGTGCTCAATTACTATGCCGGAGTGTTGGTGGTGGGGGGAATTCTGTGGCTGCTGGTCGACCCGCGGCGGTCGGCGGTCGAGCCCGATGCCGAGACGGCCGCAGGGCTGCTGGCGGGCCGGCTGGTCCCCGCGGTTCCCGAAAAACTGGGGCCGGAACCGGTTCCCGCCGGTTGAGTGTCGGGGGAAGCATCAAATCTCGCTGATTTACCTCCTCGGGTGGGAACTCCCCTGGCGGGTTTGACGTCTCATGAAAGACTATGCACTGGGTGGACCCGATTTCCGCGAACCGGTTTGACCGGTGCCAGAGGATGGGGGACGCTGGACTCTGCGTCCGACGGTTGGGCCGCAGTCCAACCCCCCGGGGCCGTCCGGTTGGGTCGGTAACCCTCCGGGACCGGGATCCACCGGGAACCGGTTTCCCGGGGGAATGACGGGAAATGTGTGGAGCGGTGAAAAGTGCGTGAGGAGCCTGGCCCGAGGGGGGAACGGGTGCCTGCCGGAGTTGTGGTGGGGGGGGCCGAGAGAATAGCCGTCTGAATCAGCGACTCGGTCGAGCCGTGGCCCACGGTGACACAAACCAGCCACTCGCGCGGCAAGTCGCTCTTGTCAGTGTTCTGGAACCAACGAAGGATTCCGCGATGCGTGTTCGTGCAGTGGCCTGGTTCGTCCTCCTGGGGGGACTGCTGATGGCAAATTCCGGCGTGGCGTGGGCGGGGGGTGAGATTGGATTTGTCGAGGACTACGTGCTGGCCCGGGACCGCACCGCGGCCCTGCAGCAGCTCATTCCCGGCACCGAAGACCATTACTACTACCACGCCCTGCACTTTCTCTCGACCGAGCAGTAAGAGAAGGTCCGCGAGATTCTGGGGCCCTGGGCACAACGACATGGCGAGACCCCCCGGGTCTGGCAGTTGCGCACCCGACTGGCCCTGCTGACCTACAACCAGCATCCCCAGGAGACGCTCGACCATCTGCAGCGTCGGTTGGGGCTGGGCTTTCCGCACCAGAAAGAAGACCTCTCGGCCGAGCCCAACCTGCCCGTCGCGCTCGACCCCGCCCTGATCACCCGCGAAGCCTTC
>JBKDUK010000302.1:0-3864 GCA_046339535.1 Planctomycetaceae bacterium | reverse complement strand
GAGCGTGACCGGCTGGCTCTCTGGGAGTTGACCCCCAGCGGTCCCGGGAAACGACGCGGAAGCTGGACCGTTTCGGCCTCTCCGGTCTTCACCCCCGACAATCGATTTTTGGTGCTGGCCCGGCCCGACGGTTTGCACCGTTACTCCCTGGTCGATCATGAGTTTCAGCCTTCGCTGCCCGGGAGCAATCGCCAGTTCACCCAAGTGGCGGTCTCACCCGACAGCGACCGGATGGCGGCGGTCGACGCAGAGGGAGACCTGACACTGTGGAATCTCTCCAGCGGCCAGGTCGAACACCAGGGACCGGTCCACACAGGGGACGTGGGGCGGCTGCTGTTCTCTCCGAAGGGGGACACCCTCGTCACGGCCGGTCGCAACGAAACCCGGCTCTGGAACGTGGCCCCCTTCGCACAACGAGCCGAGATTCCCCGGCCCGCCTGCGAAATGCTGATCACCCCCGACAACCGCACGCTGATCACCGCCTGGCAGACGCTGGATTTCTGGCAATTGGAGACCGGTCTGCCGATGCTGCAGCTCGAGGATTACCAGATGGAAATCCCCAACTGTCTGTCGATCTCTCCCGACGGCCTGCTGCTCAGCGAAGGGGGAGGTTCGCGGGATGAAAACGAGGGGGTGTACCTCTGGCGGGCCACCCCGGTTTCGGCCGGGCAGCGAACGCTGCCCCCGGAATGAAAAAACGGGCGTCGACAACCTCCGGCAGGAGATTGCGACGCCCGTTCGGGATCAGCCCGGGCTGAATCGATCTGAGGGCTACTTCGCAAACATCGCGTGCGCCTTGTCGCCGCGAGAGAGCAGGTAGGCCATCAGATCGAGGACCTCATCCTTGTCGAGGACATCGAGCAGCCCTTCGGGCATCATCGATGTGGTCGACCGCTCGATCGCCTCGACCTCACCGGTCTTGATGGTGGTCAGGCCGTTGGGGTCGAGCATGTTGGTCATCACGATCATCGTGTCGTTGTTGTAGTTCACGATCCGTCCGGTCACGATCTTGCCATCTTTTTTCTCGATGATGATCGCCTGGTACTGATCGCTCACTTCCTTGCTGGGAACCAACACCGACTCCAGCAGGTCGCGCGGGTTGAACCGCCCCCCGGCTCCGGTCAGGTCGGGGCCCTGGGCACCTCCCTCACCCGAGAACCGGTGGCAGGTGAAGCAGTTCGCTTCGCCAAACAGCCGTCGTCCCCGCTCGAAGTCGCGTCCCTTCAAACCGTCGGCCAGAGTGGGAGTCAACTCTTCCAGCTTCCACTTCTGCACGACTGAACGGGGCTTGCCGGCGATCGGAGCGGGCCCCACCGGCTGGGCATCGAGCACCGCCTGGAGTTGCTGTTTCTCGGCCGGCGCCAGGGTCGCGACCGCGTCATCTTTCATACGCTTCAGGAAGCCCCGCAGGCTGTTTCCTCCCTTGAAGTTCGCCGCCTTCAGGAACCACGCGAAATACTCGTTCCGCTCGGCCATTGACCAGCCGGTCGACAGCATGCGCAGGGCACGCACGTATTCCATCTGCTCTTCCTGGGTGGGGGCGCGTTCGATCAGCGCGACCGCCCGCGTCGCCACTCCCGGAGCCTCGAGGTACACCAGCAGGTTCAACAGCTCGGTATTCACCTCACGCGAGGCGCAAGGAAATGCCCCGTCGAGGCGCTGGATGACCGCCGCGCGAACCGCCCTGTTCGGCCAACCCAGTCGATTGAACAACACGCTGTAGACCCGCAGCGCCTCGGCCTGGTGGGCGGGGCTCAGGTCATTCCAGGGGAGTTTTCCCAGGGCGGCGACAATCGGTTCCTGCAGCGCGGCACCGGGAATCGCCTCCCCCGGCTGGCGGGGATGATGAACTGGATCTTTCCCCACCGCCCGTGTCAGGGCCAGCAGGGCGGCAATCGACCGACCGGGGTCGGACTCGGCCAGTGCCTTCTCCTGCCACAGTTTGACGTCCTGATGCTCAATGGCCGTCCGGGCCGCGTGGCGGATGAACCGGTCGGCATGATTCAAGTGCGGCCAGGCCGTCTCGATCGCCGCGGCATCCTGCTTCCCGTGGAACGCTTCCAGCGAGCGGCGCAACGCATGCAGTTCCGACAGGGGCTCGGCGGCCGTCACCGGGGTGGTCGGTTCCGCTCCGTTGTAGGTCACGCGGTACAGACCCGACTGGGTCCGCCGGCCCCCCACCGTCACGTACATCGCGCCATCCTTGGGATTGATCACCACATCGGTGAGGGGCAGGGGAGAGCCCGACAGGAACTCTTCCGATTCTCCCTTGTAGGCGGCACCGTTGGGAGTGAGCGAGACCGCCCACATCTTGCCGTAACTCCAGTCGCAGATGAAGAACGCATCCTGATACTTCGCAGGGAATTTCGCTCCGTAACCGAAGCAGACCCCCGTGGGTGACCCCGGACCAATGTCATGGACCGCTCCCAGGCTGTCGGGATACCACGCGGGCCACTTGCCCGCACCGTTCCGCCAACCAAAATCAGCCCCACTGGCCGCCAAGGCAACCCGGGTCGGCCGATACCAAGGAGTGTTCATGTCCCACTCCATGTCGGCATCGTAGGTGAAGAAGTCTCCCTGGCGATTGAAGGCGCCGTCGAACTGGTTGCGGTATCCCGTACTGATCAGTTCGAACGACTTGCCGTCTGGATCAGTCTGGTAGATGCAGCCCCCGGGGCCCAAAACACCCGCCATGAAGCCATTGCCGTCGGGCATCCGCGGCAGCAGGTGGTCTTCGCCCCACAGTCGGGGGACACGCGAGGCGGCCAGCTCGGTCATCTTCGCCTGGTTGCCGCAGACGATAAACAGCGACTTGCCATCCGGCGTGAGGACGATGGCGTGTGAACCATGCTCGCCCTGTCCGACGAACTCCCGCAGCAGTTCGGGAGCCGCGTAGGTGTCTCCACCATCAGTCGACTTCAGGCGGTGCAGACCGAGTTTCGGCTGTTGATCGCCAAACTTGACCGTCTCGTTGACCATCACATACAGGCTGTCGAACGCATACAACAGGCCGTGCGCCCCGCCGATGGCATGGGGCAGCTTCTCGACCTGCGTCTCGCTCCCACCCGTTCCCGGAACCACCCGGTAGAGTGAGCCATATTGGTCCGAGACAATCAGCCGGCCCTTGGGGTCGACGCACATGTTGACCCACGATCCCTGCGTCTCCTTGGGAACCGAGTACAACAGCTCGGCCCGGAACCCCTTGGCGACCTTCAACTGGTCGGCGGGAGTCGCGGCGTTCAGAGACAGCACCGGCTTCTCTTTGAACAGCTTCTGCCCAAATGCAAACAGGTCCTTCCGCCAGACATCCCAGGTGTGGGCCCCGGGGCCCACCAGGTGCAGGTGGGGCACCTTCTGCTCTTCGAGCAGTTTGTGCAGGTCGGCCATTTTCTCGACGATCCCCTTGTCCCCCTCGCCGCACGACAGCCACAAGAGCTTCAGCTTGCGGGCTCCCTCGGGGTCCTTGAGATAGTCGGACTGGGGACCGAAAAAGTTCGCTCCCGAAAACGCGCCGATCCAGGCGAAGCGGTCGAGGTTCCCGAGGCCCACCAGCAGCGACTGGGCGGCTCCCATCGACAGACCGGCAATCGCCCGGTCTTCGCGGCCGGTCTTCACCGAATACTTCGATTCGACGCTGGGAATCACCTCTTCCAGCAGATCGCGGCCGAAGGTGGCGAAGTCAAACCGGTTGTTGGGATCGCCCCCGGGCTTCTTCGCGAACCCGTTGGGCATCACGACGACCATCGGAACCATCTTCTTGTCGGCCAACAGGTTGTCGAGAATGACGGCCGCCGCCCCCTTGGTGTTCCAGCCGGTCTCGTCATCGCCCGAACCATGCAGCAGGTACAGCACGGGGTATTTCGT
>JBKDUK010000301.1:0-8921 GCA_046339535.1 Planctomycetaceae bacterium | reverse complement strand
GCACCTCACGGAGATCGACCGTCTCGCGCGGGCGCGGATGACCCGCCTGGGCGACCAGTTCGGCCGCGGCGGCCCGGCGATTCGCATCGACGTCGCAAACCCAGGCCAGCTCGACATCGGTCCGGGCAGCGAGGGCCTTCACATGCCCGGTCCCCATTCCCCCCGTCCCAATGACGGCGATCACCACCTTGCGCGGCGGCTCGTCGGCCACCGCCACGCGGGCACCCGCCAGCACGGCGAGGCCAGTCCCTGTTTCCTGCAAGAACCCACGTCGATCGAGCGCCGTCATCAGACCACTCCCGGGGAAAACAGAAACCGTCCGACCAGCGGGCGCTTCGCGAAACGTCCAGTGCCGCCGACCTGGTCAGTCACCTCGTTGACTCCAGTGACACACCGCGCAAGACAGGCCGGCCAGCGAGGGGGCCGCGGCACGGCTCACTTCTTCGGCTTGGTGCTCTTGATGCCGCCGCCGGTCTTCGGCTTGGTCCCCTCTCCCGGTCCGGACGCGGGTTCGGTTGCGGTGGATCCGGCCGAGGCTCCCGTGATGTGAAAGATCGAGCCGATCGAGTGCATGGGATAGCGGATCGACCACATCTCGCGGCTGGTCGGATCGGGAGCCTTCACTTCCAGCACAATGTACTCGCCGCCGACTTCGGTGATGCGGGCGATCATCTTCGCGCGGTTCGCGTCGTCGTCGTAGGTCCGCAGCACGACCCGGCCGCCGGCGTCGTAGGCGGTCTCGACCATGTCCCCGACTTTGAGGCTGCCAAAGAACCCCCGGTTTCCCCCGATCTGGGCCGTCGTGGCCCGGGGACTCAACCCCCCCGCCAGACCCAGGCCCGCGAGCACGCACAACGCTCCCCATCCCCAACGATTCCGCATGGCATTCTCCTGTGGTGAGTGTGATTCGTGGTTCGCGACGCCTGTCTCAAAAAGAGCGACCTGGCGCGGTTCAGGTCGGTCCTCGTTCCCGCAGCCACTTCCCCAGCCGGAGGGAAGTCGTTCAACGTCCTCAATGGCTGGCGGCCTCGGCCATCTCCCCGGCGTGGTAGCTCGACCGCACAAACGGTCCACTCGCGACCAGCGAGAAACCGAGGGTGCGGGCCCGGGCCCCGATCTCGTCGAACTCTTCAGGGGGCAGATAGCGTTCGACCGGCAGGTGCGCGGGGCTGGGCTGCAGGTATTGGCCCAGCGTCAGCATGTCGCACCCGACGCCGCGCAGGTCGGCCAGCACGTCGAACAGTTCTTCGATGGTCTCCCCCAGCCCCAGCATCAGGCCGCTCTTGGTCTTCATGTCGGGAGCCCGCTGTTTGACCCGCGCCAGCAGGTCGAGCGTGCGCTGGTACTCGGCATTCCTTCGGACGCGGTGGTAGAGCCGCGGCACGGTTTCGGTGTTGTGGTTGAACACCTCGGGACGGGCCTCGATCACGCGGTCGATGGCGGCGGTCTTCCCCAGGAAATCGGGAGTCAAGACTTCGATGGTGGCCCCGGTCCGTTCCCGGACCGCCAGCACACACCGGTAGAAGTGTTCGGCCCCCCCGTCGGGCAGATCGTCGCGGGTCACCGAGGTGATGACCACATACTTCAGCCCCAGCCGTTCGGCCGCTTCAGCGACCCGCTCGGGTTCATCGTGCTCCAGCGCCTCGGTTTTCCCCTTGGGGACCGAGCAGAATCCGCAGGGGCGGGTGCAGACATTCCCCAGGATCATGAAGGTGGCGGTCTGTTGCGACCAGCACTCGGTCCGGTTGGGACACTTCGCGCTTTCGCAGACGGTTTCCAGCTTGAGGTCGGCTATGACCGAGCTGGTGAACATCATGCCGGGCTGCGGCAAGGGCCGTTTCAGCCAGGGAGGGAGCCGCCGGCGGGGAGCCGGCTGTTCCGCGGGCGTCTGATCGAGGATTTCAAGCATGGGTCACAATGCGGCGCGTCCGCCGCAGCAAGGGATGCCCGGTGAAGACGTGAAATCGGGAAAAGCCCAGTTCCTGCGCCAGACGGCGGACCAGGCATTCCCGCACGGAAGAGACATGGATGGGGCGCTGGCGGTCTTCGGCAATCGACGTCTGCCGGCCGAGACCGGAGTCGACCAGCTGGTACAGCCGGGGGGAAGGATTGACATTCAGAAACAGTCCCTGGCGAGACAATCCCGAACGCACCGCCAGGCCCACCTGCCCGACTTGCCCGCCGCGAGTGGCGATCGAGCCTGTCCCGGGGACCGCTTCGGCCCGCAGCCGCTGTTCGGTGCAGGCCGAGATGGCGACCCGCGTCAGCAGGTCCCGCAGGCTGGCCACGGTCAGCCCGAGGCGGTCGAGAGGGACCTGCGGATAGACGGCGACCTGCCCGGTCGCATGCATCACGGCTCCCCCGCCCCGGTTCATCCAGCGGACGTCGAGTTGGAGCGCGGCCAGTTCTTCGGGCTCGCACAGGATGTGCGACCGGCTTCCCTCGCGCCCCAGCGAGATCAGCGGGGGATGCTCGCACACCAGGCAGATCGCCCGGCGGTCGCCGCGTCCCCGCAGTTCCGCCAGCAACTGCTGCTGCAGCACCTGGGCCGCGTCGAAATCGACCACACCCAGCAGGTAGACGTCGAGTGCGTCTCCGCCGGCTTCGAGCCAGTGATGGTCGGTGGAAGTGGTCATGAAGGTGTCTGTCGCGGCATCAACGGCAACCCATGTCCAGCCCCGTCAGCCAGCGGGTGCGATCTGCACCCACTCGCCAACAGCGCTGTCCGTTGCCCGAAACATCAGTCTACTCCCCTGTCGAGGGTACCTCAACAGGCGGCCGCTACCGGACAGGGTGATTCCCGGCCCGCAAGAAGGGTTTGGCCTGTTCACTTTTTGCTGATGGCTCTCGTCCCGACACTCGTCCCCGCCGCAATCCCCACAATCCTCACGATCCAATGGAATTCCTTCCGGGATGTGCTGACTGTCTCGGCATCAGTTCTTCAGCCATGACAGAGTTCGAACCCCGGGTCAGACTGAAACAGACGCCGCCACACCATCCAGCACCCCCCGGAAGTCTGCTTAGACGTCTCCGCTCGTGTGGCGTTCTCCAAGACCCCGCCGGCCCGCCACTCCGACCTGCCCCCGACTGCATGTCCCCCGCACTTGAAACCGATCTGGTGATTGTGGGGGCGGGGACAGCCGGCTGCCTCGTGGCGCGACGATTGATCGAACAGACCTCGGCCCGGGTGATGTTGCTGGAAGCGGGGCCCCGCTATCCCGGCTGGGCGCTGGATGCTCCCCTGGCAGGACTGCGGCTGCGGAAGCCGTGGTCCTGGCGGCATCAGACCGTGCCCCAGACCGCTCTGGGGCAGCGGCAGATTCCGATTCCCATGGGACGCGTGGTCGGGGGGACCTCGTCGGTCAACGCGATGGTCGCCGCCCCAGGTCCCCCCGCCGATTTCGACGAATGGGTCACACTCGGCTGCGAGGGGTGGAGTGCCGACGAGTTGGCCGCAAGTCTGCAAAGTCCGGGCGCGTCCCTCTTCCAACCGGTTCTCCCCGTCTCTCCAGGCCGGTTCGAGTCCCCCTTCAGTACGGCGTTTCTGCAGGCCTGTGAATCCATCGGGCTACGGCACGTGGAACCCTTCACGGGAGACCACTCGCAGACCTGCGGCCTGTTTCCGCTGTTCCAAGCAAACGGGACACGCTGCACGGCCGCCCGACAGCTCGTGGGGCTGGAGCAACACCCCCGTTTCCGCCTGTTGACGGGCCACACGGTGCGGCGTGTGCTGGTGGAACGCCAACGGGCCGTGGGGGTCGAGATCCAGACGCGAGGCCAGCCCACCGTGGTGCGGGCGGCCGCCGGGGTGATTGTCGCGGCGGGAGCCCTGCAGACCCCGGCGCTGCTGCAGCTCTCGGGTGTGGGACCAGCCGCGCTGTTGAGACAATGTGGGATTGCCGTCGAACACGACCTGCCGGGGGTGGGGCAGGGATTGCAGGACCACGTGGGGGCTCCCGTTGTGATCGAATCGCGAGCCGCTTCCCCAGGTCGCCCCTCCCGCTGGCTGCCGGCCGCCGTGCAGTGGCTGCTGGGGAGGTCGGGAGTGATGAATTCGAACTGTTGCGAGGCAGGCTGTTTCCTGGGGCCCGACTCGGGGTTGCCTGACGGTGAGATCTTCACCCACTTCCAGACCCGCAGGCACCCCCGGGCGGTGGAATTGATGTGCGCCCTGGTGCGTCCCGCCAGTCGGGGCTCGGTGGCGATTGATCCGGCCAATCCCTGGGGCCCGCCGCGGATTGATCCCGGGTATCTCACCGATCCTGCCGACTGGGCCCCCCTGCGGCAACTGGTCGCGACCGCCCGCGAGATCGTCGCTCAACCGGCGCTGCGCCGGTTTGGACTGGGCTTGGAACTGCTGCCGGGAGACCAGCCCCTCGATGAGTTTCTGCGGCAGTACGCCAGCACCTGCCATCACCCGGTGGGAAGTTGCCGCATGGGGACCGATGCGCTCGCCGTCGTCAACCCGCGGTTGGAGGTGCACGGCATTCGCGGACTCTGGCTGGCCGACAATTCGATTGCCCCGGTCATTCCCCGGGGGCACACCGCCGCGATGGCGCTGGTCATTGCCGAGCAGGGAGCCCGGCGGATCGCCCGAGAGGTCAACGGTGGGGAAGTTGGGTCGCCGCCGCCGCGTCCAGAACCGCGACATTGTCCAACACCGGCAGCCTAGGCCCCACCCATTGACCGAGCTTCCGCAGCAGCCCGCGCGTGAAGGACGACGAGAGCACCGGTCGCACGAGGGGATGCAAGACCGCCGCAATCCGCACAGGCTCCACCTGGAACCCCGCATGCTGCTTGAACTGTTCCAGAGAGCGTTGCGGCGGCAACATCACTCTCCCGAGGCTAACCCCGGTCATCGTGTCGCGCTGCATGATCGTCTTGGTGAACTCGTAAAACAGCAGGTGGGAACCCCGCGCTTCTTCGGCCGCTTCAGACCGGTGCATGACCAGGCCGGCACACAGGGACCCTTGATTCCAGGCGATCAGAAACGCAATCAGGCGTTCTCCCCGGAAACATCCAAACGCCTCAAGCCCCTCCACCTGCGCGCCGGCATCGCAGGCCCGATCCCAACCGGGCTGGGTCTGGACCGGACTGACGCTGTTTCCTCGCCGCCGCATCGTGTCGAGATTGCATTCCAAACCCTGGGTCCGCAGGGTCTGCCAATCGATGGGCCGCACCGTGCAGACTTTCTCTCCCCGTCGCACATGCTGACGAAACTGGCGTTGCAGCGATTGAGGTCCGTAGGCGCGGTCCCGCACCCACAGCGTGCCGCCTTCGATTCCGGTGGGGGCGGACGTCGGAAACACCGCGACCAGCCGCCGGGACCGCCGCAGCAATGCATCGAGCTCCTGCTGCGAGGCGTCGATGATGGTCGAGCAAGGAACGCACGTCAGGGAAAATTGCCCCACGTCAATCCACAACACGCCCAGGGCGGAATACGTCTGGTGCCCAAGGGCCCGATAGAAATCGGTCAGGGGATGCTCCAGGGACGACGACACACTCTGCTCCGGAAACTGGCGGTGACGTGCGGGGTCTCATAAGTTACCGCTTGGCGAGTCCGGGTGTCGTGGCTCTTCGGGCAAAATGGATCCGGCGTTCCAACTGCCCGATGCAGACCCCGTCCAGTCACTACAACCCGTCCGGTGCGCTTCCCGGATTCCGGAATGGGATCAATGCCCCCTCATGTGTTGGCCATTCAGGACATCAGAGGGTTCATCTGCCGATGAGCCCCGCGACCTGTCTGACCCGATTCATGATCACCCTGGTGAATTGCTGTCATGCCTTCCCCCGCGCTCCCCCGCCGCCAGTGGCTCTCGGCTTTGGCCGCCGCCAGTCTGGTCCCCACTACCTCTCTCTCGCCGGCCCAGGCTGGTGAGCGGGAGCCCTTTCTCCCCCAGCGGCATCCGCTGCTGATCACCAATCACCCCGTCATCGCCGCCGCCCGTGATGCCGGACTGGCTGTCTTGCAGCCCTCGCAGGCCGACCTGCACAAGGGACTGACCATTCATCACGAAGCGTTCGTCTTCGACTTCTATGGCTTCGCCCCCCGGGCGGGGCTGGGCGTCGAGCGGATGACCGCCGCGATCCAGGCGGGGGCGGCCCCCGCGGAACTGGATGATCTCTCGGAAGAACTCTCGATGCTGGGGGCGCTGCACCAACCTGCCGAACGCCGGGAGTTCGCCGAGGCGTTCGCCTGCAGCGGTGTCACCGCCCTGTTCCAGAACGCCGGGGAGGAAAGCCAGGATCCCCTCCGGCTGCTGAAGCGTCTGGCGCGGTTTACCCACCTGGGTGACAACCTCCGCGAGATTCTGGTGCGGGCCACGCACCCCGACGATCTGATCGCCGCCCACGCCGCGGGCCAACACGCGTTGTTCCTCACGGGGAACGGTGTGCCGTTGCGCGGGCAGTTTCAGACGGTCGAGGAGGAATTGGGGTCGATCCGGCTGTTTCATCAGTTGGGAATCCGCATGATGCATGTCACGTACAACCGGCGGAACCTGCTGGGGGATGGATGTGCCGAGCCGGCCAATGGCGGGCTGAGCGATCTGGGCCGGGCCGCGATTGCCGAGCTGAACCGCGTGGGGGTGATTGTGGATGTCGCCCACAGCGGGTGGCGGACCAGTCTCGAAGCGGCGCGGGCCTCGACCCGTCCCATGGTGGCCAGCCACACCACCTGTGCCGCCCTGCAGCATCACATCCGCGCCAAACCGGATGAAGTGCTGAAGGCGATCTGTGAGACGGGGGGACTGTTTGGCATCTGCTGGATCGCGCCGTTTCTGCAGGGGACCGGCGACCTCGCCGCGCTGTTGGATCACATCGACTACGCCGTCCGTGCGTTTGGCAGCGAGCATGTGGCGATTGGCACCGATGTGGCTCATCTGTCGCAGCACAACGCGGCGGCCGCGAAGCAGATTCCTCCCCGCCCCAAGACCCGCACCCGCTACGAGGCGCTCTGGCCCGAAGGGGCGCTCGGCGGCAACTGGCCCCGGGCCAACAGTCTGGCCTGGACGAACTGGCCGTTGTTGACGGTTGGGCTGGTGCAGCGCGGTCACAGCGAAGAAACCATCCGCCGCATCCTGGGAGGGAATGCCCTGCGGGTCTGCGAGGCGAATGCGGCTCCTGCCGCGCTGCCTCTCCCCGCCAACTCTTCGGCCCAGCCCGCCACATGAACCCGACCGTCTGTGTGGCCGGCCGGCCGGTGCGAGAACCGGCCGAGGTGTTCCCGACCGATCCCGTCGGCCAGCGGGTGCTGCGCGCGATGTCGGCCTGTAAAACGGCCTGGAACTTCACCAGTCTGGAGCACCTGCGGGGGGACGTGGCGATGCGCCGGACCGCCTTCGCGTTGCTCCTGCAGACGGGGCAGGTGGATGGGCGGGGGAGATATCGCACCGGGGGCTTTGATTTCTGGTACACCGACCGCTGGAACGGGCGTCCCGGGTTCTGCCGGGGCTGGACGAGTGTCTTCACCGAACCGCAGCGGGAAGATCGCACGTGGGTTTACCACCGGATGCGTCGCCGGGATGACCCGCCGCTCAACGATCCGGCCCGACCGGTGACGCTGACCGAGTCCCCCAGTGAACTGCTGCGGAACCTGCGGGCCGGGCGCACGCGGGCCGACTGCCTGACGGCGACACTGGCCTGTCAATTGCTGGCGATGGCGTCGGTTCGTTCCCCGGCGTGGCAGGATCGGCAGTTCGCACCTCCCAACGACCCCTACGTCGGCTATCGTTTCATCCACGACTGCTGTGACGAGTTGCCTCTCGCCGAGACCTGGTTGCCCGGCGACGGATTCTGCTTCATGAACTGCGACGATTACTGGCCCCGCTGCCAGGCCCGGCTGGACCGGCTGTCGAGCCGGCAGCGGCGGCGGTTGCCCTGGGACTTCGGTCTCTGGACGGCCCTCAACGGTCTGCAGGGCCCGGGGCCGGGGGAACAGTTCGCCGGTCTGGGGATGCTGCGTGGCCTGACCGCCGCACAACTGCGTGAGGAACTGCGCCTGGCCTACGAACGCGACACCGGCCACCGCCTCTCACGGCAGCAGGCCGAACACGAGGTGCGGATCACCCGTCGATGGCGCCTGCGGGTCTTGCCGCCGGAAGAGCCGGGAAGTGACTGAGTCGACCAAGCCCGATCCCCGGGACCGCCCAACCACCTGCATCGAAACCCCCAATCCGCGTCCTCCACACACCGCGTCGAGTGGGCCCAACCCACGGGTGGCGGGGGGGCGGACCTCCGTGTCCGCTCCGCTGGACCTGGATCGAACAAACACCGCTCCACGGGCCACCAACCCCCTGCATCGTAACCCCCAATCCGCGCCCTCCACACCACGCGCCGCAAGGGCCCAGCCAACGGGTGGCGGGGGGGCGGACCTCCGTGTCCGCTCCGCTGGACCTGCATCGAACAGAAACCGAATGCTGGTTGGCCGGAAATCTTGGGTCGGAAAACCCCAATCCGCGTCCTCCACACACCGCGCCGCAAGGGCCCGGCCAACGGGTCGCGGGGGGGCGGACCTCCGTGTCCGCTCCGCTGGACATTCCTCCGCAAACCCACGCCCCAATGGGCAGTCCATCCGCCTGGATCGTAACCCCCAATCCGCGCCCTCCACTCACCGCGCCGCAAGGGCCCCGCCACCCTGTGGTTGGGCCCTTGCGAACGGGTGTTTCGGTTGAGTGTCCAGCGGTAGGACTGTTGGACGATCCATGGTCTTTGGCTGCCCATCGGGTCGGTGATCCTCGGACTGGCGCCCAGCGGAGCGGACACAGAGATCCGCGCGGTTGTGGAACAGGCTTATCAGCCTGTTCGTCAAAGAAGCGTGGATCAACAGCACGACGAACCGTCGCCCCAGACCCCACCGACCTCGTGTCGGTTGGTGAATCAGATCTGCGGCTAGCCCAGCGGCACCGCCGCGCGTCGCCCCC
>JBKDUK010000300.1:0-3241 GCA_046339535.1 Planctomycetaceae bacterium | reverse complement strand
GATCCCCATATGCATTCCCTTCAGGAATGAACCCTTCTTGGGCATCGTACCCGGGGTAGCCGGCGCTTCGCTGGGCAACCCCGGGCTAGGGTATGCATTCCCTTCAGGAATGATTTGGCCGGGAGGTTCGTGTGCGCGGGAGAGTCGTGGAACGTGGGGTCGTTTCGGGAATTCGCGATCGAACCCACATTGGAAGCGAATTGTGTGGCGGAACCGCACACCTCCGGATGTGTCGCCTTGGTCTTCCTCTCCACTCATCGATCACCACAGTCCCTGTTGGTTGCTTTGACAGAGCACTCGCCCCGGCATTTTCCGCAGATGTCCTCTGAGCGGGCTGGTTCGAACGTCACGCGGACAAACCGCGGCTGATAGATCTCGGCATCAGCCGAGACATCGGGCAGCATCTCGAACGAGTTGGTGGCATAACTGACCAGCAGTTCGTTCCGGGTCCCGGGGACACTCCGCGCTTTCGCCGCATAGCAGAAGATGCGGGGATTGCGCTGCGGGTCGGGACACGCGTAGAGCGTCTGCGGTTCCGACCACGGTCCCACCAGGGTGCGTGCCGCCCGGATCTGGATGTTCGCATCCAGCGGGGGAGAATAGACGTAGACCCACACCTGCTGCTCGGGCAGCCAGGTCACCGATCCCTCGGTCCCCACCCCGACCGCGAGGGAACTCCCCCGGCGGGCGTCCTCCACCCACTCCCCCCGGCTGAAAAACCGCCAGCGGTCAAACTGCGGGAACTCCCGCGGGGCGACTCGCGCCAGCACCAGCTCGCGCGGATCGCTGGCCGCTTGCCGCCGGGTGCCAAACACGTAGATCCACTCTCCCTCGTGCACGACTTCCAGCCCCCAGAGAGCTTCCGAGGTCTCGGTGAAGTGGCCGTGGGGGAAATCGACCTGGCGATGTTTCCACTGGGCCGGCGGATCGAGGGGATTCTCGACCACCACCACGCTCTGGTCGAGCAGTTTCCAGTCAAACGCGGTGATGGTGCCCGGCGAAGTGAGCCGGGTGGTGAAGAGGTACAGCCGGCCGTCGATCACCAGCCCATCCCAGATCCAGAAATACCCCGGCTTTCCCAGCGGCGTCACAAAAGATGACGCCTGTCCGCGGGCGTCACGGTGGAGCTGCAGCTCCAGTTGCATGTCGTTGCCGAACCCGCGCTGCCGGGCGAACGAATTGTTCACCATCGACACGTTCCACCGCCGTCCCCCGCGCACCTCGCCAACCAGGGTGTCCCCAAAAACCCAGAGCCACGACGCATCGGGCAGGGGAATCGTGTAGATGGCGTCGGACCCGATCCAGCCCACATCGCGCCGGAAGCGTCGCTCAAACGCGAGGTCGGGCTCGGCCTTGCGGAGGGTGGGCACCGGCGGCGGCTCGGCACTTCCCGCGCGCCCCGCGAGACCAATCAGCAGACACAGTGCCCGCAGGCCGGGCATCCCGCCCAACCCCCAGGCCCGTCGATCGAGAGAGCGTACTGCCGGGAACCAGGTCATCGTTCAATCCCAGAGGTGATAGGCACAGGTGACTTCGTCTCCCGACTGATGCCGGCCGACAATCAGCAGCCCGTTCAGGGCTTCGCCGTCGCCAATCGAGTAGACGACCAGCTCGGCCAGGTGCGGTCCGTCGAAGACCGCCGACAAAGCCGGGCGCAGTTCGGCGGCGTCATCCCGATTGGTCAGCACGTTCTCGACCACCAGCTCGACATTGTTCCCCTGCAGGGCCCGCAGTTCGTCGACAATCGCTCCTGTCGAACCAGCAGGACGGCGATAGACTTCGCGAAAGTTCGCCAGCCACTGCTCGGGCTCGAAGTCTTCCCAGTTCTTGTTCGCGAGTACGAGGTATTTGGCCCGCGCCCATTCTTCGAGCGCTGCCCCGGCTTTCCATCGTTCACGGCACAGGGCATCTCCCATTCCAACGGGCTCGCACGGACCCCACAGCGACTGCAGGCGGGCCCACGCATCGGGATCGGGGGCAGCTGCGGGGGTACTGGCGGTGACGGGAGGCTTCTCGGAATCCACAGCCTCGTCCCCCCGACCCACTGTGGCCACGCCCTTTCGGGAGGCAGCCGCGTCCACCGAGGGTCTCGCAACCGTCTCGTCGGGACGGTTGCCCCCCCGTCCCAAGACCCCCGTCACCCACAACAGAGCCAACAGCGTCAGCAATCCCGCCGCCACCACCAGCGTGCGATGGTTCATCACACTCCTCCCCTTCCAGACGTTGACTCACACACCCCCCCGGCGAGAGGACCGGGCCGGTCCTCAGCCGGTGACCAGAGTCTCGATGTGGCACGCACACCGGTCAAGGGGGCCCGCCGGGTTCATTTCACCCTTCCCACGCCGGCATGGTACGCTGTGTGTTCGGATCGAAGGGGGGGTGGCAGTTCGCCGCGTTGGGCGGCGAGCCATCGCAGTCTGGGTTGAGTCTACCGGAGAGAACTACATGACGGGTTGGCCGTGGGGACGTGGGCCGGGTGGCGTGCTGCTGCTGTTGTGCGGGGTGGGCTCGCTGACCGCGCAGGATTCCCTGCTGTCGGGGCCGCGGGTGGGAGACACACCCCCCGCCTTCGAGGTCGACCTCGCAACCGGCGATGACGCCGGGAAGAAGGTCGACCTGCTGGCCCGCTGGAAAGACAAGCCGGTGCTGCTGGTCTTCTGGAACGGCGTGACCCGTCCCAGTTTCGGGCTGGTGAAGCAACTCGACAAATACGGCCGGCTGCGTCAGCCCGAGGGGCTCGAAGTGCTGATCGTGCGGGTGACCGACAAACCCGAAGACGAAAAGAAGCACGCCCGGCTGCTCTACGACACCTACGACCTCAAATCTCCCGCCGGCGTGACCCAGGGAGGAAAAAACGGCCCCGACAATTACGGGCTGAACACCGATGCCGGGATGACCGTGCTGCTGCTCGACAAGCAGCACAAGGTGCTCTTCAACCAGACCCGCCGGGCCCCCGACCGCCAAGACTTCGATGAAGTCCGTCAGGCGATCGACAAACTGCTGGGTCCCTCGCCGGTCCCGTTCCCCTGAGGGTGGGGCGACTGCTGCAGGGGGATCGTGTCGATGCGGCCCCCCTCACGGCTGCTTGTGGATCTGGCCTTCCTTCATCACGAAGACCACCTGCTTCATCACGCTGATCTCTTCGAGGGGGTTCCCCTCGACGGCGACCACATCGGCCAACTTGCCCACTTCGAGCGTTCCGAGCCGGTCGTCGATCTTCAGCAGTTGGGCGGCATTCCGG
>JBKDUK010000299.1:0-20225 GCA_046339535.1 Planctomycetaceae bacterium | reverse complement strand
TGCCGACGGGGCGATTGAGCTGCCCGGAGACATGGCGGATGGCGGCGACGATCCCGGCGAGCCACTCGTGCTTGCCGTGGGCGAAATTGAGCCGGAAGACGTCGACCCCAGCCTCGACCAGTTGCTTCAGCCGGGCGGGATCCTGAATGGCGGGGCCCACCGTGGCGACGATCTTGGTTTTGACGAAGGTGGGCTGTTCGCGCGGGGTGGACATGACAGTGTTGGCCGGGAGAGGAAGTGTGATTGGATTATTGTTCAAACGGCTGTGGTCGGCCAGTCCGGTCGGGGAGGGCGGTTCCGGGGCGGCGCAGAGCGGAAAACTGGCCAGTTCTCAGCCAGCAAGGAAAACGCTTTTATTCAGGGGGGATGGTTTCTTTTCGGGTTGCGCGGGCCGGGATGACCAACCCACCCGGGCCTGTAGAACAAGGCCCGCTGCGGCGTTACCATGCATAAAGGTGGAAACGAGCATGGAATCACGCGGGCGTGGAACCTGCGGCGAACATGTGTGCCTGAACCGGGGGACGGCGCGGGATGGGGGAGTTCTGGCACAAATTGCAGCAGATGAATCTGTCGGTGTGGAAGGAGGTTCTGGGGCCCACCCTCGTGTTGGGCTGCCTGTGGCTGGTTGTCAGTACCTCGACCACGGTGTTCATCGCGTGGCAGGATCGGATCTATGACGAGTTGCTGGTCGACAATGTGGGCCAGATCCGGAAGATCAGTGATTTGCAGAGCGCGGTGTGGGAGGTGCAGTCGGCCTGTCAGCGGGTGCTGTTGACAGTTCCCGGCGTGCCGAGCTTTGATGGGGTCAAGCCGAACGACCTGGTGCGCCGGCAGACCCGGGATCGGGATCTGGAGGAGGTCGTGCGGGCGAACCGCAAGCTGGAAGGGCGACTGGCTGAGTGTGAGAAGATGTCGAGGACGGAACATCAGGCTGACATTCAAAGCGTTCTGGAAGTCAGCCAACGCATGAGGAAATTGATCCTGGGGGCCGGGGAGTCCTCAGCGGGGTTGCAGCGGGAACTGCTGGATCTGGCCCAGGGAGCAGATTCGCGTCTGGCGGTCTTGCAGGAGGCACATTCGAACGAGGTGTCGAAGCGGAACAACGAGTTCCAGTCGTGGACCCGGGTTGTGCTGGGGGTGAGGCAATTCTTCAATCTGCTGGGTCCGGTGTTTGGGGTGTATCTGGGATATCGGGCGGCATCGCGGCTGCGGAAGCAGATTTCCCGGATCACCCTGAGACTGGGGGGTGAAGAGGTCTCACTGGGGGCGGTCGAACTCACGCCCGACTTCGCCGACGATCCGGCCGATCTGGATTCGCTGGAAATCCGGGTGGGCCAGGTGGAGGATCGTCTCAAGTTGACATTGCAGCAATTGGAGCAGGCTCGCCAAGAGGTGATTCGGGGTGAGCGGCTGGCGGCCGTGGGCCAGTTGGCGGCAGGTGTCGCCCATGAGATCCGCAATCCCCTGACGACGGTCAAGCTGCTGGTCCAGACCGGTTATGTGCCGGACCAGGCGTCACAGTATTCCCACTCCAGCCGCGAGCAGCAGCAGCGGCTGATCATTGACGAGATCGATCGGATGGAGCGAACCATCCACAGCCTGCTGGAGTTCGCCCGCCCAGCCTCTCCGAAGCGGGAAGTTCATGATCTGCGCGCGACCCTGCGGCGGGTGGCGAACCTGATCGAGGCCCGGGCGACGCAGCAGAATGTGGCGTTGTCTCTGACCCTCGGCGATCAGCCGCTGCGGTTCCTCGGAGATCGGGAACAGATGCTGCAGGTGTTCGTGAACCTGTTTCTGAATGCGATCGACGCGATGCCAACTGGGGGGCGACTGCAGGTGTTGGCCAGGTGTGTGCACTCTGACCGGGCTGGCGAGGCCGACCGGCTCGAAGTGACGGTCTGCGACGAAGGGCCGGGCGTGGCCCCTGAAATCCTGAATCACCTGTTCGAGCCGTTCGTGACCTCCAAAGAGCGGGGCACGGGGTTGGGTCTGGCCGTGTCGCACCGGATTGTCCGCGAGCACCAGGGGACCATCACGGTCGCCAGCAACCCCGGGGGCGGAGCCCGGTTCACGGTGAGCCTGCCAGCACAGATCAACGCCAGCCTCGTAGAGGTCGGCAGTTTCCAGGGAGAGTGACGGAATGTTCAAGCTGTTGATCGTGGACGATGAACCGGGAATCCGCTTTGGCGTGGCACAGGTCTTCGCGACGGAGTCCGATGAGGTCGTCGTGTTGCAGGCCTCCAGTGGGGACGAGGCGGTCAGCCTGCTGCGGGCCGAGTCTCCCGATGTGATTCTGCTCGACATCCGGCTGGGGCTGCAGGATGGACTGCACGTGTTCGACCGGTTGCGCGAAGTGGATCCACGGTGCGTGGTGATCTTCATCACCGGGCACGGCACCGCCGAGACGGCCATCGAGGCGATGCGCAAGGGGGCCTACGACTATCTCATCAAGCCCCTCGACGCCGACCAGTTGCGGGATGTGGTCCGGCAGGGGGCCGAGGTGGCCCGCGCGATGCGTCAGCCGGCCCTGTTCAAGGATGGCGTCACCGAAGACTCGGCCGACATCCTGGTTGGCTCGAGCGTCGCGATGCGACAGGTGTTCAAGCAGATTGGCCGGGTTGCCGCGCAGGATGACTGCGTGCTCATTCTGGGGGAGGTGGGAACCGGCAAGGAGCTCGCCGCACGGGCCCTCTACCAACACAGCCTGCGACGTGAGGGGCCGTTCCAGATCATGCACTGCCTGGGACGCACTCCCCAGCAGATCGAGGGGGTCCTGTTTGGTCACGAGGTGGGGGCCTATCCCGGGGCCGACCGCCGACGGGTCGGCAAGCTCGAACAGTCCGCGGGGGGAACCCTGCTGATTGACGAAGTGGGGGAACTGCCGGCCGAAGCACAGGCCAAGCTGCTGCGGCTGCTCGAGCAGCGACAGTTTGAGAGAATCGGTTCATCCGAGACCATCGTCAGCGATGTCCGCATCGTCGCCTGCTCCAGTCAGAACCTGGAAGCACTGGTGGACGCGGGAAAATTCCGCAAGGATCTCTATTTCCGGCTGCGCGGCCTGCTGATCCAGTTGCCGGCCCTGCGCGAGCATCTTTCAGACATCCCGGAACTGGCCCACTATTTCCTGTTTCGCATCAACCGCCAACTGAGAACCGCCGTCCAGTCGATCGATGAGGAAACACTCGAGCGCCTGCAGTGCTATCCCTGGCCGGGCAATGTGCGGGAACTGCAGAGTGTGGTTCGCGAGGCGCTGATTCGCTCGTCGGGTCCCGTGCTGCTCCCCGAGTTTCTTCCCCAGGAACTGCTGCGTGCGGCGGATATCGAGGCCTTGCCCGAGACCGACGCCGCCGTGGCCGCCACTTGGGACGAATTGGCCCAGCACGTCGAAAACTGGCTGAAGACCGACGAACGGGGCCTGTACCGCAAGGCCCTGCGGTACTTCGACCGCATTCTGGTGACCGGGGCCCTCAAGCGCACCCACGGCAACCAGGCCATCGCCGCGGAATTGCTCGGTTTGAGCCGGCCCACCCTGCGGGGCAAGATTCGCGTCATGCGCCGCGACGAACCCGCCGGGGACTGAGACCGCCGTGAGCCCAACCGCCAGAATCCACCACCTGATCGCCCGCGAGATTCTCGACAGCCGCGGCCGCCCCACCGTCGAAGTCGAAGTCCATTGCGAATCCGGCGCCTGGGGCCGGGCCAGCGTTCCCAGCGGGGCCAGCACCGGCCAGTTCGAAGCCCACGAACTGCGCGATGGCGATCTCACCCGGCAGGATGGCCTGGGAGTGCGCCGGGCCGTGGAGTCGGTCGTGCGCGAGCTCGACCCCGCCTGCCGCGGTCTCGACCCCGCCCGCCAGTCCGAACTGGATGACCGTCTGCGGGAGTGCGATGGCACCCCCCACAAGAAGCGCCTCGGGGCCAACGCCCTGCTGGGGGTGTCTCTGGCGGCGGCCCGCGCGGCGGCTGCCGCCCAAGGGCTCCCGCTCGTGCGGCATCTGGCCCGGCTCTGGCACGAGACCGCCGCTCCCGAACCCCCACCCCCCGCCCCGGCATCCGGCGCCGCGGGGTCACAGAGGCAGTTCACCTCCCGGCTCGGAGGGGGATTGTTGATGCCCCTCCCGATGGTCAACATGATTTCGGGGGGGCTGCACGCGGGACGCAATCTCGATCTGCAGGACTGGCTGATCCTGCCTGTCGGGGCGAGCTCTTTCCATCAGGCGCTCGACTGGATTGTGCTGGTCTACCGCCGGCTGGGAACGGTCTTGAAGGAGCGGGGACTCGAGGGAACCCTGGTGGGCGATGAAGGAGGCTACGGTCCCCGCGTGGCTGACAATGAGACTCCCCTGGCACTCCTCGTCGAGGCGATCGAACGGGCGGGGCTGCGTCCAGGTGCCGACGTATCCCTCGGGCTCGATGTGGCCAGCACACACTTCTTCCAGGAGGGGCGGTATCACCTCGCCGCTGGTGGAGGCCAGAGACTTTCGGCCAGCGGGATGGCCGAACTGCTGGAATCGTGGGTCGACCGGTATCCCATCATCAGCATTGAGGATGGCTGTGCCGACGATGACTGGGACGGCTGGCAACACCTCACCCACCGCCTCGCCTCGCGCGTGCAGTTGATTGGCGACGACCTGTTCGTCACGAATCCCGGGCGGATCCGCGAGGGAATCGGGCGGCAGTGCGCCAACAGCGTGTTGATCAAGCTGAACCAGATTGGCACCCTTTCGGAAACGCTGCAGGCGCTGCGGCTGACCCTGGCGGCGGGCTATCGTCCCGTGGTGTCGGCCCGCAGTGGGGAAACCGAAGACGACCTGCTGGCCGACCTCGCCGTCGCCACGGGGGCCGGGCAGATCAAGATCGGCTCGATTGTCCGCAGTGAACGTCTCGCGAAGTACAACCAACTGCTGAGGCTGGAGGAGCAGCTGGGGGCCGAGGCGGGCTGGCTGGGAGGCCGGCTGTTCGCCTCAGCCACCCCCTGATCCCAACCCGGCGACACGCCGTCGTGCGGCGCCGCCGGGTGACCCCGGTCGTCATGGCGGGCCCAACGGCACCGCGCGTGGGCGGAACAGGCTCCAATCACAACAGGCTCCAATCGCACCACTTCGCGCTCCTCGGCTGTCGCGTTACCCTGTGGGCTCAAACCGAACCTTGTCCCCCTTGCAGGAGTGCACACGATGGGTGCCGAGCAGCGTGCCAAAGATCTGGGTCTGGAGTTTCCCGCGCAGACCCCGGGCTATCTCAATCTCTGTGTGAAGACCGGCAACCTGCTGATCACTTCGGGCCACGTCAGTGACATGAAGGGGATTCTGGGATCGAACCTGACAACCCAGCAGGGTTATGAAGCCGCCAGGCAGTGCGCCATCAAGATTCTGCAGTCGGTGCATCACCGCCATGGCACCCTCGACGGATTGAAGGTGCTGAAGGTGCTGGGCTGCGTCTATTCGGCTCCCGACTTCGTTGAGCAGCACCTGGTGATCAACGGCTGCTCGGATTTGTTCCATCAGGTCTTCGGGAAAGAGACGGACGGCTACCACGCCCGCAGCGCGCTGGGTTTCGCGGCGCTCCCCACCGGGGCCGCCGTTGAGGTCGAGGCGATCTTCGAGATTGCCTGACCGCCACATGCAGGGGAGGGCCGGGGTGCGTGAGACCCGGCCCGGCCTCTCAGCGGGGGGCCGCCCCGGGACCGGTCCCCCGGGCCTGGGGGACCGTCGCCCTGCTGGCAGCCGTCTGGTCCTGGGCGGCGATTTCGGCCGCGGAGGGACGGGTAATCCAGACCAGTGCCTGCAGCAGCAGGAACAGGCCAAACGGGGTGAAGACCAGCGCCACCAGCGCGATCTTCAGCCATTCGGGCAGGGGGAACGCCGCCGCCACCAGCAGGTAGAGCACCACCAGCACGGGGGTGACCAGCAACAGCCCGCAGCCCGCCGCCGTCATGTGCGACTTGAAGAGGTTCCGCTCGGAAGGGGCCTCAAACAGCACATCGATGGTGCGCCGCCGACGCAACGACTCCCGGGTGGCCGCCACCAGTTCGACCCCCCGCAGCAGATCGTCCCAATTGGTCCGGTGACCGGCCTGTTTGCCTGCGGCGCTGGCCAGCGGGGCTTCGGCGAGGGGCGGCGCGAGGGCGTCGCGGACTGTCTGCAACAGGGCGTGCGCCTCGGCCTGCGGCCGGGGCCAGGTTTCGACCACCGCGCCATCGTGCAGTCGTGTCAGTTCGCGGTCATGGGCCTCCATCACCACCCGGCCCAGCTCTCCCGCGACGGTCAGCCGCCAGCCCGGTTCTCCTCCCGGCATGACCTGCCAGGAGACAGGCGGAAGATTCGGGCCACCCAATGTGGTGGTTGCCTGGAGAATCCGCCCGGATGGGTCGGCATGCCGGAAGGCGGTCAACTGTTCGAACCGGCCCAGCAGCGAACGCAGCAGATCCACATCGTGCAGGAAGTCGCGGTCGAGGGTGGCCGCGTCGAGTGATGGTTCGGGTCGCGTGCGGGCGAACTGCACCGAGAGCAGGGAACCGAGTTTCCGCGCGGCAAGGTCGGCGGCCAGGGCGGACAGCCCGGGGAGGTGCCGTTGGGGCAGCAGCGGATGCAGCCGTCCGGGAGATTCGGCATCCAGCAGGGTCAGTTCACTGAACAGCCGCGTGGCGGATCCTCCCACCCAGACCCACAGCCGGGCTCCCCCCCGGGCCAATTGGCGGGCTCCCTCCAGCACGGGATCCGAATCGCCCGCGACCACGACCGCTTCAAATCCCCCCCGGGTCAGCAGGGACTCCCAGTCGTTTTCCAGACGCAGGCCGGGAGAGACCTGGAGCAGATCTCCCGCACAGTCACCGCACTCGGCCGCCGCGACCAGATCGCCGAGGTTTCCGTCAACCAGCGCCCGGGCGACCGCCAGCGCATCGCGCGAGTCTCCCAGCCAGGCACATCGCAGACGCTCGACTCGCTCGCTCATTTCTTGTCCGATTCCCGAGGCCCCGTGGGCTCTGGTGCCTGCAGTTCCCCCGCCAGAGGGGTGACGGCGACCTGCAGAATTTCCCCCGTGTCACTTCGCTGCAGCCAACCCACGAATTTCAGCCGGGTCATGTCGAGCGGCTTGTGGTCGAAGGTCTCTGAAGATTCCTTCTCGACGAACTGCAGGTAGCTGGCGACCCGCTGCCGCTGCTCGGCCAGGTTGACCCCGCCCGAGAACTTCAGCCGGCCCGCTTCGGGCTTGAGCCCGGCCACCTCTCCGGGACAGAGCCGCACCACCATCTCGTGCACCCGGATCCCGTTCTTCGCCGGCATCGGAATCTGCTCTTCCGCCACCGCCAGGTGCAGACGGACCTCGGGGGGAAATCTCTCGGCTCCCACCCCTTCGGCCTCCAGTTCGATCAGCCCGCGGGGATCTTTCACCCGGGCTGCCAGTTTCAGGGAAAAGGGGGAAGTGGTTGTGAGTTGCGCGGCGACCTGCTCCTTGAGGCGGCGGACGACGGCGGGAACCAGCAAGGTGCTGCCTCCGACTCCTTCGACCGGGCGCCCATTCAGATACAGCGCGGGGGTCCCCGAACCGCCATACTGTTCGAAACGCTGCAGCGTGTCGGGACTGGCGAGGGGATCGGGACCGGGTGTGTGCTGGTGATACCGCAGCACAATCAACTGGGATTGGTCGAAGACGCCCTCGACCGCCCCCAGCGACAGATCGGCCGCCACACAGGGGGCACACTGCGCCCCGGTGAACAGCTCGGCCAGCACAATGCGGTTCCCGGCACCGGTCCGGGGCTGGGGTTCGCCCCCCAGGGCCCGCACTTTCTTGATGAACAATCCGTAGAGCCAGGCAGAGAGTTCGGCGGGATCGCGCTTCAGCACTTTCCAGGTTTTTTCGACCAGCTTGCTGGGGACCAGTTGCGGAGGAGGCTTGCTGCCGGCGGCGAGCTCGCGCCGGGCGGTCAGTGCCAACAGTCCCGACTCGAGACCAGGAAGAACCGTCAGTTCCCCCAGCAGTTCGAGAGACTCTTCCAGCCGTCCCTGCTGTTGGGCGTATTGGGCCAGTGCCCAGGTCGCCTCGGCATCGAGCGGAAACTCGTTGTGCACTTCCCGCAGGCAGGCCATGGCGTCTTCGGTCTGGCCCGCCTGCAACAGCAGTTGACCCCGGCTGCGGGTGGCCACCAGGCGCCAGCCCGCGGGAGACTCGGCTGTCATCCCGGGAATGGTGCGTGCCGCGACCTCCAGGCCCAGTTCGGGAAACTTCCCCGAGCGGGCCAGGTTCAGCAGCGCCTCAACCTGCGCCCGCTGTCGTAATGGGGCTCCCCAGCTGTCTGCCGTGGTTTCGTAGGCCTCGATCACGGTCTTCAGCTTCTCGGGCGAATCCATCGCGTTGGTCGCCAGAGGCAGCAGTGTCTGGTAGGCGTCGAGCGCCAGGGGGAGCTGCCCCCGGCGCCGAACGAACCGCAGCAACTCGGCCACCGCCTGATCCGATTCCACCGCTTCCTTCAGTTCGTCGTTCCCCGGGCTCGGTTTCGCTTCCCGCAGGGTCGCCAGAGAGGGCACCTCGGTCGGCAGCAGCCAGGCCGGGGCGACGGCTCCGACGGTCGACGTCAAGACTCCCCGCACGCGGCCGTCGCGCCAGGTGCCGGCAAACTGGAACTCGGCACCAGGTACATCAAACACCAGTTTCAATTGCGAGTCGGCATAGGAAGACGACCGCAGCGTGTTGTTGTCGAGCGTCGAATCGAGCAGCTTCACCGTCATCGCGTCATCCGACGGCGTCAGTTCCAGCAACCAGCCGGGAATCTCTCCCCCGCGCTCGGCAAAGGTCAGCAGCCACTTCCCTGCGAGGGTGGGACGGGTCGCGGTGGGAAACCCGGTCTCGGCCCCCCCGGCGTCGATCAGTTCCTCGAGCTCGCGGGTGCTGAACTCATAGGGGTTTTGTCCCGGTTCGAGCCAGCGGGCCCGTCCCTTCTCGATGACCAGTTGACCCCCGTCGAGAGTCGCCCATCCCTTTCCCCCGGGCCCCTTCACCAGCAGGAACGCGTACAGCGTCTTCTCAGAGAGTTCGGTGTTTCCCTCGGCTTCGGGACTGACCAGGATGCGGGCCCGTGAGCCGCGGGCTCCTGTGCCCCGCAAGGCCCGGTCGACCTCAATCAGAAACGGCTTGCCCGCTCCCAGGTTCACACTGGTCTCGGGGATCCCGACGAGGATCCGCTCGGCCTTCGCCAGCGACTCGCGAAGGCGTTCGGGAACGGTCTGTTGGGCCTGCAAGACGGGGGTGGTCAGTCCCCCGGCCAACCACCAGACAGCCAGCCACAACCAGGTTCGGGGATGCATGCAGCACGCAGCTTTCATCAGATCGACCGTGGGTCTGCGAATCGGGGTGACATGCCGAAGTTCCCGGGAATGCACCATGGTGCATTCCGGCCTCACATCCTCGTGAAGCAGTCTTCGCAGCAGGCAGGGAACTGAGGGTGAATTGTAGCGTCTGTCACCCGGCAGTTCCCCCCGCTGGTTGACCCACCCCCGTGGTCAACCGATAATTTCAGGTCTCTTCCGTGACTCCCGGCAGTTCTGCCTGCTTCGGCTGTGTCGTCGGCCGGCTCTCCCATCACCCACCCAAGACCGCTGCATGTCTGATTGGTTGCGAACTGCGAAACGGTTCTTCCGTGCGCAAGCCGAGCCGCGACAGCAGACGTACAATTTTCATTGTGCGTGCGGCCAGGGTTTTGCGGGAAGCCGGCTGGAGTTGCCCCAGGCGCTTCCCTGTCCCGAGTGCCGGCGGACGCACTTTATTCTCCCCCTGTCTCCCTATCCCCAGCCGCTGGCGCGGCAACCGGCCCGCCCCGGGCTGTTGTCCCGGCGAGGGACTCCGGCCCCGGCGTCGGGACTGCCGGCTGGTGCGCCTCCGGGGTCGTCGCCATCGCCCGACATCCCCCCGGACGAAGGAACTCCAGTCGAGTTTCCTCCCGAAGAAACGACAGTTTCCCCGCCCCCGCGGTCAGGGTCCAGGACTCCGGGGGCCTCCGCTCCCTCTCCCCGAACACGTCCCGCACCCGTCCCCCTGCGTGGGGCAGAGGCCGCGAATCCGGGGAACCGAACCCCCGCCGCGACCAATCCCTCCGACCGGACCGCGAAGCCACGCCCCGGGTTGGGATTGTCTCCCGCAAACCCCCCGGCCCGCCGCAGTTGGTGGACTCCCGTCCGCAAACTGATGGCGGCCACACTGGTGACCCTCGCGGTCAGTGGCTGGTGGTTTTATCGGGCGCATCGTCTGTCGGTCGCCGAGCAGATTCTGGGGCCGCGTTCGCGCGAGGCGGCCGAGGCCCTGGCAAGCGGCGATCTCGAGCGCGCGGCGGTGGGGTTTACCGAGGTGGTCGCGGCGCTCGAATTGCTCGACCGCCGTGAACCGCGCTCGTTGCAATTGCTGCAGACGGGCCGCGAGACCATCGCCCGGGCCCGGCTCTGTCCCGATTCGCTGCAGGTCCTGGCCGACGAGGCCTCCGCAGCAAAAAAAGGGACATCCACGTCGTGGAAGGAGACCTTCGGAATGCGGTTCCGGGGGAGGTGGGTGGTGCTCGATCTGCCGGTCCGCCGGCTGGTGAATGACCGGCGGCGCGGGATCTGGGAACTCGACTGTCTGCTGTCTGCCGAGGGGGTCGAATTGCAACTGGTGGGAAATCTGCGGGCGTTCGAACGGCTGCCGCTTTCAGTCGAGGCTCCCCGCCGGGTGATTTTCGCCGCCCCGCTGACTGAGTTCATTCCGGGGGATGCGAACCAGCCCACGGTCTGGACTGTGCGGCTCGATGGACAACAGGGGTTTTTGTGGAGCTCTCCCGAAACCCTCGCCGCCCTGGGGTATCCCGTGGATGACGAAACCCGGGCCGTCTTGCAGGCGCAGTCTTCCCTGCTGGGAGTCACCACACCATGAGCGGTGAGTCACGCAACCTGGACAGCGCCCCCGGCCGAATGGTGCCCCGTCCCCCGACATTCGGGGTGGCCCTCGTGCTGCTGGGAGTCGCGGCCCTGTGGGGAACCCCCTGGCTGCCAGCGGCCGATCCGCAGGGAGTTCTCGATGTGACCCAGTTGAACGACGTGGTGAAGGAATGGGTGGCCGAGAAGAATCCCCCCCAGCGGAAACTGAAAGTCGAGGGGCGGATCAGTGCGTTCAACAAGCAGGTGGTCTCGCTGCGGCATTGCGAGGTGATGTTCGTCGGTGAGCCGGTGGCCCGGGTCCAGAAGGCCGGTCCGGTGGAACTGACCGGCGTTCTGCGGCGCGCTCCCGACAGCCGCAAGATCGAATTTGTGGTCGAGTCCCTGCGGACTGTTCCCAGCGACCTGGAACAACTCGAGGCGAGGGCCAAGCAACTGCAGGGGCAGCCCCCGGGCAAATGGAATGAGCTGGCCGACTGGGCCGAGGCGCGGGGCACGCTGTATAAGGATCAGCAGCTCTTGGGCAAGGCTCGCGACCTGCGGTACCAGGCCCTGGAGCTCGAGGCCCAGCAGTTGCCCGCGGACGATTCGGCGAAAATGTTCGATCTGGCCGACCGCGCCGAACAGGCCGGCTTCGCGAAGGGATTTGTCGAGGGGCTGAATCATCGGGGGTGTGTCGTCGAATACCGGCGGCTGGGGAAGCAGGCTCCCGCCGAGCGGCTGGATGGGTTTCTGGCCCTGGCTCGCGAACGCCTCCCCCAGTGCGATCAGCCCGGGCCCGCCTGGGACCCGGCGCTGCGCGAGAAGTATCTGAATCAGCCCGAGACGGTCTACCAGGGAGCCAACGCCGCCAAACGGGTCTCCCTGCACCGGGTGCTGTATGCCGACGTGCAGCTGCGCAGCCTTCTGGCCCGGCTCAAGGCAGACAACAGCAACGTGCTGGAGGTGGCCCGGCAAATTGAACGGTTGGTGCCCGAAGAGGCGGGGCGCGCCGCACAATTGCGCGAAGAGCGACTGTCGGAGCGGGCTGGTCAGGTGGCCCGCCTCACCCGCACGGAATTGCAGGCGCTGGAAACCGAGTATCGCAACCGCAACCAACCGGCCCATGCCACCAAACTGGTGGAAGACTTGCTGGCCCATCAACGCCAAAAACTCGACCCGGGAGATGTCGAAGGAGCGATCGATCTCGCCAACGATTACAAGACCCTGACGGGAAAGTCCGAGAGCGGGGTCGCGCTGTTGCTGGAAACCTGGACCCGCGTGCCTGGTTCCGCCCCGCTGCAAGCCCGCCTGGAAGAGGCCGGTCTGCAATTGGTCGATGGTCAATGGCTGACCCCGCAGCAGTTCGCCCGACGCCCCGAGCCCCGCTTCGCACAGGCGATTCGCGCGGGGCGGGTCGAATTGGGCATGACCGCCGAAGAAGCCCGCAAGGCGCTGGGGGCTCCCACCAGTGTCGCCCGGGTCGTGACGTTGGGCATCGTCACCGAATTCTGGCGGTACGCGCCGGGTGACGGCAGCCAGCGGGCGATCCGCCTCGAGCGACCGCCCGGTCATCAGAACTTCATCGTGCGGGGAGTGTCACCCGCGCCGACAGAAACGCCGGAGAATCGCTGAAGGGGGTGGGGCGCAGACCGTGCTTCGGGCATGGAGCCGTTCCGCAGGCGGTGATGGTCTTGCCCAGGGACCGGCTCAGGGATGGCTGACGGCACGGACCGCTGTCGGTCGGGCCCCGGCGGCGGGGAAGGAGACCCCCCAGTGTCCCGGCCCATTCAGGCTGGCGACATAACCGAGCATGCGCTGGTCGAGGTGCGGTGCCACCGCCGCCAGCCGGTCGCGCAGGGGACCCGGGTTCGGATTGGTCCGCAAGTCCTGCAGATATTCGAGCAGTACCTGCCGCGTGTCGGGAGACGAGTGCATCATGAAGTGCACCCAGGCCCAGGCTTCGCGGTAGTCGGCGCGGGCCATGTCCTGCACCTCTTCGAGATACTCGAGCCGCGCCAGATCAGGACGCCACGCCCCCCGCTGCACGTCCGAAGCCAGCAACTGCGCGTGCTCGTTGTTGATCTGCCCCGGGATCGAGCCCCCCACTTCGAAATACTCGGCCAGCCCCTCGTCCAGCCACAGCGGCACGTTGGTCAGCGAGGCGTGCAGCAGCCCGTGCGTGTATTCATGACGCAGGTCCTCGCCAATCTGGTCGCCCCACCAGGTGTAGACCGACAGATCCTTCCCGGCCGTCTCGATGAAGTAGGCCCGCCGCTTGGGAAACCCCGGAAACTTCGTGTCGAGGTACTGCTTGTATTCCAGCTCGTTCGAGAACAGGTAGACCACCACCGGCTTGGTGCCGAGGGGCAGGTCGAGCGTCTCGGCCATCTGCAGCCGCAGCCGCTGCAGGTCCTGGATGACCGGGTGTTCCTTCTCGATCTTGATGTCGCTGTAGAGTTGCAGCTGCTCGGCCTTGAGACTGTGACTCTGGGGGAGTCCGATGCGATGGGTGTATTTCGTTCCCGCGCAGCCCGCAGCCCACAGGCCGGCCAGCATGCCCAACAGTTCCCGCCGCCGCAATCGCGGGGCACCTGGTCCCTCGGCGGCGATGGAAGTGAGGCAGCAGGAGGCGTGGGGTGTAGGTTTCACGAACGGCACTCACAGGCAACAGGGTTGCTACAACCAGTCGGGTCTCTCAGGAAATCGGACGTCCACGACGTGCATTCTGAGACACCTTTCGCCGACCGGCTTTGGCAACCCATTTCCACCAGCTTCTCCAGTCTTCCCCGCTTCCCGCCAGGTACTCCCGCAGGAACCGCAGCCGCAGGGAGGCACTGGTCAGTCCCTGCACCCGGCAGCTCACTTCGAGCCGGGCGAGATTCTGTATGGCCCGCTGGCGGGGAAGCCGTTTCCAGCGCCGAACCCCGTCGAGGTCCAGCAGCCACACCCGTGGATTGTCTGGCTGCCTTGAAACCAGCAGGTTGGCCAGCTTGAGATCGCGATGATCGAACCCACAGGCATGGAACCGCCGCAGCATCGAGGCCAGTTGCCCGCACCGCGAGGCCTGCCACGCGGTGCGGGCCGACGGGGCCAGTTCCCGCAGTCTCGTTGCAGCCGCTGCCTGGGCGGTCTCGGTGTTTTCGATCCACTCGGTCACCAGATAACCGCGGGTCCCGGACCGCTGGGGCACTTCGACGCAAAGCAGGGGGCGCGGGGTGTCGAGCCCCCGCCGCAGCAATGCGTGGCCCGTCTCCCAGGACCGGCGGACCAGCGACAGCCTCCAGCCATCGAGCAACCTCGACATCCACCGCCCGGCCACCACCGACTTGACGCACAGGGCCCGTTCGGTGCCATCCACAGGCAGCCGCACCAGAGCCACCCGGCAGCGGGCCGAGTTCTTGCAGAGTTGCACGACATGGTCGGGAGCGAACAACTGCTCGGGAGCCTCGGCCACGCTCAGCAGCCAGTCGGCCGGCAGCGTGGCCTCTCCCCGCAGACGGTGCGTTCCCACCCGCAGGCGGCGCACGTGCCGATTGCCGCGCCGCCAGGCCCGGTCGGCCCGGTTCCATCCCGTCTGCGCCTGCCGGACAAGCAGCGCTTCCAGATGTCGGGTCACCTCATGGCGATTGGTATCGGCGGCGGGAGGGCCAATGGGCCAGCCGCAACTCAGGGCCAACCAGTCGCCAACAGTCCGCTGGGTGGATATTGAGGGAGCGATCGGTGCGACGGCCTGACAGGCCCGCCAGAACCGGAGACGGTCGCTGCGCGTCGACAGACCGACGAAGAACTGATGAAACCGGGCGAGGTTGGCAAGCCGGCACGACAGCGACAGTCTTGGCCGGCGGCGCAGCGCCTGGAGGTCGATCAGGTGGAGGCGAAGCCCCCCCGCGGTGGTCTCCACCAGCACATTCCCGGCGTGCAGGTCGCGATGGTCGCCCCCTTCACGGTGCAGGCGCCCCAGAAACTCTCCCAACGCGCGGGCCAGTTGCTGCCGCCAGACCGCGCGGGCGGGCCCCGCGAGCGCCAGACCGTGCTGCCGGCAATGGTCGTCGAGGGGCACTCCGGGAATCGCCGGCATCACCAGCAGGCTCTCGCTGGGAGATCCCCGATGCCGGCGCAGCCCCACGGCCAGCGGGGTGATGGTCGGGATTCCGCGGGCCGTCAGCCAGTGTGCCAGGTCGCGCTCATGTTCGGCCCGCGTGGGCCGGACAAAGTGCTTCAGCCAATTCCAGCCACCCACAGGATGGAAATGTTTCACGAAGAACTCGCCCCGGGTGGTCCGCAGCCGGTAGACCGTCCGATGGGGGCCAGTCTTGACGGTGGAGATGTCTCCCGGTGAGCCGACGAAGGGGCCCAGGCCTGCGGGAATCCAGTCGGCAATGGCCGGCACAGCCGTCGCCACCCGCCACGCCATCTGCGACCAGAGGGCAACCAGAGGATGCCCGGCAACGCGCTGCAGCCGTTGGCTGGGGCGGGTTGCGGAGCGGGTGGCGGGGAGGGGGGGCATGCCGGAATGCTGTGGGATCGTTGTGCCGGGAGGGGCGCAGTGGGAGAGGGGATCTCTGGCTCAACGCCCCCGGCGTGGAACTTCGAAGTCGTCTTCGAAACCCGGCTGTCCCGTGGCGTCGAGTTCCTCTTCGGCCTCTTCACTTGGACCGAGAGGAGAGTTGGTCTCGGAATCGTCGGGGGAGAGTTCGTCGGCTTCGAGTTCGTCGGTGTCGCGCGACCGCGACCACGAGGTCGGTTTCAGCCATGAGGGGGGAAGCGGGACGGTCCCGCTCGACTCCATGATGTCGACCCGTTTCGCGAGGGTGAGGTTCTTCACGAGCCGGGGGTGGGCCGCCCACTCCCGGACCGACCAACCCCGCACATCAACAAACGGATCGTGCCAGTCGGGAGAGGGCTTGCGGACGAACTCGACTCCTTTGGGAGTGCGCAGCACATGGAACTCGTAGACGCAGGCCATCAGCCCCGCCCCGCAGGCCATCGTCAGCAGAAAGCCCAGCAGCTTGCGCAACATCGTGTCGCATCCCTGCGAACCAACAGACCGGCAATTGGCAGTCGCCGCCGACTGCTCCCCAATTCCGGGCGGGAGTCTCGCCAATTTCACGGGGGGGGTAAAGATGGCTTTTCAACGTGCAAATCCGGCACCATCCCCCGGCACGGCCCGGGTCGTCGGGGGACACGTCCCCTCCCGGCTTCCTGCCCCTCCCGATGGTCCCAACCCGCTTCCGGTGGCTGAAGATGTGTTCTGGTGATCACATTTTCGTTCCCTGGCTGCGGGGTGGCCGATCAATACGGGCAATGATCCAGCGTTTCGACCGGCCAGAGCGTAGGGCGGGGAGTGTTGCGGGTGTTGCTCCCATTGGATTGTCGTCCCCACCTCTCCGAGAGTTGCCGTGCTGGCTGGACCGCTGTTCACGCGTGAGGTTCTCACGGCTCCCCGCTCGATCCGTCACTTCGTGCTGCGGGCGGGTTATGTCTTCGCCCTGTTTGTGCTGATGTATACGGCCGGACAGGCGACGTTTGGGTGGCGGCCGGCGACGGGGGTGGCCGAGCTGGGGCGGTTTGGCAACCAGCTGTTCCAGATGTTTTCGGCGGTGCAGTTGGCGCTGGTGCTGTTCTTCGCGCCGTTGTTCGCCGCCAGCCGGGTCGCCCAGGAGAAAGACCGCCAGACGCTGGTCTTGCTGCTGATGACCGACCTGCGGAGTGCCGAACTGGTGTTGGGCAAACTGGGGGCCAGTCTGCTGGCGGTGGCGGTGCTGCTGTTGGCGTCGGCTCCCGTGCTGGCACTGGTCTATGTGCTGGGGGGCTGCTCGGCGGCCCAGATTGGCTGGTCGCTGGCGTTTTGTGCGGCGGCGGGACTGGCGGCTGGCAGTTGGGGTTCGCTGGTGGCGTTCTGGCGCGACAAGACGTTCCAGACCCTGGCGATCAGCCTCATTGGCCTGGCCCTGTTCATTGGAGTGATCGAGGCCTTGATCGCTCTGCTGGGGGGGACGGGGACCACGCTGGGCCGGCTGCTCTCGTATCTCGATCCCTTCCGCGGCATGGCGCTCATTCTCGATCCCCTGGCGGCCACCTCGCAGGTGGGGGTGGCCCGGGTCGATGCGTGGCCCTACGTGGTGGCGATGCTGGTGCTGGCGCTGATCCTCAACGTGATCGCCATCGCCCGCCTGCGGATCTGGAACCCCAATCGCACGATGAACGAGCCGACCCGCGCGGCGGACGATGAGACCGCTGGTGCCGCCAGCCCGGTGGCCGTCCGGTCGCGTGACCGCCAGATCTGGTCCAACCCGGTCGCCTGGCGGGAGATCTGCACCCGCGCCTACGGCAAGCGGATGGCGCTGGTCAAACTCGCGTACCTGGTGCTGTTTTTGTTCGCGGGCTTTTACGCCCGCCAGTCGGGAGGCGAGAAAGTGCTGGGGATGATCTCTCCCCCCGGCTTTGCCTTCGTGGGACTGGCGCTGGTGTCGCTGCTGCTGGTGAATGCCCAGGGGGTGACCGCCATCACCACCGAGCGGGATGCGAAAACCCTCGAGCTGCTGCTGGTGACCGATCTGACCCCGCGCGAATTCATCTTTGGCAAGCTCGGGGGCATTCTCTACAACACCAAGGAACTGCTGCTGCTGCCGCTGGCGGCCGTCGCGTGGTTTGCCTGGCTCGGCTACCTGAGTTGGGAGAACCTGCTGTACGTGGTGATTGGCTTCGCGACCCTGGCGATCTTCGCCTCGGTCCTGGGAATTCATGCCGGGCTGACCTTCAGCAACTCGCGGACTTCGATCGCCAACAGCCTGGGAACGATGTTCTTCCTGTTCCTGGGGGTCTTCATCTGCATCATGCTGATTGTCGAGGCGCAGGCGTCGTTTGCCGTGCAGTTGCCCAGCTTCCTCGTGTTCTTCCTCGGGGGGAGCATGGGGCTCTGGGCCTCGCTGACGCACCGCAATCCGTCCAACGCCCTCACCGCGTCGGCCTTCCTGCTGCCCTTCATGACCTTCTACTCGATCACCAGTTTCCTGATTGGAAACACTCTGGGGGTCTGCGTGGTGCTGGTCTGCGCGTACGGCTTCACCACGCTGGCGATGCTGGTCCCCGCCCTCAGCGGCTTCGATTTCTCGCTGGGACGCTCGGGGCCGGACAAGGAGTGAGGCTGCCGGCGACACGGCCGCCCGCCGCAGCGATTGAGCCGACGGTTCGTGATCAACCCAGTTGCAGAGCGTCGACTTCAGGCTGCAGCGCGGTTTCAAGTTGGGTCATGGCATCGATCATCACAGTTTGAATCGTGGGCCACTGGTCTTCGGAACTGCGATAACCTCCGCTGTGCATCAGATGGCAAATCCGGCAGGCCTGCTTCTGATCGAGGCGTTCCCAGGTCAGCGGTCCGCCAAACCGGTGCTCAATCTCGGCACGACGGGTCAGCAGTTGGTCGAAGATGCGTTTGTTCTCGACTGTCTCGCCCCGGTCGATATAGAGCTCGACCGAAGTCTCTTCCTGAACAATCACATAATTGAATCCGAGTCCCCGCTTGCCAGTGCTCCCTCCCAGCCATTGCGCAGTACCCGGTTTGCGTTCGCCATGTCGGGTCTTGCGTTGCCGGCAGAGCGCCACCAATCCCTCCCAAAACCGGATTCGCAGATCGTGGCGCTGAGCGCGGATCTTGCGCCCCACCTGCTCCTTCTCGCGAATCTGAATCTGGTAGTCATTGGCTTCTGGCAGAGGAATGATCTGCTGCACATCGATCAGCCGCTTCTCGCCATCGAGGTACGGGCGCAGCCGAACACAGCGAATGTCGATCTCCCGTTCGCGCAGCCATAACACCGCGGTGGTCAATTCCTTCCCAAAGTCCTCCGAGACGAGCATGATCCGTACATCCTGGCCAAACCGGTCTTCGTCGGGTTCTTCCCAGCCAAGAAACTCCAGCAGCCCCGTCTGAGCCCGGTCCGCCGGCAGATCGAGACTGGAGAGGTGTTGGGCGTGAATCTGGACGGCACGCTCGAAGGTCATGGTCGAGATCATCGCCGCATAGCGGATCGCCTGCAGTTCCATGTGGCCGCCGTCGCTGGTCCGTTTCAGTTCAATGACCACGAGGTTGGCGTCACGGTCCACGGCCAGCAGATCAATGCGGCGCCGGCTGTCCTCCCATTCCCCAAACTCCTCGGTCAAGACATACAGGTCATCCCCCAACACCTCGATCTGGCCACGCAGCAGCCGTTGCAGGTCACTCCGCTCACGCACCCGCAATTCCTGCAGCGACGTCGACCCCAGAGGCCGAAATGCCTCGGCTGTCATTTCATACAACGCCATGTGCGGTTTCCTGGGGTGTTGGTGCGGAGGGACGCAACCGACTCGTGCTGCGAGTGGCTTGTACGGTCTGAATCGGCCTACTTCAACAGCGTCTCAATCGCCTCGCGCAGTTCCTCACCGCGCACATCGACGAACGTCACTTTCCCCTGGCGATTCACCAGAAACAGCGCGGGGATCGTGCGCACCTGGAAGCCAGCCGCCACGGGGCCCTGGCCCGAGGGGTTCAGCAGTTGCCGCCACTCGAGGCCGTTCTGTTTGGCGAAGCCGGTGACCTGCGCGGCCGACTCGTCGAAACTGACCCCCACGATCTCAAACCCCGCCTCCCGGTGTTGGCGGTAGAGCCGTTTCAGATTCGGGAACTCGGCCAGACACGGAGCACAGTTCGTGGCCCAGAAATCGACGAGCACGACTTTGCCGGTGTAATCGCTCCAGTTCGCGGCCATCCCCATGAGATCCTCCCCTGCGAGGGCCGGGGCGGGTTTGCCCAGGAGGTCGAGGCGCAGCCGTCGGTTCCGCACGATCTCGGTCGCCTGGGCGTTCAGTGCGAAATGCGATTCAAACGCATCGTAGAAGCCGTTCAGGGCATCGCGATCCCCCGCCAGTTGAGCGCGGGCCGCCAGCAGCGTGGTGGTGTCGAGTGCCGGGAAGGGCGTCTGGATCCGGAATCCCCGCAGGAACATCGGGAATGCCTCCTGGGCGGCCCCCAGATCCCTCCGGCGGGCCGATCCGACACACAACACCTTCAAGGCCAGCGATTTCTGGGCCGCCTCCAGCTCGGGGCGTTTCAGCACCTGCTCGGCCACCCCGGTCGCTTCTCCCTCCAGGCCGTTGGTCACCGCGGTTTCGAGCATCCACATGCGGGCCTCGTCGGCATCGTCGGCCTGGGGGTTCCCCTGCAGATACGCCGCGACCGCCTGCAGCGTCTCGCGTTGCCGTGTCAGCACGGTCGACCGGAAGGACGTTCCCTCCTGGGCCGCCAGATGGTGGGGGGCCGTCATCACCAGTCCCCCCGCACACCACACCACACACAGCAGCCATCGGGAT
>JBKDUK010000298.1:0-12306 GCA_046339535.1 Planctomycetaceae bacterium | reverse complement strand
TCCCTTGCGGGCGGCGAGCACCTCGGGGTCGGCTTCGGTGTGGGCCAGCCACTGGGGGAGCAGGCCGCCGGCGAGCATGCCGGCGATGCCCGCCGCCAACCCATAGAGCTGCGGGGGGATGCATTCCCAGAACTGGGCGCTCTCTTCGTCGTAGAAGGTCTCGGCATACAGCCAGACAGCCACGGAGCACACAATCGACAGCAGGGCCGCCTGGGTGGTGGCCCGTTTCCAGTAGATGCCGAAGACCAGCGGGGTGAAGGCCACCACGAGGCTGATCTTGTAGCCGCTTTCGACCATCTCATACATCGTGCTCTCGGAATTGCAGGCGATGATGGTCGCGAGAATCGATACGACAATCAGCACGCCGCGGATCGTCCAGAGCAGGGCCCGGTCGCTGAAGTGCTTCAGGACCGGCTGCAGGACGTTTTCGGTCAGCAGGCTGGCGGGGGCCAGCAGGGTGCCGCTGGCGGTGGAGAGAATGGCCGAGAGGACCGCTCCGAAGAACAGCACCTGGCACCAGATGGGGGTGTCGTGCAGCACCAGTGCCGGGAGGATCTTCTGCACTTCGCGGGCATCTTCGGCCTGGAAGTGGGCCTGGTAGGTGGGGTCGATGACGGTTGCGGCATAGGCGATGAACATCGGCACGAACGAGAAGGCGAAGTAGAACAGGCCGCCGCCGAGGGTTCCCAGGAAGGCGGTCTTTTCGTCGCGGGCACTGGTGACGCGCTGGAAGACGTCCTGCTGGGGAATGGAGCCCAGCGACATGGTCAGGAATTCCCCGATGAAGACCATCCAGGCCGAGGCGGTGAGGTGGGGAAAGAGGGTGAGCTTGCCCTCGGCCTGCGCGGCGGAAACAACCTTGTCGAATCCTCCCGCCTGTTGCCCCAGCAGCATCGCCACGACGATCAGTCCGATGACGATCGCGGCGGTCTGGACGACATCGGTGAGGGCGATGGACCACATCCCGCCAAACAGGGTGTAGAACGTGACGATGACCGACCCGATGAGAATCGCCTGGTTCAGCGAGATGTCGGGGAACAGCACGTTGATGACCAGACCGAGAGCCGAGAGCTGGGCGCTGGTCCAGCCGAAGTACGAGCAGGCGATTCCCAGCGAGGTGATGATTTCCACCAGCTTGCCATAGCGCTGATGGTAATAGTCGCCGATGGTCAGCAGCCCGAGGCGGTAAAACGTGCGGGTGAAGAAGATGGCGACCAGCACGAGGCAGAACGAGGCGCCGAAGGGGTCACCCGAGACGAAGCCGAGCCCCTTGTGGGCGAACTTGGCGGAGACCGAGAGGACGGTTTCGGCCCCGAACCAGGTGGCGAAGACGCAGGCGAAGCTCATGTAGAGCGGGAGGGACCGGCCGGCGACCATGAAGTCTTTGGAGTCCTTCACACGTAGCGAGGCGTACAGGCCGAGGGCCACCGTGGCCAGCATGTAAATCACGACGCAGAAGATGAGCATGGCGCGGGATGGAAGTAGGGCCGTTGGGGAAGAGCGCTGTGACGGAAAGACCTGTACCGTAACCGAAGACGTTCGAAAAGGCCGACTGACGGCCCGGCACCGAAAGAGCAGCCGGGGGGGATGTCTTGCGTGCTTGGCGGGATCCCGGGTGCGGGTCTAGTTGAGCGTCTGCAGGATGTCTTCGGTGACGTCGAGCCCGTTTTGATAGACGACATCCTGATTGATGAGGGCCAGGACTTCCTGGGGGGTCTTGGAGTCTTCGACGGGCTGGGACGTGTAGCGGATGACGAGGCGGATGCCGCGATCGTCGGCATACCGCTGGATCCGTTCGTTGATGGTCCGCCAGGTCTTGATATTGAGGGCCTTCTCGGTTTCGAGCACCTTGTTGACGTGGTTTTGCCGGAACATCTCGGCATCGCGGGCCTTTTGCCGCAGTTCTTCCCCGATGCGTCTTTGTTCTTCCGAATTCGGCTTGGCCTTGCGTCCCTCTTCCTGCAGTTGCAGCAGGGCTTGTTGTTTTTCCTGGAGGGTCTTCTGGGCGTCGGCGACCTCCTTTTGCAGTTCTTCCCGCTGGGAGACGTAGTCTTTGTCGGCGTTGAAGAGCCTGACCATGTCGACGAGGGCGATGTCGAGACGCGGGCGGTCCCCCTGTCCAACGGCCTGTGGCCGGTGGGCCCAGCTGTAACCCAGCAGCAAGGCCAGCAGGGGAACCATGACAGCGTGTGCGGAGGGACGGTTCATCGTGGGAGGATCCGAAGGGGGGCACGGGAGGATCGAACCGTGGCTCGACCGCCAGACACGAGAGAAAAATGGTATGGAGGGGGGGGTGGCTTGGCAAATCGCCGCAAGCGCGGTCGCGGAAACAAGGACCTGGCGGGGTGGGTCACGCCACGGTCGGCCAGCCGCGGCGAATCGAATTCCGAAAGCCGAACGAGGAAGACCACGGCTGGTGTCTGTCCCGCGGTCTGCCCCGAAGTGTGGCTGGCTTTGTCTGGCTGGCTCTGCCAGGCACGCGACCGGGAGGCGGTACGACGGATTCGCGGCCGTTGGCTGGCACTCGGTCGGCGGTGGGTCTGGCAGCTCGATCATCCCGGATGGATGAGCGGCGGTTCGGGAGAGGTGCGTGGGGGGGAGATCAACCGGCTTGGGGGGTCAGTCGGTGAAGAGCTTGACGGCCTCGACGGTGCACTTCGGAAGGGCGGCCCGCAGCTCGCGCAGATCGGCTTCACCCACTCCCGAATCATTCAATTCCAGCAGTTCGAGGGTGGGACTGCCCTGGAGATGATTGATGGCCCGCTTGTCGAGCCGGGTTCCGGAAAGGTTCAGTGCCTTCAGCCGGGGATGACCGACCAGATGCCGGAGTTCATCGCTTTCGAAGGGAGACAGCTCAGAAAGCTGCAGCGATTCCAGGCTCTGGCAACGGGCGAGATACTGCAGCCCGGATCCCTGCACCTGGGTTCCGCGCAATTTCAGCGAGCGGAGGTTTTTGAGATCACCCAAGGCGCTGAGACTCGCGTCGGTGACTTCGTTGAGGGTGAGATCGAGCTGTTCCAGCCGGGCGATGCCTCCCAGCAGTTGGATTCCCTCGGGGGTCAGGGCGGTCTGCGGCAGGATGAGCTCGCGGAGTGCGGTCAACTGCCGGAGCGAGCGGGCGGAGGCGTCGGTGATGAGGGGGGATCCATCGCGAGTCGCTCCCAGATCGAGCCGGCGCAGCCGGGTCAACTGGGCGAGCTGGGCGAGGCCGTCGTCGGTGATGGAGCCGCGGCGATCGAAGACCACTTTCCGGAGATTGCGGAAGCGGCTCAGTTGGCTGGCGACAGGATCGGAGGCCTGCGGCAGGGTGATTTCGCTGAGGACATCGCCGGTCAGCAGTGCGGCCAGGCCCGCCTCGCTCACTTCACCTCCGAAGAGGTTCAGAATCCGCAGGTTGGGGAGTTTTGACAGGGCGGGCCCGACAGCGCGCAGCAGCTCATCGCTGGCCCGCGGCGAGAGGAAGATGATCTCGGTGACGACCGCCTGGTCTTCGGTGGGCCCGTCGAGCGAAACGACCTGCTGTTTGAGGGCCAACCCCCGCTGCCGCAGCAGTGCGACGGCCGCCGAATCGTCGGCTTTGGGGACGGTTGGAACTCCGAATCGGGCCAACAGGGGATCTTCCTCGGGGCCTTGTTCCGGTTCCGCGTCCGGCGGTGGATTGCCAATCTCCGCTGGGACCGCAGGATTGGCCGCGACGGGAGGCTTGGCGACGGTGCCGCCGACTGTCTTGGGAGGATTGAGTCGGCGGGATTTTTCGATCAGCTCTTCTTCCTCTTTCAGCCGGTCGGCCGCCCGCTGAATCATCATCTTTTGTTCGAGCGCTCGTTCGCGACGGATCGCGAACAGCCCGGCACCGACCGCCAGCAGCGAGAGTCCCAGGGCCCACATTCCCAGGGACGACCGGCGGTTGCGGATGAGCCGGATGCCGACCAGAATCGTACTGCCCAGGAAGGCCACCAGCCCCAGTACCAGTCCGGGGATGGCCTCCTGCAACGGAATGCTGACAATCACCGACAGGATCGCCAGCAGCAGAGCCGCGGGGCCCAATTGATCGGTGACCTTCTTGCCCTCGGATTTTCCGCTCGATTCGCGGCGGCGGCGGCGACCGGAACCGCGTCGCCTTCGGCGGGATCCCTCTTTGCGGCTGCTGCCCGAGTGATCACTCGGGCGTTCGGCCCCCTCATCCGAAGTCGCCGGGAGGGAATCGTGAGAGTCGTCACGCGCGGTCGTGGAGGCTGCCGGCTTTGAACTGGGCAGGCTGTCTGGTCCCGCACCACCGGCGGAGAGTCCCTCCTCGCCCTGGGGCTGGTTGCGGCCCTGTAAATCACCCGTTTCTCGACCCGTCATGAAAAGCGCAAGCCTCGCGAATCAGTAGACCTCCAGCTGTCTCACCTTAGGCTAATTGAAATCGGCAATCTCTGCACGATCGATTTCGGGCTGAGCCCCGGAATTCTGGAGAAAGGAGTCACACACTTCGCACGTAACGATTCGGCGTGGCGAGTTGGCAAATATCTATCCGGCCGGATGTGTCAGACAATTTCCAGAACCGGGCACCGTGGGGCCTGCTGTTGACGGAACTTCCCGATCCCCTTCTTGAATCCCCACTGCTCCTGTGCAAGAATTCAGCGGTTTTCCCGCCTTTGGTCCCATCCGCCCGGTCTGATGTCTGGTTCTCCCCTGCGGCTGGTGGTCATTGCCGACCTCAAAATTGCCCGTGTGGCGGCGGCGTGGCCCGAGGTCGCCGGTCTGCTGAAGAAGCAGCCCAACCTCGACGTGTTGGCCATCGACCACGGTGGAACCCGCGAGTTCTCCCCCGCCGAGGCCGATTTGGTGCTGGTGTTGGGGGGCGATGGGGCGATTCTCAGAGCCTGCCGTCAAATGGGGACCAACCAATTGCCCGTGGTGGGGGTCAATCACGGCCGGCTGGGATTCCTGGCCGATTTGTCGCAGGAGCAATTCCGCGAGCATCTGCCCGGGCTGGTCCGCCGTGACTACCAGGTGGTCAGCCACCTGATGTTCCGCTGTGTGCATCGCCCCAGGACTGGCCCCTTCCAGGAGTGGTTGGGGCTGAACGAGGTGGTGGTCTCGGCAGGGGGCTCGCTGCGGATGATCGACGTCGAACTGGCCATCGATGGTGAGTCGGTGACCACCTACAGTGCGGATGGTGTGCTGATTTCCACTCCCGTGGGATCGACGGCCCACAATCTTTCGGCGGGGGGGCCGATTCTGCGGCAGGATCTGCCCGCCTTCGTGATCACCCCGATCTGTCCCCATACCCTGACCAATCGTCCCCTGGTGGACAGTGCGGATCTGACCTACCGGCTGACGGTCCCCCGGGCTCCCGAGGGAACCATGCTGGTGATTGATGGTCAGATCCGGGTTCCGCTGGCTCCGGGTGACCAGGTCGAGGTCTCGCGGGCACCGGTTTCGTTCCTGATGGCGAAGGTTCCGGGAAGCAGCTATTACACGACACTGCACCGCAAGTTGGGCTGGGGGGGGCGTCCGAATTACCGGACCGATTGAATCCTCCCCCCGGCTGCCGTTGGTTTCCCCTCGCTCTGGAGTGGTCTCCCCTCCGGACGCGCCCCGCCGCTCTCCTCGTTCCCCCACACGATGAACACCGCCTACACCCGCTCTGAGCTTCCGGGGATGACTCCCCGACGAGGAAAAGTGCGCGATGTCTACGACTTCGGCGACCGCCTGCTGGTGATCGCCACCGACCGCATCAGTGCCTTCGATTGGGTGCTTCCCACCGGCATTCCCGACAAAGGCCGGGTGCTGACCCAACTGTCGGCGGTCTGGTTTGGATTGCTGCCGGTGGAACACCACCTGCTGAGTCTGGATCCACGCGATGTGCCCCTGCCCCCGGGGACCGACGTCGCCCCTCTGGAGGGACGGTCGATGGTGGTGCGCAAGGCCCGGGTCTACCCGGTCGAATGCGTGGTCCGCGGCTATCTCTCGGGTTCGGGCTGGAAGGAATACCGGCAGACCGGTGAGGTCTGCGGGGTGCGGCTGCCCGCCGGGCTGCGCGAGAGTGACCGCCTCGATCACCCGATCTTCACCCCCGCCACCAAGGAAGAGTCGGGGCACGACATCAACATCCCGTTTGCCCGGATGGTCGAGATCGTGGGGGCCCCGGTGGCCGAGACGCTGCGTTCCAAAAGCCTGCAGATTTACGAGACCGCGCGGGATTATGCCGGGGCCCGGGGCATCCTGCTGGCCGACACCAAGTTCGAATTCGGCGAGTTTGACGGGCGGCCCATCGTGATCGATGAGGTGCTGACCCCCGACAGTTCCCGGTTCTGGCCCGCCGCGCAGTATGCTCCAGGAAAGGGACAGCCTTCGTTCGACAAGCAGTTCGTACGGGACTGGCTGGAGACCACCGGGTGGGACAAGAACAGCCCCCCGCCGGCGCTTCCCGACGAAGTGGCCCTGAAGACGCGGGCCAAATACATCGAGGCGTTCGAGTTGCTGGCGGGGCGGCCGTTTCCCTGGAAGTGACTCTCTCCCGCACCGGTTGAGCGATCCGCCCTTCTTCGCATCTCCCCTGGAACTCCCATGGATCTCGCCCATCTCGTCTCCGCCCTGCATCGCAACCTGCCCGGTCCGGTCCGCTGGTCGGGCAGCGTCGCCCGCCGGATGCGGCAGTTCAACATCGCGCTCGAAGACAAGAAGTCGGGCAGCTCGAATACCGACGCACTCACTCTTGCCGATCTCACGGTGCAGGAATTGCTGGTGGGAGCCCTGCGGGATGGCGACCCCGCCTTTCGGCACTGCAAGATTGCCGCCGAAGAAACCACCGGCGACCTGCTGCGGTTCGCCGCCGACAGCCCCTACACCCTCTGCCTCGACCCCATCGACGGGACGAAGCAGTACCGCGACAAGACCGGCAACGGGTACTCGGTCATTCTGACGCTGCAGGGACGCGACACGCTGCACTATTCGCTGGTGCTGTTGCCGGAATGGGGCCCGCACGGCACCTGGGTCGAAGTGCAGGGTGACCGGGTGGTGACCGGGCCCGACGACCCGGCCCGTCCTGCCGTCGAGGTGCTCGCCAGTTTCCCCCCCGTCACCCGGACGACCTGGAACCAGACCGCCGCCGGCCGGGGGGAATCGAAGAAGATCTACATGATCGGCTTCCAGCAGCACGACCGTGCCAAGGCCCGGCTGGTGACCCAGGCGGGCCTCGAAGGGGTGGCGGCGGACGATTGCCCCGGGTCGATCTACGAACTCATGGCCAGTGGAGCCTACGCCGGCTCGCTCATTCACTCCCCCAACATTTACGATTTTCCCGCCAGCCTGCATGTTGCGCGGGTTCTGGGAGGAGACGCGCTGTGGGTCCACAACCGGCAGCCGGTGAACTTCCACGAGACCTGGATGGACGAACGGGCCAAAATGCTGCGGCTGCCGGGGATTGTCGCCACCAGTCCCGACCGCCAGGTGCTCGACACCCTGTGCGCGGTGGCCCGCGACTGGAATCCCATCCGCTACGCTGAGTGACCGACAAGATCCTCACGCTGATCGTCGATCGCTGATCGGTCCGCAAGAGCCAACACCCGGGAAGACGTCCCTCTGCGTGCGTCCGGTCGGGGTTGGTCCACTCCAGTCTGGTCCGGGTCCCGCTGGATTCCGACCCTTCTCAAGGGGGGGCTCCGGGAGTATTCCCTTCGCCTCCCGGCTGTGCGACACTCGGAATGACTTTGTGGGCGTCCGGGAGGACGTCCTGTCCAGGATCCCTGTGTGGTGTCTTTCATGCCTGACGGTTCGATTTTTCGCGGCTGCATTCCGGCCCTCATGACCCCCTGTTCGGCACAGGGCCGGCCTGATTTTGAGGCGCTGGTGAAGACCGCCCAGTCGCTGGTTGCGGCCGGGATGCGGGGAGTGGTCTATTGTGGCTCGATGGGGGACTGGCCCCTGCTGACCGATGAACAGCGTCAGGAGGGGGTCGAAAGGCTGGTGCGGGCGGGAGTGCCCGTGGTGGTGGGGACCGGCGCGCAGAGTCCGGGCCGGGCGGCCGCGCATGCCGCCCATGCGAAGAAAGTCGGGGCGGCGGGATTGATGGTCATTCCCCGGCTGATGTCGCGCGGCACCTCGCCGGCCGCCCAGCGGGCGCACTTCGCCGGGATTCTCTCGGCGGGCGCCCCCCTTCCCGCGGTGATCTACAACAGCCCTTATTACGGGTTTGAAACAAAAGCCGATCTGTTTTTTGATCTGCGCCGCGAACACGCCAACCTGGTGGGGTTCAAGGAATTCGGCGGGTCGAAGTCACTCACCTACGCCGCCGAGCACATCACCAGCGGCGATCCGTCCCTGGCGCTGATGGTGGGGGTCGACACGCAGGTCTTCCACGGCTATGTGCGGTGCGGGGCGGTCGGGGCGATCACTGGAGTGGGGAATGCCTTGCCGAAGCAGGTGCTGCGGCTGATTGAACTCTGCGAGCGGGCGGCCCGGGGAGATGTCGAGGCCCGTCGCCTGGCAGCCGAGCTGGACAACGCCCTGCAGGTGCTCTCGACCTACGACGAAGGCCCCGACCTGGTGCTGTATTACAAGGCGCTGATGGTGCTGGAAGGGCACGCGGCCTACGAACACCACCTGCACGCCACCGACCGTCTCAGCCCCAGCCAGCGGGGCTTTCTGGAACAGCAATGGCGGCAGTTCTGCGCCTGGTGGGACCGCTGGCCGGGACGGGTGGACGCGGCGCGGGCGTAGGCGCGGCCCCGGGACCCCTGCCGTCTGTGGCAATCACCTCTTCCCATTCTTAAGGGGACGGCCACATCGCCTGGTTGGCAGGGTCCCACTCGCCTGACCGGAACGCTTTCATCTCCGCCCAGGGGGGGCGATGCCGTATGCGCTGTTTCAGGGTTGGGGCAACTTAGGTTGACCCAATCCCGTCAAGACGGACTCGCAGCGCTTCTTGGGATACAGAAGGGCGTGCCGTCATGAATCCCTTGCCTCCAGCTCCGCTCCAGGCCAGTGAGGCGTGTTGTCGTTCAACAAAATCGAAAAAACCAATTGACGGTCAGGTCGACACACAAAACACTTTGGAAAACCCAAGTTTTCTTTCCGGAGTGCAACTGCGATGTTGTCGATCGCCATCAAGTCGTTGTGTCTGATTGGAATTCTCAAGACCCTGGCCGATGAGGAGATCGGATTTGGCCAGGGGGCGGCTTTGGCGTTCGGCGCTTCGGTGGGATCCTCCCTGCTGCTGCTTGCCCTGGCTCCCTGGCTGGGGTGGTGGGCCATTCTTGTGGCGTTGAACCTGGTTGGACTGGGTTTGGGAGCCGCCATTTCGGCTCTTTGTGGGACCGAGATCAAACGCTCTTTTCTGATTGCCGCCGTCTATATCGTCTGCGACCTGCTGATCTCGGTCGGATTCCAATTCCTGTTTCGATGAGGCTTGTTGCGGGAGGTGCTTCACCCAATCGGAAACCGGACTTCCAGTGAACACGAGTTGATACTGGGCGACCGGATCCCGCTCACCACGCCCGCGATTCAATCATTCCATCCCCCGCCTTGACCCGCACTTTTTTCGGACCAAACCCCACTTGCTCGACATCGATGTCGCCATCGGGGGTGCCCGTCATCTTGACACGCACGTAGCCGGGCGACAACGCCGCCAGCAGGATCAACGCCCCCAGAATCAGCCACAAGAACGCGAACATCCGGCGCGACAGGCGAGGCATGAGAGACTCTCCGGAACACGTTGAGGGAACCAACGTCACAACACAAGCCCACGTCTGCGGCACTCTCCGACCCCGCGGCCGTGGCACAGGCTGGTCAGCCTGTGCGTCCAAGGGGCGCGACACAGGCCAACAACGTGCAACGTATCAGGTCCGGCCGGTGGTGGGGAATTGGGATTGAGTCGATTCGCATGAGTCATGCGGGTCGGCCTGACAGACCGGGAGGTCTGTCACCCCGACGTAAGGTCATCGACTTCACGGTCGACCGGGCCGGGCCATCTCCGGCCCGGTTGACCGCATGACGCCGTTCGCCAGCATTTAGCGCGGCTTGTCGAGGGTGACCTTCACGGTCACCTTCTCGGTGCCGCGCTCGACCGTCACATCGACCACATCCCCCGCCTTGAACTGCCGCAGGGCCGCATCGAAGTCGTCGAGGCTGGCGATTTTGTTCATCCCGATCTGGATGATGTTGTCTCCCGCCTTGAGCCCCGCCTTCTCGGCCGGGCCGCCCCCCGCCACACCACCCAGCGGATAGCCGGGCTTGTTGCCGCCGAAGTCGGGAATGCTGCCGAAGTACGGCCGGCTCCCCTGCCGCTCTCCCACCTGGGCCGACCCCTGCACCTCAACATATTCGGGCCGGGCCTCCCGCAACGCCGTCTCGACGATCATCCGCTCGGTCAGATCGACAATCTTGCGGGTCCCTTCGTAATTGATCTTGTCCCAGTCATCGCCGGGGCGGTGGTAGTCGCTGTGTGTCCCCGTGAAGAAGTGCAGCACGGGAATCTTCTTGGCGTAGAACGACGAATGGTCACTGGGGCCAAAACCCTCCGGCTTCATCGACAGTTCGAGTCCCAACTCGGGACCATGCTTCCCGAGCGACTCTTCGAAGTGCTTGGCGGTCTTCACGCCAAACACCGTCAGCTTGTTCTCGGTCAGCCGTCCCACCATGTCGAGGTTGTACATCGCCACGGTGTTCTCCAGCGGAAACACCGGCTCTTTGGTGTAACGGGCCGAGCCAATCAGCCCCTTCTCTTCCGCGGTGAACGCGATGAAAACCACCCGGCGGGGCAGCTTCTCGGGACGGCTGGCGATCCGGCGGGCCAGTTCCAGCAGGGCCACCGTCCCCGATCCGTTGTCGTCGGCACCGTTGTGAATCTCGGAGGAGCCCCGCGCCAGCGACTCGGGTCCGCCGCGTCCCACGTGGTCGTAATGGGCCCCCACCACAATCGTCTCGTTCGCCAGCGGGCCGGTTCCTTCCACAACTCCAATCACGTTTCGCACCGCGGCCTGGGTCCGCTCGATCGACACCACGCCTCCCGCATTCCAGCCGGTCAAGACCTGACTGGCCGGCTTCTGGGTCTGGTCGATCTTTTCCTCCAGGGCGGCCAGGGTCGTCTTGAGGGAACCCTGCAGCACCTGGTCGCACAGCTTCTGGGTGATGTGCAGCACCGGGATCTCGCGAATCGCCTCGGAACCGGCGTAGCCGAATTTCATGAGGTCGTCCGAGGGCTCGGCCGGCAGGTGCCCCTTCCCGGCTTTGTACTTCGCCACCGCCTCGGTGAGCTTCATTTTGGCCATGGCCAGTTTCTCGGCGTCGGCGGCGTCGATCGCCTCGACCTCGACGGCACTCTCGGCCACTCCCTCAGCCAGCTTGCCCACCTGCTTTTTGGCCTCTGCCAACTCATTCCGCCCAGTGTACGGGTCGTTGACAAACAGAATCGCGGCCGCCCCCTTCGACGCCGCGTTGATCACCTTCGTCCGCAATTCGCCGTAGGGTCCCACCCCGCCGCGAGGGCCCGCGAAGGGGCTGCGGGGATTCGCCTGCTGGGGAACCTTGCGGACGATAATCGCCACCTTCCCCTTGAGATCGACCCCTTCGAAGTCGTTGTAGTTCTTGTCGGAGGCTTCGATGCCGTAGCCGCAGAAGACCAGTTCGCCAAACAAGGCCCCCGCTCCGCCGAACGACTGCGGAGTGAAGTCTCCCGGCTGGCTGGGATTGAGTTTCGTGCCGTCGGGTCCCACGAATTCCAGCGTGTTCACCGGTCCCTGCACGGCCCCGGTGGGCATGGTGAAGTTCTGGAACGCCGTCCCCTGGACGGTGTCGAGCTTCAGCCCGGCGGCGGCGAACTGCTCGCGGATGAATTCCCCCGCCACCTCGAGCCCCTTCAGCCCGACGCCGCGCCCTTCCAGTTCGTCACTGGCGAGGTACTTCAGATCCCGCTCGAGCCGCTGTTGAGACTCGCTGGTCGCATCGGCCGACCAGGCCGGCAGGGAACTGCCCGTCACCCCCGCCAGAAGAACAGCCAGCGAACACAGCACACGATGGAGAGGTTGTTGAAGCGGCATGAGACCAGCAGCGGAAAAGGAACGTGAGGTCGACGGGGAAGCGGATGAATTCCGACCAGGAACAACGGACTGGACAACGACCGGTTGACTACGGACAGACCAGTGAAACAGACGAATGCGGATGGGGAAAACTCTCGGGTCTCAGAATGGCCCAGTCGGCGCGACGGGGAGTGACCTAGCCGGAAGGGGAATTGGGGAGCGGGTCGAACTGCGCCTGGAACCGGGCGAGCGCTTCGTCGGGATTGACGTTGAACAGTGTCTTCCCCCCGGTGCCCCAACC
>JBKDUK010000297.1:0-17552 GCA_046339535.1 Planctomycetaceae bacterium | reverse complement strand
AACATCACCATCTATCAGATGGAACTTCCCTTCAACACGCTGATTGCCAAAGAGATGAAGGAGGCGGGCATCACCTCGCCGGTGGCCAACTGGCCCACGAAACGGCGGTGGGTCGATGAGGCGTTCGAGTTCCTGGGGAAGGGGGGTTATCACATCTCGAGCGCGCAGGAACTGGTGCGGAATCCCGAGCGTGATCACTTCGTCTACCGCGACCAGGTGTGGCGGGGAGCCGACCTGCTGGCGACGGGAGTGGCCTCGTTCGGGCACCTGCAGGGGGTGCACTACCAGAACCTCGACCAGTTGACTGACTACCTCGCGGCGCTCGAGGCGGGCCGGTTGCCCCTCAACCGCGCACTCCGGATCACCCCTCACCAGGCGTTGATCCGCGAGTTTGTGCTGCAGTTGAAGGAAGGGGCCGTGGCGGTCGGGCCGTTCCGGGTGAAATTCGGTGTCGATCTGCGGGAGGAGTTCCGCGAGGCGCTGGGACGGCAAGCGCAGGCCGGCTACCTCACGGTCGAGGGGGAGACGATTCGCCTGACCCGCAAGGGCCTGCTGCAGGTCGACACGCTGCTGCCCGAGTACTTCGAGCCGACCCACCGGGCGGTGCGGTACACGTAGCGCGTTGCGTGGGCCGACCGGGCGACGTGCTCAGCCGCTGTGGCTCCAATCGCGGCGCCGGGATTCGACCGAAACACCTGGGAGTCGTTTCCCCAAATTCGCCGCCGGGCGTTCTGCAGGCCCGCCTCGGCGGGGACATGTGCTCGTCCGCCGCCCCACTCACTCACTCACTCACTCACTCCGCCGGCGGCGCGGTCTGGGGCAGCAGGCCCAGTTCCGGGGCGATGGTCTGCATCGCGGCAATGCAGAAGTTGATGTGCTCGTCGAGGTCGACCCCCAGGTCGGCGGCTCCGCGGGTGATGTCGTCGCGGTTCACCGCTGCGGCAAACGACAGTTGTTTGAGTTTCTTTTTGACACTCTTGGCGTCGAGCCCCTCCAGCCGGCCGGGGCGTACGAGGGCCGAGGCGGTGAGAAATCCACACAGCTCATCGCACGCGTAGAGGGTCTTGTCGAGCCGGGAGAGGCGGGGGCAGTCGGTCAGATAGTCGGCGTGCGACTTGATGGCGTAGATCAGGATCTCGGGGTAGCCCCGTTCAGCCAAAATCCGGCTTCCCTGCAGGGGGTGATCGGGAGGATTCGGCCAGCGTTCGTAGTCGAAGTCATGCAGCAGCCCCACCGCCCCCCAGAGGTCTTCATCCTCCCCCCACTTCCGGGCATAGGCCCGCACCGCCGACTCGACCGCCAGCATGTGCTTGATGAGACTTTCACTCTGCGTGTACTCACGCACCAGAGCAAGCTGTTCGGAGCGGGGAGGAAGCATGGGGATGTGAGGTCTGCTTGGGGTGAATGGGAACGGGAATGACTTCGGGATGGCGGAAGGAATGGGACGGGGCAAATTCTGGTCGCGGCTTTTCGGCTGCATGGCGGGCATGCAGGACACCACCTCATCGATCCGCGAATGCATCTCGCACCGCCGCCGGGCGTCTGTCTGGTCCGGAGGGGCGGCACTTTGGCCGGAACTCGGCCGGTTCGGAGCCTCCACCCGAGCCAACTGTGATTGTCCCCGGTGGGGATTCGTCCGGCAACCTCTGTGTCTGTGTGTGTCTGTGTGTGTCTGTGTGTGAGAGGGAACGAATCGATCGGGAAATCCAGCCCGACCGCGTTGTTGAGATTTCCGCGACAGGTGTCTTGGACGGCTGACGGGCGTTCGATGATCCGCCCAGTTCCCGGGTTCTCCTGCTGATCCCTGTTGGAGATTCACAGCGCTTCGAGTATTAAAACAGCACTTATCGTGAATGAGGGGGGCGAGGGAGGTTGTGGGTGTGGTTATTTCCAGTCAAGCGTAATCTGGGGATCAAGCCAGGCATCTTCATATCCGGGAGCAATCTGAAACCTCCATTTCGGCGGCAACAGGAGGAAGGGCCGCACCGCCGGGCACCAGTCGCGCAAATGCCCGACATGCAGCGGCACGAAAAAATCTGCGGCGTCCGAGTACTCACCCCTCCAGATAAACCACCCGGACTCCTCGCCGACAGGTGAGATTCGGATTCCATGGATCGGCAGAGCACCGTCTCGCACATTGCGCGAAATACCGACTCTCAGTTCGTTTCCGCAGGCCACGGGGTGAACGCCATATTGTTCGCAGAGAGTTTGTTGACGCTGCCTGGATTGGTCATTCACGTGGTCACCAGCCAAAGAGGTGCTTCCGTTGTTTGGGGAATGCAGAAGGTCACAAGGACAAAGGCTCGGCTTGGTGCCACGATTCCCGATATGCGGGCCTGACCTTTGCCTGTCCTCTCCTCGGTCGTTCGATGATCAGACTTTTGCGTCGTTGTGCCGCGGGAAATCCACAAAAACGGTTTGCTGTATCCGGGGATCGGGAGAGAGAGGAGATAACAGCCCACAAATGTGGTTATGATTGCTTCGTCTCAAATCGTCGGGGGCGATCGTCATCCAGTGAATCAGGCTGTGAACTCAATCTCGATCCAGTTGCGTCGGCACAGATCATCCAGGAGTGAAGTGTCCAGCTTTCCCTGAATAGCGGAAGGCAGATCAATTGCCAGATAGCCCGGTGAATACCATTCATGCAGTAGTCCGGTGGCAAGGACCCACCCATGAATGGCTTCGTGAATCTGGTGCGAGCTTGCGAACTCCGCAATCGCCACACGCAGCGTGTTGTGCCCGCCACTCTCCAGACGTTGCTTTAGCACCAACTCGGAGTTGCATTGCACCGTGTCACCCAGAGCCAGTCCATAAGCAAAAAAGGGAATGCAGCAGACTTCAAAAGTCAGATGCCCAATCCTCCGCGTCCATAATTGTTCCATTGTTTCCGGCAATCCAGAGTCGGCAATATCGACGCGAATCAGGAAGTTTGACTTCGCCCTCCAGGCGGGTGTCGAGTGGCTCACAATTGCAGTCATGATTCCTCGCTGTCGATTTGTCGCGCAGCAATCTTCTGCCTGGTGTGGCCATCATAAGTGGGTCGGCAATCCGTGGCCGGGATGTCTTATGGTCACTCTTGGTCTTGGCTGAGCTGGCACAGGGATTTCGTCAAGACGGCGGGGATGAGCGGTTCGGGTTCACTAACAGGCACGACATTCCAATGACGGGTTGTGCGGGTGGGAGACCGAGCTGACGAGCCCGAACCCCTCTCGGAGGGGCATCGTCTGACTCCAACGATTGCCCGGTCGTCGATCATGGGGCATGGCGACTGCACTGTCGTTTGAGGTCAGGCAGGACGCAGACCCCGTGCAACAGCTTTCTGATTGTCACCGGTGCGGACGCATCCGACAACCTAGGCGAGCGGTTGGGACAGCGGCGATGACGTTCTTGCATTCCGTGACACCGGGCGCGAGGCACGGAGTGAGCACCTGCGGTTTGCTCCACATTCGATTCGCGGCTGAAATGTGCGGGTGATGACTGCGACCCTCTCGAGTGAGGGAGCGCGGCTGTAACTCGACGACGGGGCACGGGGCCGCCCATTGCCGACGGGAGGGCACTTCTCGATTGTTGTTCATGGCTCTTCGAGGAGTCGCGATATCGTTTGGACCCAGCACGCGATTCATGCGAGAAAAACCGGTAGATTGAGTAGCCAATCCGCAAGGGAATCCCAATTGGCTTCAAATGCTGCCCTTTCATGGGCGTGGTAAAAGACCCGCGACTGCGGACATTCGGTCGACCTCAAACAGAAGTAATCTCCATTCCCAATCGCATAAAACGGGATCATCTCGGGATTCCATCGTCCGTTGGTCATTTCGCACTCATACGCAATCAGAATCGAGTCGTTGCCATTGGTTTTTCCTCGGGAGACATTCAGGATTTCCCCCGGAAACTGATACTTGCTCATCAGGGCCATGAAAGCCCGGAAGTCCTCACCAAAACGGCACCCGAATCGTGTTTCCAGCACGCTCCAATCCGCCTCGGTCGGAGGATCGAGCGGGACAGGTTCCCGGCGCAGCAGCTTCCCCAGAAGGGTGTCAATTTGGATGCCAGTCATGGTCATCAATTCTCAATTCGCGGCCAGATGCACTCGCCTGAACGTCTTGTGCCCTGTGCAGGAACCACTTCTCTGTCGATTCCGCAAATGGAGTTTATTCATCGGTCGTCGATTGACCTGCGGGGGTTTGTTGCTGGGAGCTGAAATAAGGATCGTGTGCGACATCAGTGTGAGAAACGAGTCAGGACACCCGTTCAGAGATCGGTTGTGTTCACCGCCAACAACGGCCAATCCATTTCCCTGAAGTCGAACTGTTGATCGCACCTCTGAGCGGTGCGTGATCATCCAATGACCCCTGCTCGATGGATCCCTGGGGGGCATTCAACAGCCATCTGCGGCCATTCGCAAGTTGCTGAATGCCAGATACTCTGCGGATTGAGTCGGCAGCATCGCTTCAGGACCAGCGAGCCACTCATCAAGAGCGTCGTCAAAATTCAGGATCACCGCCTTGAGGTACTCAAGTTCCGCCGACGAAGCCTGGCGACGGGCCTCTTCCCTTAAAATGTCATCACTGATTCCCCATCTCTCCGCCAGCGGAATCAGTTTCCGCAGACCCTCTGGCACCTTGTCCGCACGCAAGGAGAGAATGGGCGCCGTCTCATGTCTCGGGTAGAAGCGCTTCCGCATTTCGTCCAGGGACAGCACCAAAAACGAATCGTCATCCATCAGTTACTCTCTGTTGTGAGAAAACAAAAGTCGCTGAAAACTCCCCATTCCGCGATGGCTTCTTGTCCCGAATCCTGCGCATTTGTGTTGCTTAGCGTTCGTGAGGCAGGGGGCTGGTCTCTGGATCAACCAGGCCGTCATCACCATTTCGAGAAAAGTGAATTGGGCTTCTTGTGGGCCTCAACATTCCTCCCACTTCACATTTGGGCACAGGGTGCCGGTCTGAACGAACACACGCATAACGTGACGGGCCAGGCTCACTGGAATCAGATGTCGCCGCAGGATTTCGGTGTGGGAGCCCATGAAGTCGAAGACCACCAGGTCGTGTTCCTCATGATTTCCAACACTGACCCAATAGGGCGGTTTACCTGACCCGGATACGAAATTCACCACGCTGTCTTCTTTCCCGAGCCCAATCGTCAGCGAATCACCCGACGCACTTGACTCAACCGTCACCAGAACTGGCGATGCCGTATGTTCTGATTGAAGCTGGTCCAGGAGACGGTCCAATTCTTCGACTGTGCCCAGGGCAAATTCCGACAACTCTCCCCAGCTTGCCTTGAGCATCTTGTCCTCCGGAATGGCCGTCAAACAGTCTACCGGTTCAAATCGGAGTCTCGCAGATTCAGGTCGGGGATCAATCCGGAAGTCGGGGCAGAGGTCGGTCTGGTGTCGTCGCCGCCATCCCCGAAATCCGGATCTGATCCCCCTGGCGTCACCTCCATGCGCAGCGGAACCCTGTGCCGCAATCATCACACGACACCCATTCTCGCCAACGCGTCTTCCAGCATGTCCTTCCGTGCCAGACCTGACCGCAGAGATTCGGGGATTCCCGTCTCACCCCAGCAGGCACCGGCCAGCTGACCACAGATGGCCCCCGTGGTGTCGGCGTCGTCACCCAGATTAACCCCCTTCAAGACTGCGGCCTCGAATGAATCCGCCGAGTGGAATGCCCACAATGCCGCTTCCAGGCTGTTGACGACCCAGCCCGTTCCGCGGATCGCCTCGGGCGGCTTGCGACGGAAACTACCCTCGGCGATTTCCTGGATCAACGGGTGCAACGGCTGGATGGCGTTCAGTTGCCGCAATCGTGGCCAATCGGGTGACAGGATATCGTCACGCGGTTCTCCCTGGATCAAGGCCGCCAGGACGGTCGCCAGGTACCGGCAGGCGGAAACGCATTGCTCGCTGGAGTGCGTTGGCCAACTCGATTCTTCGGCCAGCCTGGAATAGTCCGCGAGCTGATCGTGGTACAGATGGCCGAACCGGATTGGCACCGGTGCCAGGCGCATGATCGAGCCGTTGCCGCTGGCTCTTTCAGAGCGGTCGCCAGAGGTCAGTGCATTCCCTGTGGCGGCAAATCTCGCCAACGCGCTGCGGGTCGCGAGCCCAATGTCGAAACAGTGGCCATTCACGGAATACTTCCCGGTTTGCCACCACTCGGCGTAGCGGCTGGCCTGATCGTTCAGGTCCCAGCCAGCCGTGGCGATGCTGTCGGCAAGAGCCAACGCCATGCTGGTGTCATCGGTCCATTCTCCCTTTTCCAACCCATGCGGCCCTCCGTCGCGGTAGCCGGTCACGGGCTGGAAACTGCCTCGGGACTGGAATTCCACAGCGGCACCCAGGGCGTCGCCGACTGCGAGACCCAGCAGCGTGCCGCGCTGACGCATCTTCATAAATGTCTCCCGGAAGGACTGGCACAGAGTCTGTCTCGAAATGCCGGTCGATCTTTTGCCTGATGGACTGGGGAATGTTTCGGGAACATGGCGAAATCTCGGCGGTGTTTGGTGTGCTGACTGAATCGTTGCACAAATCCGTTGTCTGCTCTGGTAACTCTCCCCGATTGAGAGTGTAGCCGAGAGAACTCCGTGCGAGCCGGCCGCCGAGGGAGGAGTGTTCGAACACCGTCCCGATGGGCGGGCAATTCGTTTGGATCGCGGTTTGGCGTTGTCCTGACTCGGAAATGGGAAGGTGCTCTGTTGTGGATCCAGGCGGTTGAGCCGACCAAGCGAACGGTGTTGGGCGAATCCGGTGACATCGGACTCCTGGGGGGGGCGAAGATATCTCCCCACTGTCCCGCGGGGATCGCGCCGGTTGCCCCCCCGCTTGGCACACCTCGAAATCATCTGCTACCCTTTCCAGAACGTCGCGACTACACTGTCGCTGCACACTTGTCGATTTGCTCTCCCCTTGGGAAAACGCCGCGCGGCCATGTCACCCCTCATCAACCTTGTTCAGTCTCTCGGTTCGCTGCTCCAGTCGGTTCTCGATGTGGTTTGGGCGGTCCTTTCGCTGCTGGGCCCGTGGTTGCCGCTGGTGGGCTGGGTCGCCTTCTGGCTGTGTGCCGTCAATTGGCAGCGGCTGCGGGGAGTGCTGGCCCGCGGAGGCTGGATTGGCATTGTGCTGCTGGCCTCGATGGCCGTGCTGATCTGGGGAAATCTCTCCCCCACCCGCGACGGGGCCGACCTCTTCGGTCTGAAGATCAGCAATTTCGTTGAGAAGACCGTGTATGTCTCCGGACTGGTCTCGCTGATGTTCCTCGCCGGGGCTCTGCAATTGTCGGGCTTCTGTTCGCAGTGGTGTGAAGTGCCGGCCCCGCCCGCCGATGACCACCACCACAGCCACGACCATGGTCACGATCACGCCCACGGCGGTCACGACCACGATCATTCCCATGATCACGACCATTCACACGACCACAGCCACGATCAGGGCCATGCCCCGGCGTTGGCCCATCATTAGTTCGGGTGGCTCTCCCGGATAAATGTTCCGGGTGACCGGTTCTCGAGCCATTTTGCTGGCGGAATCTTCGGGGGGAGGGAACCAGTGGCTCGCAGCGGAATTGTGGGTTGTTGAACGGATTGGTTCTGGCGTCCCCGCCGGCTTTGTGACCGCGACGAAAGCTGTGTGCGATCGATCCTGTCCGTTGTGGCATGAGAGAACCAGAGACCGAGTGCCGGCCGAAGGACCCCGTTGGGGATGAGTGATGCCCAGCGATGAGTTGGATCGGTTGCTGGTGGCCCGCATCCGTCAAGGGGATCCGCAGGCCTGGAGCGACTGTATCGCCCGATTTGAGGGACGTCTGCTGGCGTTCGTCCACAGCCGGCTGCGCGATCGGGCCCAAAGCGAAGATGTCGTCCAGGAGACGTTCCTCGGCTTCGTTCTCGCCCTTCCGAATTATGACGATCAGACGCCGCTCGAAAGCTTTCTGTTCGCCATCGCGGCCCACAAGCTGACCGACACGCTGCGGCGGCTGGGGCGGCGGCCCACTCTACCGCTCGAGTTTCCCGACTCGCAACGCAGCGGTGTGGGGGAAATTCCCGCCTCGGTCCGCATGGCCTCGAGCCTCGCCCTCAGCCGGGAACGCCGGGGGCTGGAAGCCGAACTGCTGACCAACGCCCTGCGGCAACTGATTCTCCAGTGGCGCGAGCGACGTGAGTTCGAACGCCTGAAGGTGATCGAGCTGTTGTTTGTGCTTGGTTGGCCCAACAAACGGGTGGCGAGCGAACTGGGGATCTCCGAACAGGCAGTCGCGAATCACAAGCACTTCGTCGTGGGAAAACTCAAGGAGTTCATCCGGCAGGCGACACAGGGAGCCACTGATGGCAGCACACTGGGGCTGACGGACTGAACCGGCCCCGGTACCTGGCCGATTGTTATCGGAGTCCGTGTGGATCTCTGGTGGAGGAGGCTGTTGGGGGGAGATCTGCCGGGGTGAACCCCTGGTGGCAGATTTCGGAGCGCCAGCCGCTTGCGGGAACGGTTGTGACGCGTTTGAACGGCCTTGTAGAATCGGCTCAGCACTCCGGGAGAGTCCTGGAGGTCGAGCACTGTGTTGGCCTGTGACGGATCTGCGTGATGTTCAAACGGTTCGGAGTACTGCTGGGGCTGGCCGCGGGAGTGGCTGGCGGAATGCTCGAAGCCCGGGGGGCCGACACGGCACCGCTGATTCAGGCGATTCGGGCGGTGGATGCGGAAGGAAAGGGGGCTCCGACGGCCGCCCAGGCGTTCCAGACGCTGTCGAAAGAGGGCCCCCAGGCCATTCCGCCCCTGCTGACCGCGCTCGATGGAGCCAACCCCCTGGCGTCCAACTACCTGCGGAACGCCATCGAGAACATCGTCGCCCGCACCCGCAAGGCGAAGGGAACGCTGCCCTTGGCCGAGATCGAGGCCTTCCTCAATGACACTCGCCACGAGCCCCGCGCCCGACGGCTGGCGTTTGAGATCCTGGTGGCGGCCGACAAGGCCAACTACGACCGGCTGGTCCCCGGGATGCTGAATGACCCCAGCACCGAACTGCGGCGGGATGCCGTGATCCAGGTGATGGAGCAGGGGAACGCCCTCTTCGACGAAGACAAAAAGGACGAGGCGAAGGCCAAGTACCGTGCCGCGATGGCGGCCGCCCGCGATGACGACCAGGTCAAAACTCTCAAGAAGTATCTCGAAGAACTGGGTGACAAGGTCGACCTGCCGACCCATTTTGGCTTCCTGATGACCTGGAGGCTGATTGCCCCATTCGACAACACCGCCGGCAAGGGGTTCGCGGTGGCGTATCCCCCCGAGAAGGAACTCGACTTCGCCAAGGAGTACGAGGGAAAAGAGGGGGTCAAGGCGGCCTGGGTCGAGACCACCACCGACGATGAATACGGCATCGTCGATCTCGCCAAGGCTTTGACCCCGTTCAAGGGGGCGGTGGCCTATGCCGTCGCCGAGTTCGACAGCGATGCGGAGAAAGCAGTCGACCTGCGTCTGGGGACACCCAATTCGTGGAAGGTCTGGCTGAACGGCAAGTTGCTGTTCGCCCGCGAGGAATATCATCGCGGCATGAACCTCGACCAGTACCGCATGCGGGGGACCCTGAAGAAGGGGAAGAACACGATTCTGGTGAAGGTGTGCCAGAACGAGCAGACTGAAGAGTGGGCCCAGCGCTGGCAGATCCAGTTGCGGATCTGCGACGGGACGGGGACCGCCGTGCTGTCGGCCGATCGCAAGGCGGTCCCGGCCACCGGGGGGAGCGACTGAGCCCGCACGCCAGTCCGCCCCCTTCTTCCCTCTCTGCCTTCGCTGACTGAAAGCCACTCTGCCATGAAAACACTTCGTTCGCTCTGCCTCGCCAGCCTGTTGTTGTCGACCCAGATGGGGGCCGACTGGACCCAGTTTCGCGGGACCGACACCACCGGGGTCTCGGCCGACAAGGTTCCCACCCGCCTCGCCGAGAGCATCGCCTGGACGGCCGACCTGCCGGGCCGGGGGTTGTCTGGCCCGATTGTCGTGGGGGATCAGGTGATCCTGACCGCCAGCAGCGGGTTCAACCAGGACCGGCTGCACGTGCTGAGTTTCTCGGCCAAGACGGGCGAGCTGAACTGGGAACGCCAGTTCTGGGCGACCGGCCGAACCAACTGCCATCCCAAGATGTGCAACGCGACGCCGACCGCCGCCAGCGATGGCCGGCGGATTTTCGCGTTCTTCTCGAGCAACGATCTGGCCTGCCTCGACCTCGAGGGGAACCTGCAGTGGTTCCGCGGGCTGACCCACGACTATCCCAACGCCAGCAACACCCTGGGGATGTCGTCCTCACCCGTGGTGGTGGGGGACACCCTCGTGGTGCAGGTGGAGAATGACAGCGAATCGCTGGCGGTGGGAATCGACACCGCCACTGGCGAAAACCGCTGGAAGCTCGACCGGCCCGTGGCCGCGAACTGGACTTCGCCGCTGGTGCTGCCGGGTGCCAAGCCAGCCGACACGCTGGTGGTCTTGCAGTCGAGCAAGGGGCTGGTCGCCCTCGAACCGAAGACTGGCAAGGAGAAGTGGAAGTATGCCGAGAATTGCTCGACCATACCTTCCGCCGCGGTCTCGAACGGCGTGCTGTTCGTCCCCTCGAAGGGGCTGACCGCGCTCGATGTGCGGGCGGCCGGTGAAGGACCGGTCAGTGTCTGGAATTCGGGCAAGCTCGGGCCTTCGACTCCCAGTCCGATCGCGATTGCCGACAAGGTCTATACCGTGGGGGGGGCGGGGGTGCTCTCGGCGGCCGACGCGAAAGATGGCAAGGCATTGTGGCAACTGCGGCTGCAGGTGAAGCTCGAAGACCGCACCAGTGGGGGCCAGTTCAGCGCCACTCCAGTGGCGGCCGACGGGCACATCTACCTCTTCAATGAAGAGGGGGTGGGGCTGGTCATCAACACCAGCGGCGAAAAGGGGGAAGTGGTTGCGTCCCACGATTTTAAAGAGCAGATCCTGGGGACCCCGGCGATCTCGAATGGGGCGTTGTTTGTGCGCAGTGACCGGCACCTGTGGAAGATCGGCAAGTAAACTGTCTGCCGTCCGCGGACCCGGGGGAGAGCGTGTCCCCCCGGGAGCTGCGTGGAACGGTGGAATGGCTGACCCCAGCCGGGCGGGGTGCGGTCGCCACTGTGCGGCTCATCGGACCTTTGGGCACGCTCGACGCCCCGCCGCGGCCGTTCTTTTGTGCTGCCTCGGGTCGACCTCTGGCGGACCTCCCTCTCGGCCGGATTGCGTTTGGCACGGTGGGGCGTGATCCCGCGGAAGAGGTGGTGGTCTGCCGGGTTCAGCCCGACGTGGTCGAGTTGCACTGCCACGGGGGAGACGCCGCCGTGCGGCGGATTGTCGCCGAACTGGCCCGGCGCGGATTTGTCGAACTTCCGGCTGTCTGGCCGGGAGCGACGCTCTTTGATCGCGAGTGTTGCGAGGCGCTGGCGCGGGCGCAGACGCAACTCGCGGCGAACCTGCTGCTGTGTCAGCAGGGGGGGCTCTTGCGGCAGGCGCTTTTGCAGGTGGCCGGCGCTCGCCCCGATCGTTCCCTGGCGGCCGAACGGCTGGCGGCGGTCTGGCGTTGGCGGCGGGCGGGACTGCGGTTGACGCAGCCATTTCGCGTGGCCCTGGTGGGGCGCCCCAATGTGGGGAAGTCGAGCCTGATCAACGCCCTGGTAGGGTATGAGCGCAGCATTGTGTTCGATGCTCCCGGGACGACGCGCGACGTGGTGACTGCCGAAACGGCCCTCGCGGGCTGGGGGATCCAGTTGGCCGATACGGCTGGCTTTCGGACGGCAGCCGGGGAACTGGAAACCCTCGCCATGGAGCGGGCCCGCGACTGGCTGACCGACGCCGACCTGGTGTTGTTGGTCCTCGACCGCAGCCAGCCGCTGACGGCGGAAGATCGCGAGCTGACTCAGGCGTATCCCGAGGCGCTGTGCCTGGTGAACAAGGTCGATCTTCCATCGGCGTGGTCGGGCGAGCTCTGGCCTTCGGATGAGCCCGGATCACTGGTCCGGTCGGCCCCACTCATGGTGTCGGCGGTCACGGGGGAGGGAATGGAAGAGCTGCAGCGGCAGATCATGGCCCGGCTGCTCCCCGCACCGGTCACGGGCCCTGTGGCGCTTCCCTTCACCCCGCGCCAGGTGATGCACCTCGAGCAGGCCCGGTTGGCACTGGACGAGGGAGATTGGGAGCGGGTTGAAAGGGAATGCGTACGGGTTGTCGGAGATTGAGGTCGCGGTGATCGTTGAGGATGTTCGCCCGAATCAGGCATCGGCTTTTCAGGACATTCAATGCGTTCGTTCATCGAAACAGGGAACCGATTGATTCAGTGATTCGGGCGAGGGTTCTTACTGTTCGCCCTACCAAGCAACGCTCCCATCCAAAAACTTCTCCGTAGGGGATCCTTCCCTCAGCCTGGGGTTGTCGCGCATGCGACTACCCCAGGTGGCTATCCCCACCACGATCTCTATCCTGAAGGGATTGCTTTCCACACCCGTCAAGATGTTTGCGAATCCCTCGGCGTTCATAACCCCACAGCGAAAGGAACCACTTTCAGGGTTCAGGTTCTGGAAGGGAACGCTTTCCCCGGGTAGCCGCTGAGGCGGCAACCCGGGGCTGAGAGAAGTAACCTCGACGAGGTAGGCGGTGGGTTGCCGAAAGGTTTCTGGAGAAGGCCGATGGTCGTTGTCCCAAACCTCCCTCACTTCTTCGGATCGAGGTTGGCATTCAGTTCTTCCGGGGTGACTTCCGAGGCGATTCCTTCGGGAGGGACCTCGGCACCCGCCAGCCAGACGAGGGTATTCAGCACGACTTTGCGGAACTGGTCGTTCCCCCAGTTGTCGTGAAAGTGACCACCGGTGAAGCCGAAGCCCCGGACGCCCTCCGGGCGTTCGACCGTCCAGAGCATCGCCTCGGTCCGCCCCTTGTTCGCCTGGATGTGCGGATAGGGTCCGGGGGGATAGACGTAGGGGCCGTTCCGGACCTGGTCGGACGGGGCGGCCACGAGGATTGGGGTGAACTGCACGTCGTTCACCTTCGCGGCGACGTTGCCCGGGAGGTCGTCGAGGAATCGCATGTTGAAGTACCACTCATCCTTCACGCGGAACGGTTGGACACCGCGGGTGGTGGGATGTTTGGGGAAAGTATTGAACTCGGGTTCCCAGATCGGATTGCACGAGAACATGTGCTCGTAGTAGCCGCCGATCCAGCGCTTCATCTGCTGCCCCGCCTGGTCGGCCACTACTTCAACGCCGAAGTGCATCGCCCCCAGTCCAACGCCCTGCTTCACCCACTCTTCGGCCAGCTTCAGCCGGCGGCCGTTTTCCTTCACCAGCTCGTGCCCCGCTCCGCCATCCATGTAAAAGACGATCGCGTGGGCCCCCTGGAAGACCGACTCATCCTGGGGCCAGCCATTGAGCACGATGTGCGTTTCGACCAGCGGCGAGTCTTTGAGGCACTTCTGCAGCAACTGCACGCCGGCGTTGAATTCGTGCATGCGGGGCGGATGCGAAGGGCGGCCCGCCACCAGGACCAGTTTACGGCGTCCCTCGGCCGCGTCGCAGGATGAGTCGATCAGCCCCAGGCGGACCAACCCGGGCAACAGCAGCAGCACAGCAGCAAACAGGCGTGTCATCGAGCGACGATCCCGTAAAGACAGGGGCAGAAGAGGCCGCCGGGCTGGCGACTTGGCAGCCGCCCGCGGTGGCCTGTGGGTCGGCCAAGGGTTAGCAAGCATCAAGAGGGACGGAGCCAAGAGCCCGCCCAGGTGACTGAAATTCTCGATCGGACCTCAACACAGCGTCAAGCAACCGTACGACCCGGCAGTTGAACAGGCACGGGAGAAATGAGTCGCCGGGGATCGCCGAGACTACTGCGGAAGGTCGGGTTGTCCATCGCCGTCGGCATCCAGTGTTCGCAGATCGACGAAGACATACGGCTGCTGGTACGCCTCACGGTCCCCCTTCGCATACGAGACCCAGAACCGCAGAGCGGTGGCGTCGTACACCACGTTCACGACATTTCCTCCCTTGATGGGAATCTGGTTCGCCAGCTTCACGAGGGTGGGGCCGTCGAGCTGACCATGTTGTCCCTTGAGCGTGGGGAAGGCCCCGCGTCCTTCGTCGTTGTAAACCACGCACGAGAGGACGTTGGGGGCGAATTCATCCTGTGGATCGTCATCCTTCCAGATCAGGAGCCGCCGGGCGATGGGCTCGGGAGAATGGGCCCGGATCTTCACCGCACGGCGGTCGTGCCGGCCATCACCAAACACGTAGTGATACCGCTTGGTCTGGGGTTGCTGGCCGAACATGGCGAGGGCCGCCTCCAGTGAGTCGGCATCATACAGCAGCGTGCGGAACAGGGCGGTGAAATGCGGGGCATGTACCGGGTAGGGGGCCTCGCTCTGTTTCGAGTCTCCCATTTCGGACAGCACGATTCCCCGGGCATTCAGTCCGGTGTGGGCCCCGACCATGCCGCAGAAGGAGGGAACCACGTGGGGTGACCCTTTCTCGGGAAGGTAGACCACGATCACTGGCACCTCATGCGCCTTGATCTCCATGTTCCAGTCGAGATTGCGGGTCTGGTAGAGGTGCCCGTCACGAGTCGCCTTTCCCCATGCGGCGATGCTGCTGCAGGAATAGGGCATTAACAGGGGAATGGCATGCATCGCCTGCAATGTGGCCAGGGGGACCCCCGAGCCATCGGCCACCCCCGCCAGTTCCTGCTCGACCCGGTCGTCGCCATAGGCCATCGAACGCGACCAGGCCTCTTGCAGTTCTCCCGTCGAGACACCCAGTTCGTGCTGCATCCCCGCCACCACCTGCGGGACAAACCCCTGGATTTCTTCCCGCATCAGGCGGCCGTAATGATGACCCATGTCGTACGGAGAGCCGCGCAGCACAATCACCGGCAGACGCACCTCACCCTCGGGCGAACTCACCGAGGTGCGGTATCCCGAGCCCCCCGGGGTGGGAAGCAAAAACCGACGGGGGGTGGTCGCGGCGGGAGACTGGGTGATCTGTTTGGACTTGTCGTCGGCCCCCAATGGACCGACCGCCATCAGCACCCACAGCAGTCCGAGGGAGACGCAGGAACGTGGACGAGATGACATGCCGGGAACTCCAAAGGGGCGAAGGGAGTGGGGTGGATCAGCCGAAATCCAACAAAATCCTGGGGGCTGCTTTGGGTCGGTCAGGACGGAAACTCACTTGGCGCCGGCCCGTGCCCGTTCGATCGCAAACTCGATCAGCGGCTCGCAGAGGAAGAACCCTTCCCAGAAATTGTGTCCCTGTCCGGGGGCGACGTTGAGCGTGACGAGGTCTTTGAGACCCGCGTCAGCATAGATTTTCTGGAAGGCGGCGGAATTCGTCTCCAGCGGCACCACCACATCCTGGTCGCCGTGGATCAGATAGACCGGAATCTTCGCCTTGGCGAGCCGCGAGACCTTGGCGATGGGGTTGTGCTGGTCGAGCTGCTTCGCCAGTTCGTCGGCCGTCAGCTTGTAGGCGGGGGCGGCCGCTTCGAGTTTGGGATAGCTCCGCAGATCGAAGACCGGGTAGATCCCCGCGAAGCCGGCGACCTTGTCGGTGTTGTCGGCGGCCCAGGCGGCGTTCCACAAGCCACCCCGGCTGCGCCCCAGAAGCACCATCCGTTTCGCGAACCCCCGCCGTTCGGTCAGTTCCTCATACAAATTCGAGAACAGGGCCCGCGCCTCGGGGCTGCCGTGTCCTTCCCCCACGTCGATTCCCGCCACGGCAATTCCCGCGGCCAGAAACTTCTCGTGCATCCACTTTTCGTGCTGGTCAGGGAGACCCGGCAGGGTTGGGGAATAGCAGACCCACGGTTGGGGCTTCTGACGCTTGTCTTCCGCTGGCCAAAGGATGAACGCAGGACGCTTCTCGACCAGGAATGACTCTCCTGGAAGGATCAGCTCCTTCACCGGCGGAGACTCCTGCGCCTCGGCCGAGACCCGCGTCAACAACAGTAGCGTCGCCGCCACCAGAACCATCAATCGGGACATGTCACACTCACGAATAAAAAAGGGGGTCGCAGCTCGTTTTCAGACCGTGGGGAGTTCGAAACCCTTGCGGTGTTCGCGTCCCACGAACTGGTTGGCCGCGGGATCGTCGAAGGTCTCGGTCTGGGGATTGAACTGCAGTTTCTTCCCGGTCCGCCAGGCGATGTTTCCCATGTGACACATCGCACTGCTGACATGTCCAGAGGAGATCTCCTGGGTCAGGTCGGCGGCCTTGCGGCTGCGTACGGCGTCGAGGAAGTTGCGGATGTGCGCCTGCTGGATTTCTCCCTGGCTGCTGTCGACCTGCTTGACCAGTTTCCCGGCGGCGTCGTACGCCTTCCAGTTGGTGTTTGACATCAGCAGCCAGCCATTCTCGCCGTACACCGCCGCCCCTTCCGTCAACTGAAACAGCCGGGGGCGCGACCAGAGCCGCATCTCGTACTGCAGCACGTGCCGGGGGTAGTCAAAGCTGATCAGCATGGTGTCGGGCCACTGCTGATCGTCTTCGAAGAAGAACTTTCCCCCCGAACATGAGACCGACTGCGGCATCGCGTCGAGTCCCATGAGGTACCGGCAGTAGTCGATGCGGTGGACGCCATCGTTCCCGAGGTCGCCAGTGCCATATTCGAACAGCCACCGCCAGTGCCCCCCCACGATGGAGGCGTTGAAGGGGCGTTCGGGAGCGGGGCCCTGCCAGAGGTGATAGTCGAATCCTTCAGGGGGATCGCTGTTCGGGGCGAGTTGGACCGCGCCGTTGCGGTCGGTCTCCCACGCCTTGCCGTAGACCACCTGCCCGAGGGCTCCGCTGCGGATGTAGTCGCGGGCTTCGGCCAGAATCTTCGCACTCCGCATCTGGGTGCCGACCTGCACGATGCGCTGGTGCTTGCGGGCGGCGGCGACGGCGACTTTTCCTTCGAGAATGTTGTGGCTGGCGGGCTTCTCGACGTAGACATCCTTCCCGGCGAGACAGCCGTGGATGGTCTGCAGGGCGTGCCAGTGGTCGGGGGTGGCGATCATCAGCGCGTCGATGTTCGGATTGTCGAGCAGTTCGCGATAATCATTGACGAGTTTCGTCTTGTTCGAGGTTTTCTCGAGGACCTCTGCACCACGCTGCTCGCGGATGGAGCGGTTGACGTCGCAGATGTGCGTGACGACGCAATCCGGCTCGGCCAGGAAGCTCTGCATCACCGAATTCCCCCGGCCCCGCACACCGATGCAGGCGACCCGAATCTGGGAGTTGGCCGGGGCCGCGGCCGGCGACAGTCCCTCCGTCAGGGCGGACCAGCCCACCCCGACCGCCAGAGAGTTTCGTACGAACTGCCGACGTGAGGCCGCGGTCATAAGGCACCCTGGGAGGGGGAAAGGATGAAGGTGAAGGGCTGAAGGAGATTTCGACGGGGGTTGATGGCCGGTGGGTGAAGGCGGCGGCGGAGGTTAGTCGACAGTCGCGGTCCAGGGATGGGCGAAATCATCCCAGAGGGCGTCGAGTTGACGGGGGGCGATTTCTCCATCGAAGAAGACGAAGCGGTAGTGCGATGTCTG
>JBKDUK010000296.1:0-24364 GCA_046339535.1 Planctomycetaceae bacterium | reverse complement strand
CCCCCCGTTCATTCCTTCCGCTTGTGAGTCGACGCAGATGCTGACCAAATGGGTACGCCGCTGTGGGGCCAATCTGAGCCTGGGCGGGAGCTGGGGCGTGGTCCTGCTTTGCCAAGTCTGGTTGGCGGCACCGGCAGCGGCACAACTGGCACCGGAAATTGGCTACATGCTGCCGGCGGGCGGAGCACCGGGTCAGACCGTCGAAGTGACCTTGGGCGGGTTTGACTGGACGCCCGACATGCAATTGCTGGTGCATGATCCCCGCATTCAGTTGGAACTGTTGGGGCCCCCGGGGCCGGTGCTGGTCCCCGAACCGCCGTACTGGTTCGGGGCCAAGGCCCGCGGCTATGCCTGGCCCCTCGCCCGCGAGTTCCGGGCGAAGCTGAGCATTCCCGCCGAGGTCCCCCCCGGTCTCATCAAATGGCAGGTGGCCAATGCGAATGGTGTCTCTCCTGTGGGAACCTTCCACGTCGCGACAGGGACTCCGGTGGCCGAAGAACCAGACCGGCTCGAACCCCAGAAACTACCCGCGCTGCCGGTGGTGGTCTCTGGACAGATCCGCCGGCTGGAAGAAATCGACCGCTACCAGTTTGAGGTGGCGCAGGCCGGCCCGGTGACGGTCGAGGTGGTGGCCCGGCGGATTGGCTCGCCGCTGCATGCGATGGTGCAGGTGCGGGATGCGGCGGGGCGAATGGTGGCCGATGTGGCCGACACCGAGGGGCGCGATCAGACCTTCTCGTTTTCCGCCCAGCCCCAGACCCTCTACACCGTCTCGCTGCATGACCTCGACTTCGCGGGGGATCGGTCGTATGTCTACCGCCTGCGGATTGCTCCCGGGCCCCAGGTGCTCGCCGCCTATCCCGCCGGTGGCCGGCGGGGAGAAACTCGCCCGGTTGAGTTTGTCGGGCCGGGGCTGGCGACGGGGGGACCGCAGTTGGAGAGTGTCACCCAGCCGGTGTCCTTTCCCGCCACCCCCGGCCTGACCAGCTTCGAGCACGTTGTCCAGACCCCCGTCGGCACTTCGCTCCCCTTCGTGCTGGCTGTCGGCGACGGCCCCGAACTGGTCGAGGTGGCGGGGAGCGCTCAGGGGGCTCTGTCTGAATTGCCCGCCGCCTACACCGGCGCATTCGAGACCCGGTTCGGACAGGAGCAAATCACGTTTCCGGGGAAGAAGGGAGAGGTGCTGCGACTGGCGGCGCAGGCCCGCTCACCCTCGCGTCGGCTCGATCTCGAACTGGTGTTGCTGGGACCCGATGGAAAAGAGCTCGCCCGCAACGACGACGCTCCGGGCAGCACCGATGCCGAATTGCTGGTGACAATTCCCGACGACGGCACCTACACCGCGCAGCTCACCGAGCGGGGTGGCCAGAGCGGCAGCCGGGGGGCGTGTTACCGGCTGTTGATCACGAAGCCGGTCGAAGAGTTCAGCGTCACCATTCCGCCTTTGGGGGCCATTCCCCTGGGAGGGCAGTTCAAGCTGCCCGTCAAGGTGACCCGCACCGGGGGAATGAAAGAGCCGGTGGTGTTGTCGCTGGCGAATCTTCCCGAACGGGTTACGGCCCAGGCCGATCTGACCATTCCCGCCGACAAGACCGACGTGACGATCGACCTCAACTGCCCGGCGGATGCCGCAGTGACCGCCCGGCTGGCGACGGTGACCGCCAGCACGACGTTGGCCGGTCAGGCGGTCAGCCGCCCGGTGGGTCCGATTGCGCTGGCCGTGGTGATGAAGCCCCGCATCAAGCTGACCCCCGAGGGGCTGGATGATGTGCGCAAAGTGCATCGCGGCAGCACCTTTCTGGCCCCGGTGTTGATCCAGCGGCTCGAGGGGTTCGACGGTGAGATCGTGCTGGAGATGACCGCGAAGCAGCAACGGCACCGGCAGGGGTTGGCGAGTGACGAGTTCACGGTGCCGCGGGGAGCCGGCCGGGTGGAATACCCCATCTTCGTTCCCGAGTGGCTGGAGACCACCAAGACCAGCCGGATGATTCTGAACGGAGCGGTGCAGGTGGCCGATCCCCAGGGCAAGATCCGCACGCTGTTGCAGCGGCAGGAATTGCGGATCGGGATTCTGCCGGAGGGGGCGCTGCTGAAACTGGCCCATGCGGCGGGAGAGCCGGCGATTACTCCGGGGGCCGATTTCGAGGTGCCGCTTGCGCTCTCGCGGGCTGCGGAATTTCCCGAGGAGGTGACGGTCGAACTCGGGGGGGAGATTGGCCCCCGGGCTCCACGCGGCGACGCCCCCGCTCGGTTTACCGCGACGCCCCTCAAGATGACGGCGGGTCAGAACACGGCGATGCTGCGGATCCGGGCGGCCAACGGGCTGGCCCCCGGCAGCGAGTACACGCTGCGGTTGCGGGCCACGGGACTGCAGCAGGGGAAGTGGAAGGTGATGTCGGAGACGGACCTGTTGGTGATGGTTCCCGGGTCGTGACTCTTGGGCTTCGCCTTGGGGCGGAGTGACGGACGGGGATCGCCGCAAGCAGGGCTGGGGTTGATGGGTGGCAACTCTCCCTGTGCCAGCCCTTGCAACGCAACTTCCCCTGTCCGACGATGGGAAGACCCGTTGTGGAGTCGTGCGGAGGAATCAGGTCCCCGGGGACCTCAGTTGTTCGCACCACGTTGCGGGTACCGGATCTTCCACTTCAGACCACTTCATGATCGAACATCCTTCGCCAGTTCCCCCCGAGCCCCGTATTTCCCCGGTCTTTAATCCGGCCGAATTGGCGGCGTTTGAACGGGATGGTTATGCGATTGTGCGGGGTTTGGCACCGCAGGCCGTGGTCGAACGGATGATCGCCGTGACCGAAGCGGGGCTGCGCTCGGGTGAAGGACCGGTGGAGTACGAGGCCGACCTGCGATACCCCGGGGCCCCCGCGTCGCGGGAACAGGAGGGGGGCCAGACCATCCGCCGGCTCAAGGAGGCGCAGGGGCGCGATCCGGTCTTTACCGATTGGGTCCGCCTGCCCGGCGTCATGTCGCGTCTGCAGCAGTTGCTGGGCCCCCGCGTGGTGATGCCTCTGGCGCATCACAACTGTGTGATGACCAAGCAGCCCCAGTTCAGCAGTGAAACCCACTGGCACCAGGACATCCGCTACTGGAGCTTCACCCGTCCCGAGCTGGTGAGCCTGTGGCTGGCCCTGGGGCCCGAGACACCCGAGAACGGGTGTCTGTGGGTCATTCCCGGGACGCACCGGCAGCAGTTCGCTCCCGACCAGTTCGACAGGAAACTGTTCCTGCGGGACGATCTCCTCCAGAATCAGCCCCTGATCCAGGCGAAGATTCCGGTCCCGCTTCAGCCGGGGGACGCCCTGTTCTTTCACGCCCGCACGTTTCATGCGGCTGGACGGAACACCACCCAACAGTCCAAATACTCGGTGGTCTTCACCTTCCGGTCGGCCGACAATCCCCCGCTGCCGAACACCCGCTCGTCCTCCCAGCCTGAGCTGTTGCTGACACCAGGCGTCTGAGCGGCCCGCTGTGGCTGATGTCCCCGGTCGGGCGCGGTCGTCCCGCGCAGCCCAGCGCCGGTTCGTCTGCCTATCAGACTCGACCCGAGCGTGAGCCTGAGCTGGCCGACTTGGCTGGAAGCGGCGCGGTTGGAACCGCCGGCAGGCCCACTACGGTTTCATCTCCGAGACCCACTCGCGCAGCAGCCGCGCCGCCTTCTCGTCGACTACGTTCGATCCGACATGGGGCATGCGCCCCAGCCCGGTCCTGGTCATGCGGTGCAGCAGCATGGAGCGCGTCGCATCCCCCGGCACCAGCACGCGGGGATCGTTCAGTCCGAAGCCTCCCTGTCCCGGTTTCGTATTCACAATTCCCAGCTCTTCCAGCGGCAGCGTCGCCAGCAGTTGGAACCCGGCATTGCCGCCCCCCCACTTCATGTGGCAGTGGGAACAGTTGGCATGCAGGTACGAACGGGCCCGGGCGTCGAGCGGCTGGGTGCTGTCGTGCGGATTGACGAGGTGCCCCAGTTCGGCCGTCGGCTTTTCAGGAGCCTGCTTGAACAGCCCGAGCTGTTTGAAGACGTCGATCTGGTTGGCCACGACGCCGTTGCCGTAATCCTGGTCGCGGTTCAACTGCAGCGTCGAGACTCCCAGGGCGTACTTGGCCGGCATGGTGTGGCAGAGGGTGCATTCACTGCGGCTGGGGAAGTGCCACACCTGCCGGCGCTCTCCCCCCGGGGCGGCCGGATCGCGAATCACCAGTTCGCGGTCGAGACCATGTTCTTCCAGCAGCGTGGCGTCGGCCTGGTCTTCATCCCAGAGATAGGTGTAGCCGCGCCACACCTGGTCTCCCACCTCTTCACTGCCGGCCAGTTGTTCGAAGATCATCACCCGGGTTTCGAGGCGTTTGCGGCTGGCGGGGTTTCCCACTTCGTGCTCGATCGAAAACGTCTTGACGGTGACGGTGCCATCCGGGAATCGCCACCCGGCGGGTGCCCCGGGGGCCGGCTGGGGGTAAGTGACCGTTTCGAACTCGATCTGGGAATCTCCTGGCAGGGCCAGAAAGCGTTCCTTGAGGGCTCCGTCCGACCACAACTCGGAGTTGACCGCATAGGGAATGACCCCGGGGGCCACCACATGGGCTTTGGTCGACGCGAAGAGCCCGGTCTGCGACAGCTTTCGCGGGAAGTCGGCCGCGGTGGAGCGGGCCGTGTTCGGGGCCAGTTCGTACAGCGTGCCATTCATGTAGTCGACCAGCAGCACCTCCCCCGCGTCATCCTCGGCGAAGCTGACGATGCGCAGCGGGGTATCGACCAGTTCCTTCTGCCACTCGAGTTCGCCGTTGGTCACCTTCAAGGCATGCACCTTGCCGGTGTCGTAATCGCCGTAGATGTAAGCCCCCGCCAGACTGGCCTGCTTCTGGCCGCGGTAGACGAACCCTCCGGTGATCGAGCGGAAGTCGCTGTGGGGATGTTCGAAGACCGGCTTGAGAATGGGGGTGGGGCCCAGCGGGCGTTCGGGGCGGAAGGGATGGGTCCCCTCACTCACGCTCCAGCCGTAGTTGCCCCCTTTTTCGATCTTGAGGACCATTTCCCACAGATCCTGACCCACATCGCCCCCCCACAGGTCGCCTGTCTGACGGTCGAACGAAAACTTCCAGAGTTGCCGCAGACCGTAGGCGAAGACTTCGTGACGGGCCCCGGGAGTCTGCACAAACGGATTGTCCGCGGGGATGGCGTAGTTGGTGCCCGCGGTGTGCCGGTCGACGTCGATGCGCAGCAGGCAGGCGAGCAGGTCGTCGAGTTTCTGGCCGGTCTGGCGTTCGTCGGCGATGCCGCTGCCATCTCCACAGGCGATATAGAGGAAGCCATCGGGTCCAAACGCAAGGTTTCCGCCGTTGTGTCCACCCGAGGGCCATTCGACGACGGTCACTTCACTCTCGGGAAGCAGTTTCCACGGCTGGGTGGAATGGTCGACCTGGAATTGCGAGACCCGGCTGCCGGTGGGCGCCCCCTCGGTGGGGTCCACGATCGACATCACATAGAGCTTGCCGTTCTGGGCGAACTGGGGATGGGGAGCGAGGCCGTAGATGGTCCGTTGGAGGTCGCCAATGGCCGCGGCGGTGGCCTCGGACTGCTGCGCGAAGTGATGGATGGTGCCAGGCCGGCCGGCGACCAGAAACGACTTCAGGCCAGGGACACGGGCGATGGCCACCGGCTCAAACAGCTTCACCCGGGGATACGCGGGCTTGATGACGAAGGGGGCCGGGGGATCGGGACTCCCCACCAGCCGCGACCCGTTGAACGGCACCCGCCGGGTGGTGTCGAACGGACGCGAACCGGTTGGCTCGGCGGCCGGCAGGAGGGTAGCCCAGGCCAACAGCACCAGGCCAGTCAGCAGGAACGGTGAGCGCATGACGACAACCTCCGGGGGAGGGGACGGGAACGAGTCCAGGCACCAGCGAACAGCGTACGAACCGGATCTCCGGCGTCATCCGCACGGCCAGTTCCCGGAGCAGGAGTCGCGGCGCGGCAGGTGGAGGGAGTTGTCCCGGTCGAGCGTCGCCAATTCTCAGACTCCGAGTTACATTTTGCAATCATGCCATACCCCCAGTTCGACCGCAGCCGCCTGCTGATCAAGCCCCTCTTCGAGCGGACGCACGACGTTCCGCTGACGTACCAGCTCCCCCTCGACGCTCCGTTGATCGAGCCGGTTGATCCGGTGATGACCCGCCTGGGGGCCGAACTGGCCACGGCCAAGGCCCGCAAGGCCGCGATCATCTTCAGGTGCGGGGGGCACGTGATTCGGGCGGGGGTCGCCCGGCACCTGATCGACCTGATGGAACGGGGCCTGCTGACCCACCTCGCCTTCAACGGAGCGGGACCCATTCACGACTGGGAACTGGCCCTGGTGGGGGCGACCTGCGAAAGCGTGCCCCGCTATGTGCGGTCGGGGGAATTCGGCCTGTGGCGCGAGACCGGCCGGATGAACGACGTGATCGCCGAGGGTTATCGCCAGGGGTTGGGTTATGGTGAGGCGCTGGGGAAGGCGATCTGGGAAGGGGGTTTTCCGAATCGCGAGCTCTCGGTGGTGGCCCAGGCGTACCGGCTGAATGTGCCGGTGACCGTGCACATTGGCATCGGCTACGACATTCTCCACGAACATCCCAACTGCGATGCCGAGGCGCTGGGGGGGGCCAGCTACCGCGATTTTCTGGTGTATTGCCAGGCGATCGACCAGCTGGAAGGGGGGGTGATGTACAACTTCGGCACCGCGGTGATGGGGCCCGAGGTGTACCTGAAGGCGTTGGCGATGGCCCGCAACGTGGCCCATCAGGAGGGCCGCCGGATCGCCGACTTCCAGACCGCCGTGTTCGACCTGCTCGAACTGGAGGGAGATCCCCAGAAAGAGCAGCCCAAGAGCCATCCCCAGTACTACTACCGCCCCTGGAAGACCATCCTGGTGCGGACGGTGGCCGACGGCGGGCGCAGCCAGTACGTGCAGTCGGAGCACCGGCGATCGATTCCGCAACTGCGGGCCGGAGCACTGGCGGAAGAAGCCCGGCTGACCCGGGGTTGAGCGCGGGCCCGTACCCGGGGGGCCGGCCGGTAAACCGGTGCGGCGCGAATCGGAGTGGAAGACACCATAATCCGCCGGGTGGCTGGACACCGGACAAGATTCTTTCGGAAGACCGACATGCATCCCCGCTGCCTGGAACATCGCCTGACCGAGGCCGAACGCGAGTTCTTCAACACCCAGGGCTATCTGGTGGTCGAGAACGCGCTCCCGGACGAATTCAACAGCCGGCTGCTGGCGGCGGTCGACCGCATCGACCGGCGGGAGCGCGCGGCCGACCAGGCGACCCGGCTGTTGTCGTTTCCCAATGTCCTGGGCGAAGACCCCGCCTTCGTGGAACTGGCGCTGCACGAGCGGACACTTCCCAAAGTCTGGGGGATCCTGGGGTGGAATATCTACTCGTACCATTCGCATGTGGATGTGACGCCGCCCGCCGACGCGGCGGCGTTGTCGTGGCGGGTCGCCTGGCACCAGGACAGCATGCGGATGAACGACGAGATGGAGACCAGTCCCCGACCGCGGATGTCGTTGAAGATTGGCTTCTACCTGACCGACGCCTCCGAGGCCGAGCGGGGCAATACGCTGATTCTGCCCGGCTCGCACCTGTGGAATGAGATCGATTGTCCGCAGGACGGGGTGTCGTGTCCCGAGGGGACCGAACCGTTGTGTGTGAAGCCCGGCACGGCGGTCTTCATCGACCGGCGGATCTGGCATTCGCGCAGTGCGAACACCTCGCCGATCACCCGCAAAGTGGTTTGGCTGGGGTACAGTTACCGCTGGCTGCGGCCGAAGGACCAACTCTCGGTCGCGCAGGTGCTGCCGACGCTCGACCCGGTGGGCCGGCAGATTCTGGGAGACTGCCCGACCAACAATGGCACGTACGACCCGGTCGATGCCGATGTCCCCCTGCGCGGCTGGCTGCGCGAACACTCCCCCGACGAGGCCGCCCGCACTCTGCACGGCGGCGGCCAGGCCCGGCCCCCCGCCATGGTGCGCGGCAAAAATCTGGGGCGGATTTAGTCGTTTGATCGCGTCTGGTGCCGACGGTGGGACCGGTCGCCACCCTGGGGCGGCGCTTCCGACGCACGCGGGCGGCGGGAGTGGTCAGGGGTCGCGGCGCGTTCCCCAGCCGAGCGAGAGTACTCCCCAGGCGATCAGCGGCAGCAACCCGACCGCCGCGAAGATCACGGGGCGCCACGTCGGATCGGTCTTCACCACACTCCCGATGTTCGCCTGCATCGCCCCAAGGATCATCCACAAGAGGAAACTCAACGAGCCCCCCACCTTCCCCTGCGCCTTCCCCGAGAGTTCCTGATTGAAGGAATAGTACAGGGGGGCGAGTCCAAGTGTGCCGAGCGCCGCGACCAACTGCAGCCCCAGCAGGGCCCAGCCGCGCGACAGCCACTGGGCGGGAACCAGCAGCAGCACGCACGCCGCGAACAGGCCAAACACCGCCAGCCGGGCGCGATGCACGTTCCAGCCCCGTCCCGCCAGCCACGCGGTCAGCCAGCCCGCCGCGAGGCTGCCCACAAACGCGAACAGGTAATAAACCGACGTGAAGTTGTCGACGAACGTCTTGTCGTAGCCATAGAAGGTCCGCAGGGTGTCGGGCATCCAGACCCGCAGGGCATGCCAGGGGACGTTGATTCCCACCACGGTGATCAACAGCAGCCACCACCGCCGCAGGGTGAAAATCTGGTACCAGGGAATCTCGCGGATTTCGCGGGGCTGACCTGCTCCCGCCCCCTGCTCGTCGGTCTGCAGGACGGGGCGGCGCACATCGGACTCCCGGACCAGTGCCAGCCAGGCCAGGCCCCAGGGAAGCCCGACGAGCGCCCACAGCCGAAACGACGACTGCCAGCCCGCACCCCACTGGTCTTCCCACAGCAGGATCTGCGGCAGAATCACCTGGGCGGCGGCGGCTCCGCTCTGCAGGATGCCATTGCCCCACGTCCGCTGATGCGGGGCGAATGACCGCTGGGTCATTCGCAGGGCGCAGGGCCAGTGGGCGGCCTGGAACAACCCGAGGGCGAAACGCCACCCAACGTATTCGTCCAGGGTCCCGGCAAGAGACGCCCCCCACCCGGTGATCGACCAGACCAGCACCACCAGGGGAAACAGCCAGCGAATCGACAGCAGGTCGGCCAGAATGCCGAACAGCAGGCCGCCGGCGGCAAATCCGTAGCCGAACCAGGCTTCGGCCCGGCCATAACCGGCATCGTCCGTGCCGAAGTGCTGCTTGATCTCCACCGAATTCTGCACCCCCACGATCCGGTGGGCGTAGACCAGGAAGGTGGCGAAGAAGAGCACTCCGCAGAGCGCCTGGGTCCAGCGGGAAGTGCGGTGCGGTTCGGACATGCCCGGGCAGCTCGGCAAAGGGATGGAGAACGCGGCCTTGGCAGTATCGTGCACGCCCCGAAGATTGACCATGCCGTGGGGGGGAACAAACGACAGGCTGCGTGTCGGCGGGCTGGAGGCGGGTTTCCGCAGGGGGGGGCCCGCGGTGCGGGATGAATCGCGTCGGGATGGCGCCTGCGAGAGACCTGTCCCCGGGGGAAGATCCCTGCGGGTGGGGTGGTACCAAACGGGATGGACGGGGCGATTTTGGGGTATCCTGCGGGAAGTTTTGTTTGGGGAATTGATTCGAACCGAAAAAACCGATGTCAAATTGCTCTCGCCGTCCCGGGGGAAGACCGCTAAAGTCCCGCGCCAATTTCCGGAACCCCCGAGTCACCATGGATTTCAGTCTCAAACTTCCCCGGTTTGTTCCCCACTGGCTGCTGCGAAACGGGCACTTTCAGACCCTGGCCGCGTTGTACCAGTCCGGAGGCCAGGAGCCTCCCGATTGTGCCGGTCGCCATCTGGTGGATGTCTCGGCGGGAGACCAGGTGGTTCTGCATGACGATTGTCCAGGAATCTGGCAGCCCGGCGATCAAGTGGCGTTGATGATTCATGGGTTGGCGGGGAATCATCAGGCGACGTACATGCGGCGGGTGGCCTGGCGACTGAACCAGCGGGGCATTCGCACATTCCGCATGGACATGCGTTCGTGTGGGGCGGGGATGAGTCTGGCGCGGCTTCCCTATCACAGCGGGCGTTCCGATGATGCCCTGGCGGCGCTCCGTGAGATCATCCGGCAATGTCCCGGCTCCCCAATCTCGGCCCTCGGTTTTTCGCTGGGGGGGAGTGTGCTGCTGAAGCTGGCGGGGGAACATCCGAAGTTCAACCCTCCCGAGCTGCAGTCGGTCCTCGCGGTCTGTCCGCCGGTCGACCTCGCGTACTGTGTGCGCAATCTTTCGGGGGGTTTGGGCCGACTCTACGACCGGTACTTCACCCGTCATCTGTTGGATCACGTGGCGAACTGGCGGAGGGTGGTTCCGGAGGTTCCCGATCCCGCCGCCGTGCGGTTCCCGCGGCGGATTGAGGAATTCGACGATCTGTTCACAGCCCCCGTCTGCGGTTTCGGCAGCGGCGCGGAATACTACGAGCAGGTCAGCGCCCATCAGTTTGTCGAGGGAATCGAGATTCCGACGCTGATCATCGGGGCCGCGGATGATCCCCTCGTCGGAATCGAGTCGCTGCGCCGTCTGAAGCTCCCCGCGATCGCCAGTCTGCACACCGCGCCGGGGGGGGGGCACATGGGCTTCCTCGCGAATCGCGGCACCGATCCCGACCGTTCCTGGCTCGACTGGCGGATACTCGACTGGGTACTGCAGCCCCGTCGGCGGCCGGTGATCTCGCACGCGGCCTGAGAGGGCCGCTGGTCATGCCAACCGCGATTCGGTCAGCAACTCCCGCAGCAGATTGTTGTGCGGGTAGGGATGGCCGGTATGCTGCCGGAACGCTTCGGCATGGGCTGTTCCCAGTTCCGCTCCGCGCCGGCCGCTCCACTTGCGGCAACTTTCCAGGTATTCGTCGATTCCATGCTGCTTCAGCAGCCAGTTCCGCTGGCTGGCATGGCAGGCCAGCATCTTCAGCTTGAGATCGAACACCGCGGTGGTGTCGATCAGAAAGTCGGGCGGGATCGGTTGACCAAAATGGTCCGTCCCTTCCAATGGATCCACGTAGTAAAGATGCGGAATGTGCGCCAGGGGCGGGGCGGGGTCCCATTCGTGAGTCGTGTAATTGGGAACCGACGCGCAGAAACAGGCGTCCCGCACCAGTTTGCTGGTGTTTTCGTGGTCCGACATGTAGTCGACCGGAGGGGCGGTGAGGACCACGTCGGGACGCACCCTCCGCAGAAACTCGGTGACACGTCGCCGGCCCGTGTTGTCGTGATCAATCTGCAGGTCGAGGAACTCCAGGCAGTGATATTCGGCGTGGATCAAACGGGCGGCGGCGGCGGCTTCGGCCCGGCGGACGGCGGCAATTTCGAGAGGGCCCAACTCGGCACTGCCGCAGTCTCCCGCCGTCATGGTGGCGATCACCAGAGCGCAGCCTCTCTGGCCCAGGCGGGCCAGGGTTCCCGCACATTGGAACTCCACATCATCGGGGTGGGCGTGAATGGCCAGAATTTTTGGCGCGGCGTGGTTCGGCATGTTTTTTTGGGAAAACAGGTGTGGCCTGATTTCTGGACAGGAACTAGACTCAGTGAAGTCACCTCCATCAGAGCCTGTTGATCCCCTGGCTCGTTGACAGATCTCCTTGAGCATACGCAGCGTTTCACACCATGGCCACTACCCGCACCATGCCTCGCGCGAAGCCCTCCCACTCGGGCCAGTTCATCCGCAACACCCACGTTCCTACGGTGGCGTTCGCTCACGCCGCCGAGGCGGGGCGCCATGTGGCGTTGATGGTTGCGGGACTGATCCGTGAGAACAACTCCGCGGGGGCCACCACCGTGCTGGGGCTGCCCACCGGGTCGACCCCGATTGGTGTGTACCGGGAACTGGTCCGTCTGCACCGCGATGAGGATCTCGACTTCTCGAACGTCGTGACCTTCAATCTGGACGAGTACTTCCCGATGGATCCGGGCTCGATCCACAGCTACCACCGCTGGATGCGGGCCAACTTCTTCGATCACGTCAACATCCCCGAAGAAAATATCCACATTCCGCGGGGAGACATTCCCGCCGAAGAGGTCGAGCAGTTCTGCGAAGACTACGAGCAGGCGATCCAGCGGGCGGGAGGCATCCAACTGCAGTTGCTGGGGATCGGCCGCACCGGGCACGTGGGGTTCAACGAGCCGGGCAGTTCGCGGCATTCCATGACTCGCATGGTCACGCTCGATCCGCAGACCCGGGCCGACGCGGCCAGCAGCTTTTTCAGTGCCGAAAGCGTCCCGATGCAGGCGGTGACGATGGGGATCTCAACGATCCTCTCCGCCAAGAAAATCGTCATCATGGCGTTTGGCGAGCACAAGGCGAAGATCGTGCGGAAGACGGTGGAGGGGGATGTGACTTCGCTGGTCCCCGCCACCTTCCTGCAGGAACATCCCCACGCCCTGTTCGTGGTGGACAGCCCCGCCGCCAGCCAGTTGACCGCCGTGCAGACCCCGTGGGTCACCGGCCGGGTTCAATGGACTCCGCAGGTCGAGCACCGGGCGGTGATTGGGCTGGCTCTGCAGTTGGGCAAGCCGCTGCACAAACTGTGCGAAGATGATTTCATCGAGCATCACCTGCACGACCTGCTGAAGCAGCGGGGACCCATCGGAGCGATCCGCGAACGGGCTTTTGAAGGGCTGCTGAAGGGAATCCGTACCAAGCCCGCCGGTGAAGACCGGGCCACCGTCCTGGTGTTCAGCCCCCATCCCGATGATGACGTCATCTCCATGGGAGGAACCCTGATCACCCTGGCCGATCAAGGCCACGATGTGCACATCGCCTATCAGACCAGCGGCAACATCGCGGTGCACGACTACGACGCACTGCGGCACATCGACTTCATGAAGGAGTACAACGCGATCTTCGGGCTGGAAACGGCCGAGACCAGGGCTCTCGACCAGCGGATGCGCGAGGCGATCCACAACAAGGCGTTGGGCGCCCCCGACTGCCCCGAGGTCCAGCAGGTCAAGGGACTCATTCGCCAGACCGAGGCGACGCGGGCCGCCGTGACGGCAGGGGTTCCCCCCGAGAAGCTGCACTTCCTGAACATGCCCTTCTACCGCACTGGCAAGGTCGAGAAGTCTCCCATCGGAGAAGCCGATGTCGAGATCATCGCCAACCTCCTGCGGACCCTGAAGCCTCTGCAGATCTATGTCGCCGGCGATCTCTCCGACCCGCACGGCACCCACCGCATGTGTGCCGAGGCGATACTGCGGGCCCTCAAGGTGGTCGAGGCCGAGGGGCTCCAGACGGAGACCTGGCTGTATCGTGGGGCCTGGCACGAGTACGAGCCGCACGAAATCGAGCGGGCCGTCCCCCTCAGCCCCGAGATCGTTGAACGGAAGAAGCAGGCGATCTTCCGTCACGAATCGCAAAAAGACGCCCCCCTCTTCCCGGGAAGCGACAAACGCGAATTCTGGGTGCGGGCCGAAGAGCGGACCAAGAGCACCGCCGCGATCTACAACCAGCTGGGCCTGCCCGAATACTACGCCCTCGAGGCGTTTGTGCGGTACAGCGGGCAGTTGTAAGCTGCTCCGTCCCAACCCCGCGCCGCGGAAGGGAATCCCAAACCAACAAAGGCCGTCATCTCCCCGGGGGATGACGGCCTTTGTCGCGTACTGCGTGTCTGAGAAAGTCTGTGGGCCGGGAGAGTCTGTGGGCCGGTGTTCGCCCACCGGCTCAGGCCGTGGAGCAGGCCCCGGGCTCTTGTTGGCCAGGACCTGTTCACACGGCTGCGGCCGCCCGGTGGTTATTTGAGTTCCACCGTCACCTTTTCGATCTTGCCCGTGAACTCAAACGGGAGTTCGTAATTGTCACCCACGGCGGAACCCGAGTCGCGCCCGACGTCGACCCCTTCTCCCAGCGAGAACTGCAGCGGCACGGTCTTGGGGAGCTTCCCCGCGCCCACCTTCTGACCATTGGCCAGCAGGGTGACGGAGCCTCCCTTCCCCAATTCCCCAGGCTGACCTTCATACTGAAACTGGACTTGCAACGAGACCTTCCCCGCCGGCAGTTTCTCGCTGCTGACGAGATACCGGTCAATCGCCAGCATGTTGTAGCGGAAGTGGGCTCGGCCCTCCTGCAGATACAGCCCCAGTCCTCCCGTCAGACCGCCGTGGGTATAGATCATCCCCTCGGCACCTTCCGGGGGAATCTCCACATCGGCGGTGATGGTCCACGACTTGTTCAGCATCGGCGGGCTGGCCCCGTCGGGCAGCGCGACCTGGCCGGGGAAGTAGACAAACTTCCGGCGCTTGCCGGCGAGACTGGGCCGTCCTTGCAGCTCGGCACTCAGCCGTTCCACCGCACGCCAGTCGAGAGGCAGCACGTGGTACTTCTCGGCCTCTTTCCAGAAGATCGCCTCCAGCTCACGCAGTTTCTCGGGATGCTGGGCGGCGAGGTCGGTCGACTGGGTGAAATCTTCATTGAGGTTGTAGAGCTCCCATTTGGCCGTCAGGGGATCGAATTCGCCCCGCACCGGAACCCACGGGACAAAGCTGCGGCTCGACGCCATCCAGCCCTGGTGATAGATCCCGCGATTCACGAGCAGTTCGAAGTACTGTGTGGGGCGGGTTTCGGGAGCTTTCACATCGAAGAACGACTTCAGGAAACTCGTCCCCTCGATCGGCTTCTGCGGGATGCCGTTGAGCTCTTCGGGCGGGGTGATGCCAATCGCCTCGTAGAGCGTGGGGACCAGATCGATGGTATGCACGAACTGGCTGCGCAGGCCCCCCCGGTCGCGGATCTTCGCCGGCCACGAGACCACCAGCGGATTGCGGGTCCCCCCCAGATGGCTGGCGACCTGCTTGGTCCACTGGAAGGGGGTGTTCATCGCGTGGGCCCAGGCACTGGGGAAATGGTTGAACCACTTCGGACCCCCCAGCTCATCGATATGTTCGAGGTTCTCTTCCCACTTTTCAGGGAAGCCATTGAAGAACAGGTTCTCGTTGATGCTCCCTTCCAGCCCCCCCTCGGCACTCGCGCCGTTGTCTCCCACGATGTAGAGGAAGATGGTGTTGTCGGCGTTCGGCAACTGCTTGACGGCGTCGACGATGCGCCCCATGTGGTGGTCGACATGGGCGGCGAAGCCGGCGAACACCTCCATCATGCGGGCATAGATCTTCTTCTGACCGGGGTTCAGCGAATCCCACGCGGGGAGCCCCTCGCTGCGGGGGGTCAGCTTCGCGTTCGCCGGGACGACGCCGAGCTGCTTTTGCCGCTGGAAGGTCGCCTCGCGGTAGGCATCCCAGCCCGCATCGAACTGGCCCCGGAACCGGTCGATCCATTCCTGGGGAGCGTGGTGCGGCGAGTGATTCGCTCCGGGAGCGACGTACAGGAAGAATGGCTGGTCGGGGGCGATGCTGGTGACCCGGCGGGTCCAGGCAATCGCCTGGTCGGCCAGGTCTTCGGTGAGGTGATAGTCGGGCTTCTTGCTTTTCGGAACCAGATTGCGGTTCTCGAACAAGACGGGGTTCCACTGATTGATGTCGCCCGCGTTGAAGCCGTAGAAGTAGTCGAAGCCCAAACCGTTGGCCCAGCGGTCAAAGGGACCGGCAGCACTGGTTTCCCAGGCGGGCGTGTTGTGGGTCTTGCCGATCCAGGCGGTGGCATACCCGTACTGCTGCAGCACCTGTCCGATGGTGCCGCAACTGCGCGGCAGCACGCAGGTGTACCCTTCGTACCCGGTGGCGGCCTCGGTGATGACCCCCGTGCCGGCCGAATGATGATTGCGGCCGGTGATCAACGCCGCCCGGGTGGGACTGCAGAGCGCGGTGGTGTGGAAGCGGTTGTACTTCAGCCCCTCGGCGGCCAGCCTGTCGAGCGTGGGGGCGGGAATCCCGCCGCCAAATGTCGAGTACTGGCCAAACCCCGAATCATCCAGCAGGATCAAGACGATGTTGGGGGCACCCTCCGGGGCCTTCACCGGCTGGGGAAACTGTGGGGGATCCGAAGTCTTGTAGGTCCGGCCCACTTTGCCCGGAAACTGAAAGTCGGGCCGGGGGAGGGACTTGGATGTCCCCTTTGTTTGCGGCGGCTGGGCACTGGCCACCGGTTCCCAGGAGCTGGAAGGCACACCGCTTCCGAACAGCACTCCCAGGATCAACACCACCCGCAGGTGAAAAAACCGAAACATGATTGGGCTCCAGGGTCCCTCAGGAGAGTTCGTCACCAGCGGACTTGCTGGTGACGTCAGCAAGACTCCCACGTCTCTCTCACCCTGAAACACGACGGGAGCGGATTGCATTCGAGCGGTGTGATGTTACCAACGCCTGAATCCGCGGGCTACGACAGGGCAATCCACGTCCGGCCTGACCGAAGCGGGGACAGGATTTGCGTGTCACGGAGCGGAAAACCTTCCTGCGGACGAGCGATGCGCGCCCTTCGGGTCGATTCTCCACTCCGTGCCGTGACCTGGCGGACCGCCCCTCTCAAGCCCGGTCCCGATGGCGAAATTGCCGGCGGAATTACTTGAGGGCCCGAATGTCGACATCGTGGGCGATGCAGGCCACGCAGTCTCCCTGCGCCACCATCGCCGGTCCCCGTGTCGCCAGCAGCACCCCGCCCGTCGGGGCGATGATGGGGATCGGTTCCCGGTCCGGACGCTCCAGGAAGTGAATCTGGGCGACGGTCTGCCCGGGACCCGCCTCGGCTCCCAAAGGCAACAGAGGTTCGAAGATGCCCGACTCCGGTGCGAACCGGTAGTCGTCCCGGCTCAGTGCCTGCACCCAGCGCGTGGGAGGCAGCCCCAGTCCCTTGCGGGTCAACACATTCCCCCGCAACACCCCCAGTTGCCGCAAGACGTTCGCCAGACCCTGCTGGGTGATGGCATGCACCTGCGAATTGACCGGTTCGCCCCCCCCCATCTCGGTGGTCACCACGATCTTCCCCTGGTTCTCAGCCTCGACGGGGAGCAGGCCCGAGCCGGCGACGTCGGCATACACGAAGGAGAAGTCGGTGTTCCACGCCTCGACTCCGTCGATCATCGCCTGCCGCTGAATCAGATCGGGCACCAGATGCATCGTCGCGCAGGGGACGAAATCCATGCTGCGCCCCCCGGTGTGGATGTCGATCACGATGTCCGACAGGGGAAACAGCACCGTGGTGAGGTAATGGGCAATCAGCGAGGTGACGCTGCCGTCGGGCCGCCCGGGGAACGCCCGGTTCAGGTTCATGCCATCCAGGGGAGACAGCCGCGTGGCCGCCTTGGCCGCCGGGTAATTCAACGAGGGAATCAGAATCAGCCGGCCGGTGATCTGTTCGGGTTCGATCTCCCGGCAGAGTTTCATCACGGCAATCTGTCCGGGGTATTCATCTCCATGGTTGCCCCCGCTGACCACCGCCGTCGGACCCCGGCCATTGCTGATGACCGTGATCGGCACCAGCAGGTTGGCCCAGCCCCCCAGGTTGTACGAGTAGGGAATCATCAGATGCCCATGTTGTTTCCCCGGGCGGTTGTAATCGACCGTGGCGTGGATGGGCGAAGCGGCGTGGGTGGGGTTGTGCGTCTGGCTCATGAAGTAGACTCGGGAAGCAAGCGATCAAATGGGGACGGGGAGCGACACGGGAGACGGACGACGGAAGGCGTTCAAGACCCGTGGTCCGGCGGGAGTGGATAGGCACTGAGGGGGAGCCCGCTGCCGGGGAGTTCCCGCAGTCGCCGAAAGGCGGCGGTCACCCGGGCCTCGCGGCGGGCCACGTCGGCCCGATCTTGATGACGCTTGTCGAAGGGGCCTTCGACAACCACCGGCTCGAACGTGGGATCGACGATGAACTGGGCCTGCACCGGGTTGCAGCGGAGGTGCCGTTCGGGGGCGGCCAGCAGCAGGCGGGAATCGAGTTCGCCCAACACAAACCGCAGGTACAGATCGCTGTCGGTGATCTCGGGGACCGGTTCGCCACACACTTCGCAGAGGTAACCGCGATCACACCGCGCCATGCCTGAATCTCAACCCTCGGAATTCCAACCCCTCGGACCGCGCCGCATCCTCGCCGGGTGACTCCCGGAACCGCCACCCTGCCGCAGGGCGGGTGCACCGCGTCGACAGTCCACAGAATACCGCTTCGCGGTGCGGCTCCATAGCCTGGCCCGGGGGCTGAGGAGACTTGCCGAAATCAGGCCCAGGGTTTTCATGGACTGCAGCGGGAATGGGGATCGGATCACGACAGGCGATCGATCCCGTGATTCCGTCCCGGGTTCAGCCCGTTCGCCCGACCACCACCTCATCCCCCCACGAAAGTTCCCACGGTTGTGGAACAGGCTTGTCAGCCTGTTCGTCAAAGCAGCGGGGAACAGCGGTACGACGAGCTATAGGTCGGTTGCGATTGTGAAGAGAGAAGGCGGGATCGATCGGGTCGTCATCGCGGAGGGAACTGACAGACCGGGATGTCTGTCACCACGAGAGAGCGGACACCGAGCTCCGCCCCCCCGCCGCCCGGTTGGTGGGCCCTTGCGGACGCTCTCTTTGGTTGCCGGCCCAGTGGGGGCTCACACGGAGGTTCATCCTCCCGGAGCGGTTGTGGCATTCGGGGTCGCGATGGGCAGAGAGGCGCGGCACACCCTCATCCGGACTGCGGCCACCTGCTCCCCCTGGGGCAGAAGGACCCGATGGATGCTGACACGTTCGGGCGGGCGGATTGAGGCCGGTCAGCCCTTGGGCCGACGGGCAAAAAACCGAGTGGAGGGACGGGATCGCCCAACTTCCGCTGTCGGCGGACCCCTGCGGACTTCTTCGCCCGATCCTCTGGAACCACCGGGTGGGGTCAGTCGCGGGGGCCGGCGGCTGAGTCGGACGAGGGAACCTCGAATTCCACGCCGGGAAGTTCGCGCGGCCGCTGACCGAGCCGGCGTCCTTCGAGCAGGTGGGGATGCACCAGGTATGGCTCGTCTTCGCCGCGCCGGAAGGTGTCTTCCAGTTTCAGATCTTTGGCTTTCGCCTTGTACACCCGTCGCACTCCGGGCCGGGGATCGACCAGATAGTGATATCCCTCTTCGGTGCCGCAGTAATACAGCGAACCGGGCCCGTCCTGCTGGGCCAGGGCCTGCAGGCGGTCGCGCGGCAGAACCACGGCATCGGCCGGGGCGAACTCGAAAGGAGACGCACAACCGGCGAGCCATGCCGCGAGGGGGAGTGCGAACCAGGCCGCCGGCCCCCAGCGGTGCCCCCCCCCAGACACCTCGGATCGGAGACTGAGGGGTGGGGAGGCGGGCATGGGTTTGGCTCGAACGGGAGTGAACCCGGGGCGGAGCGGGTGGGACGCCGCGACTGGTGGACTGCAGCGACTGGCGGCCGCTGCAAAAAAACGCGGCGGGTTGTACGCCGCAATCCGGTTCCGACGCAATCCCGGTTGCGGAGGTTGTAAAACTTACAAGAGGGGCGGGCGGGGAAGCCCAAACCGTTCTTGACCTGTCGGGAAAAGACTCATAAAAGGCGGTCCAGATTCAGGCTGGCCACGTTTCGGACAGTGGAATCCCGCCGGTTGTTGTGACGTTCGTTCGCACTGCGTCGAATCGGGTTGGCACCCGAACAGCCGTAGTGCCCGTCTCTCCGCCACCATTCCCCCCCCGATCTTCCCCATGCACGCGCAGCTCTCTCTCGGCGCCGTGTGCCGCCCGCACTGGCTGGTTTTGGCCAGCCTGGTCTGGTGCTGCGCGGGATGCGAGGTGGTGGATATCAATGGGGATGTGCGGACCAACACGTCCAAGAAACTCCCCGGGATCAAACCGCCCCTCAACGCCATTTGTCTCGATGTGGTGTTGGTCGAACGTCCCCGGGGCGACAGCCTGGTCGGGACGCCCCTCTGGAGCCGGGTCGACCAGGTCCAGTCGCTCGATCCCGATGTTCGCGAAGAACTGCGAAAGAACGGGTTTCGTCTCGGTGTGGTGGGAACCAATCCCCCCCGGGTGCTGCAGCAACTGCTGGGGGAACAGCCCGATTTCGCCTACGACGAGGTCTCGGAAAAGGCCAAACAGATTGGCGGACACCGGTTCTTCGTCGCTTCGGGGGGCAATGTGAAAATCATCGCCAGTCCCGTGCATGACGAATGTGAATTCGAAGTGACGCGCGATGGCGAGCGGCAAACGCTGGAACTGCAGGATGCCGAATGCCGGTTCCGGGTCACCGTGGAACAGCAAGACAATGGCTGGGCCAAGCTGACCTTCATTCCGCAGGTCTTCCACGGTCCCAATCAATTGCGGTACGTGGCCGACCAGGAATGGCGGTTTGAAGACAGCCAGCGGGTCGAGACCTTCTTCGACCAGCGGTTTTCCCTCATTCTGGGACCGGGCGAGACCATCGTGCTGGCCGCCGATGCGCCCGAAGGCCGCCGGCTGGGACACCTGTTCTTCACCGGACAGGGGTTGCGCGCCAGCCAGGATGGGGAATTCGAGGCGATGCCGGTCGAACGCCTGCTGATTGTCCGCCTGACAGGCACCGGCGATCAGAATCTGCCGTAGGCCGCAGTGGCCACGCCCTGCGAGACCAACGGCCAGTGGTTCTGGCCTGTCCCGCTTTGTCTCCCGCCCGACGGGGACACCGCCCACTCCACCCTGGTGCGGCAGCACGCGCCATTTGGCCGCATCGCGGCCCGCCATCGAAGTCCACGTCGGGATCGAGATCGATCGAATGGGGTGGCAGCCGGTCTGATGAGGCACGGAGGGCGATGCCCCACCGGTGTCAGCCATCGGACACTGTCCACACGGAACAGCGGCGTAAGCCGCGCGTAACCCCCTCTCCCGCGAAACGACTTCCGGTGCACAAAACCCGCGTCGCTGCGGGAGAGGGCTGGGGTGAGGGCGAAAAAGGCCCCCCGTTCGTGGCGTAGGCTTTCAGCCTGCGAGGCAAACGACCGCGACGAAGACGATCTTGTAACGACCACGGTTCCGACAAACCTGGAGGTTCGTCGCCACGTCCGTGGGGTAGGCCTCTGGCCTGCCGTGCCAAGAAAACCACCGGATCGATCCACAAGCCTGTCGCGTCGTCGATTGCACTTGTTTGACCGACAAACCTGGAGGTTTGTCGCCACGTCCCGCGTCGTTTCGCACACCAACCCCCGGACCACCCAATCCCTGAAGGGGATTTCTCCCAGAGCCTGGGGTTGTCACAGCGCAGCGCCGTCTACCCCAGGTCAACGTCCCCACCCACGCCCCACCTCTGAAGAAGTTGTCTATGGGATTTCCGTCGGTGGAAAAAACCACATCAGCCGCGGGGTCCCAACGGGGACCACGACCCTCCCCGGCAGGGGTGCCAGACATGAGCCGGGGGTTGAGCGCAGCGACCACCCCTGGCACGCCCCCCGAATACACCAGCCTGCCAAAGGGAGTGCCAGAAAGCGTGGATCGACCGGAGCAGCGTGGATGACGCCCACCCTCCGTCGTGTGCGTCCGTGTCCGCAAGGCACCCAACCGAGCCCCGATCCGGTGTGTGGCGTCGCGTCGCGCCGCTTGAGTGGAGTCGGCGCCCCTCATCTCGGCGCAGACGACTCCAACACCGCCAGAAATCCGTGATGACGATGGGACTATGGACCTGACCCCTTTGAACTTCCCTTGATCGTGCACCCGCTGGCGTGGCGAGCCGAGCGACGCACCCAGGATCAGGAGGTGACGGCGTGAACCCGCAGAAATGCGGCAACTTGGTCTTTGGTCACAGCACCCGTCGCAACACCCATGGTGATCTCGTACAGCGCTCCAGGACGGGCTTGGATGAGAATTCCATTGAGTTCCAGAAACACCAGCGCAGCCACAGCTCCCGTCCGTTTGTTGCCATCGAGGAACGGATGGTTTCGCACGATGTGAAACAGGTACGCTGCTGCCATTTCAAACGGAAAGGCGTGCAGGAATTCGGCCCCAAAGGAAGCGCGGGGCTGCGCCAGGGCCGAATCCAGCAGGTTCCGATCACGAATTCCCGGATCACCACCGTATCGCGTCGTCTGATCGCGATGAATGAACTGGACGTCATCGAGCGTCAGAAAATCGACGTCGGCCATTCACTGTGCCAGGCGTTCGAGGTCGTCGCCAAACTTCTGGTTGATCGACTCCAGAGCCGCTTCGAGTTTTCGTTGCCGACGCTTGTCCCGAATGGGACGAATCAGAATGGCATCTCCATTCGTCGAGAGTTCCAGCACGGTCTCCGCCGTGATCTGCAGCATTTCCAGAATCGGCTTGTCGATCACCAGCGCCAGGCTGTTGCCGTGCTTGATCAGCGTCTTGTTCATGAGGTCACTCTCCAGTCGGGATACACACAGTGTATACGGCCGTCTGAGACCCAACAAGATCGAACCATGACGAGGCCCATTCGCTCTTCGAGGAACAATTCGCTGGCTGCGATGTCGAGGCGGGTCGGTTTTCCAGGTTCCGTTCCACTCTCCGGCGTTGGGGGGATTTCCATCCCTGCGCAGGCCCATCGCCCTGCCCCTCCAGCCCCACACCACAACCGACCCCGGCGGGGTCCCCAAGGGTCGCCGGGGGATGAGCGCAGCGACCCCCCCCGGTGCACTGGCCGTTTTTGGGTGCCCGCTGACACCGCGCGTAACCCCCTCTCCCGCGAAACGACGTCCGGTGAACAGAACCCGCGTCGCTGCGGGAGAGGGTCGGGGTGAGAGCGCAAAAGGCCCCCCCGGTCGTGGCGTAGGCTTTCAGCCTGCGAGGCAAACGACCGCGACGAAGACGATCTTGTAACGACCACGGTTCCGACAAACCAACAATAGGTTCGTCGCCACGTCCGTGGGTTAGGCCTCTGGCCTGCCGCGTGAAGCGAGCCACCGGATCGCTCCAAAAGGCTGTCGCATCGTCGAATGCGATTGTTTGACCGACAAACCTGGAGGTTCGTCGCCACGGCCCAACCCAACCCCGCGCCAGCTCGCACGCCAACCCCCGGGCCGCACAATCCCTGAAGGGGATTTCTCCCAGAGCCTGGGGTTGCCACAGCGCAGCGCCGGCTACCCCAGGTCACCGTCCCCCACGTACGACTCAACTCTGAAGGAGTTGGCTACGGAATCGCGTCGGTGGACTGACGCCACACCGGCACACGGGCCGCAAACGGTCCTTCGCCCTCGAGGGGGAGCAGCAGGCCAACGGCCGGATGAGGGGGGCCACCCACCCCTCCACCCACCGCGTTCCTTCCTGGTTCGTCTGTTCCGGGAGGGCGAGGCTCCGTCCGAGCCGGTCCGCTGGGTGTGCGCTGTTCGAACACCGAGCCGATGGGCCGCCCGTGCCGTCGAAACGCCAAGCCGGCTCAGTCGCCCCTCAGGAACACCGCCTCCCCGAGCAGTCCGTCAGCTCCACAAACCACGCTCAGCGCGACTGCTTGTGGCATTTGACTTGGGTTCGCAAACAGAGGGTGGCCCCGTGCTTTCTCAACAAAGGTTCCTGACACCTTTTATTGTCTGGTACCGGCCGGATCCGGACAGCGGCGAAGGGAGCGACCTTTCGGGTCACTCGGGCGGGCACCTTGGCCCGCGGGCCGGCCACCCGCCCCGCGACAGTCTCCGCCAGCCGCTGCCGCCAGCGATAGAGCATGGCCAAGGACACACCCTCCGCCCGGCAGAACTCCTCGACGTTCCCGGACCGCTTCTGAAACCGCCTGAGCCGGTCGATCCACTCCGCCCGCAACTGCTCCCGCCGACGTCCCGCCATCACACACACCCTCCCGACCTGGAACCAGGGGTCAAGCGCCGAAACCGGTCAGGGTACGTGGGCGGTCAAGAGTGGTGGGGGATGGCGCTTACGGTGGCGTTTGGAAAGAAATGGTTTCAGGGCGGCTCACTGGGACTGGTTGTGTGATCGGATGAATACTGCCTGGCTGATTTTTGAATTGGATCGTAACTCATTATGGCAAATGGGCTTGTGGCATTTGACTTGGGTTCGCAAACAGAGGGTGGCTTCGTGCTTTCTCAACAAAGGTTCCTGACACCTTTTATTGTCCGGCCACATCGGCGACATCGACTGGTACTCCTACGCGCACCGGGGGGCGACCGAGTGTCGACGGCAGCTCTGGATCGACGAGCGGGGAACGAGTGGTGATTTGTCGGAATCGTGGATTCGGTGCGACTGCGGCAAGGCCGAGCGATCACTCGCGGAGATGATCAGTTTTGACGCCGGCGCTCTCGGGTTGTGCGTTGGAGCCCGTCCCTGGTTGGGACAGTACAACACCCGCGAAGTGTGCAACGCCCCCAGCCGGTACCTGCTGCGCAATGCCAGCAATGCCTACTTCCCCCAAAACATGACCGTGATTTCGCTCCCCGACCGGGACGATACCGTGCGGACGGCGGTCGATGCGGCGTGGGAGTTTCTGGAAGCGG
>JBKDUK010000295.1:0-5820 GCA_046339535.1 Planctomycetaceae bacterium | reverse complement strand
AGGCCCTGTTGGGGGTGGGGCTCGACTGGGGCAGCGTCGGCCCGATCACCAGTGAGGACCAGAAGATCGCCCGGATGCGCACGCTTTGGGAGCGCGGGGAGATTTACTCGACGCATCCGCATGACATCCAGCTGGAGCAGGTGCGTGTGGGGCGGCTGGGCCGCTGCCAGGATGGGAATGATGCGGGAATCCGTTGTTCGGCCTGTGATCACATCACCATCCGCGATCTGCGGGTGGAGGCGGCCGCGACGGCACTGGCGATTTTCGGAGGGGATCTGGGCTACGAGTTCGCCCGGCGGGACCTGCGCGACCGGGCGCATCAGGGCTACGACGTGGAGGGGGTGCGGATTGAGAGGGCCGGGATTTTCGGTCTGGTCTTGAACGGTCTGGCCGACAACGTCTGGCGGGCCCGTGAGAACCATGGCTACGAACCGGTGCGGGACCCGACCCGTCCCGGGCTCGACCGGCCGCGACTGAAGAACATCGACCTGCAGGGGGTGGGGGGAAAGTCCCAGGGGGTGTATGCCGTCGCGGTGACCGACGCCCACCTCGATCGAATCCAGATCCGCGGTTTTGAAACGGGAGTGCATCCGGAGGACTGGGTCGACGGCCTGCGGCTGACCGGGGCAGTACTGGCTGAAAACACCCACAACGCCCGCATCGAAGGAGTGCGCTCGCCGGCGCAGCGCGTGGAAATCACGCCTTAATCAGGGGGTGCCCCCCTTCGGCGAGGAGACCCAACGTGGATTGGCTCGCCCCCCCCACGGTCAGTCGCGGTGGGGACCGACGGGGCGCGACGCGATCCAGGTCGCATCCCGGACCGCTTGCGTGCTGCGGGATACGTTACAATCGCGACGACAAGAGCCGTGTCGAAGCAGCCGGCAAACCTCGTGAGACCTGTGGGAAGACCGCCTGTTGGAAGACTGGAGTTGAACGCGATGGGCCGCTGTGACTGGATTGCCTTGGTGCTGCTGCTGGGGAGTGGTCTGGCTGGCGGAGAGCGCTGGGTTTGCTCGCAGGAGCGAGACCATGCGCCTGCCGCGGGTGAGTGGACGGAAGGCTCTCTCCAGGTTGGCTCGCAGGAACGCTGGTTTCGGGTGTACCGCCCCCGCACACTTCCCGAGCATCCCCCCGCCGTCCTGTTGCTGCATGGGGGCACGCAGAGCATGCGCAAGATTTTCGCTCTCCGGGCGGGAGGGACCCGCGCATGGACCAGTGTCTGCGATCGGGAGAAAGCCGTGCTGATTGTCCCCAACGGGGTGAATCCGCAAACGGGCGATACACGGGGCGACAATCAGAACTGGAATGATTTGCGGTCAGCGACATCTGACCGGAATTCCACGGCCGATGATGTGTCGTTCATCCGGCAGTTGCTGGACGAGATGGTTCGCACTCACAGTTTGGACAAGGGACGGATCTACGTCACCGGGGCGTCGAATGGAGGCATGCTCACGTATCGGCTGTTGATCGAGGCTCCGGAACGGTTCGCCGCCGGCGCGGCATTCATTGCCCTGCTGCCCGCCGATCTGAGGGGGCTCGAACCGCCTGCCAAGCCCACGCCGCTGTTGATCCTCAATGGAACCGAGGATCCGCTGGTCCGGTGGGAGGGGGGGGCCATTCGGGGACAGACCGAGAAGCTCATGTCGGCCGAAAGTCACCGGGACTGGTGGATTCGCACCAATCGCGCCCAGGGAACCGGGGTGCGCGAAGAGCTGCTTCCCGATACCAGTCCCGATGACGGCTGCCGGATTGAGCGCACGTTCTATCCGGCGCTGCCAGGGGGCGCTCCGGTGCTGTTTCTGAAAGTCCAGGGGGGCGGGCACGCGCTCCCGTCCCGGACGCACACTCTGCCCGACAACGCCGTCGTCCGGCGACTCATCGGTCCTCTTTGCCGCGATGCCGAAGGAGCGGAACTCGCCTGGGAGTTCATGTCCCGTTATCAAAGATGAGACGTCCCCACCGCGGCGGTTCACACTCTCCTGCGGCAAGGCCGCCGATGCGCTGCATTCCGAAAAAAAAGGGAGAGTTCGCCGCACACCGCTGACGGTCGCCCCGTCCAGAGACACTCCACCGGATGTCTGGGATGGTGTCGAACTCGCCCTGCAGTGCGTTCGGGGCAGTGCGTTCGGGGCAGTGGGTTCGGGGCAGTGGGTTCGGGCTGTGACCAGAAACCAACACTGCCTGCCGTGATTGTGGTGTCACTTCAAATTCAGCAAACGGGCGACATTGCCCCCCAGAATCAGCCGTTTGTCTTCGTCGCTGATCTCCAGCTTCCGCACGTTGTCGAGCTGTGCGCGGGCGTACTCGGGGGCCGTGGGATTCTTGTAGGGCCCGTCGGTCCCCCAGACCAGCCGCCGCGCGCCGACGCGGGCCACCGCCTCGCCAATCTTGGCCGGCAGGCCGACGGCACTCAGGTCGAGCCAGACATTGTCGAACTCTTCCGCCAGCCGGATGAACTGGTCGGTCATCGCCGCATCGGTCGAGTTGTACCGCCCCATGTGGGCGAACCAGAACGGGGTCTGGGGAAAGGTTTTCGCCAGACGTGCGGCGACGGCGGCATTCCCGGAGACATCGACCAGGCAGGGAATTGGAAAGGTCCCCGCCAGGCGGAGCAGGGGGTCGATCACGTACTCGGCGAGGGTGCACTCCCCCACGTGCAGTTTGATGCCGCGAAAGCCCTGCTGGGTGACCGCCTGCTCGACCACGGGCAACAGCGCGATCTCATAGCTGGGGAGACCATAGAGAAACGGAATGAGCCGGTCGGGATATTTCTCAACCGCCGCCGCGGCCATTTCGATGGACCGCACGGTGGTGGTCTTCATCGCGAAGACAATCGAGCGGGCGATGCCCACGTCATCCATCAGCTCCACGATGGAATCGGCCGACCACTCGGTTCCGGCCGCGTCGCCATGCTTCAGGTGGACGTGGCAGTCGATGATCGGGGCGTCGTCCGCCCGCCCGGCCGGTGCCATCGCCGCCGCCGATCCGACGGCCCAGGCGGCCGTGGCCGACATCCCCAGAAATGAACGCCGCGAACATTCCCCCGCGGAGTGGTGCTGTTCAGGCATGGATCGACTCGGCCAACATAAGGAGGGATCACCCAGAAAACAGGGGTCGGGAAAGCTGCGTCCCCGAGACCGCACCATACGCCTCGCGCCACAGCCCACGCAAGCGGTTCGCAAACCGCGGGCATGGCTGTCGATCTCTGTTCAGGCCTTGAATGCCGTGCGGCCCCTGGACCGGTGCAGCCCCCACGGCGACCTGCGTGCGGTCCGCGAACCGGGCTTTGTTTCCCGGTGGCCATTCCGGTCTTCCGGTGGTTGAGACGGTGACCCCCTGTTGAGTCCCCCGGGCATCGGGTAGAATCTCGCGGAGCCCTGTCTGTGGGTCTGTTCAGGTTCCGGGGTGGCCCTCCTGTTGGGGAGTGTGTGGCCACCCGGCACCCGTCCCGGAAGAGAGAGTCGTTCGCTGATGCAGTCGTTGCCCATTGTGGATCTGTCGAATCCGGCCGGAAATCTCCAGCCTGCCTCCGGGAATGAACCGGGGATGGCCAAGGGGACGTACGCGTTTGTGAGTCTGGGGTGTCCCAAGAATCTCATCGACAGCGAGAAAATGCTCGGCAGCCTCGCGCTCGACGGCTATGCCCTCGTCTCGGACCCGGCCGGGGCCGACTTCGTGATCGTCAACACCTGCGGCTTCATCGAGAGTTCGCGTGACGAGTCGAAGGCGGTCATCCGCGAAATGCTCGAGCTGAAGCGGCAGGGGCAGACCAAGGGGGTCATTGTCGCCGGGTGTCTTCCCGAGCGGATGGGGGGCCAACTGCTGCAGGAACTGCCCGAGGTCGACCACATCGTGGGGGTCTTCGCCCGCGAGGAAATCACCAGGGTGGCCGACCGTCTCGTGGGAGGGGTCCGCGAACAGCGCGAGGTGTTCCGTCCCGCTCCCATTCGCGCGCTCGATGACCGGGCCCGGCTGCGGATCACCCCCCGGCACTACGCCTACCTCAAGATCTCGGAAGGGTGCGACCGGACCTGCACCTTCTGCGCGATCCCCAAAATGCGCGGCAAGCACGCCACCAAGCCGATCGAGAACGTGGTGGCCGAGGCCCGGGAACTGGTCGAAGATGGTGTCCGCGAGCTGATCCTGGTGGCCCAGGACACCACCTACTACGGCATGGACATGTATGGCGAGACCCGGTTGACCCAGTTGCTGAAGGAGCTCGAACAGGTCGACGGCGTCGACTGGATCCGGCTCCTGTACCTGTACCCCGAGCACATCTCGGACGAGTTGATCGACACCATCGGCCAGTCGTCGCGGATCATCCCGTACCTCGACATGCCGTTGCAGCACATCAGCGACCCGGTCCTCAAGCGGATGCAGCGGCGGGTGAACCGGAAGTCGACCGAGACGCTGGTCCGCCGGCTGCGCGACAAGATCGACAACCTCGTGCTGCGGACGACGTTCATTGTCGGATTCCCGGGCGAGACCGACAGCCAGTTCGCCGAGCTGCGCGACTTCGTGGCCGAGGCCCGCTTCGAACGCATGGGGGTCTTCACGTATTCGCTGGAACCAGGAACCCCGGCGGTCAAGCTCGAAGGCCACCTGCCCGACGAGGTCAAGGAAGCCCGCCGGGACGAGTTGATGACCCTCCAGCAGGAGATTGCCTTTGAGCATGCCGATTCGCTGGTGGGTTATGAGTTGGACGTGCTGCTCGACGCCCAGGTCGACGACACGACCTGGGTCGGCCGCACGTTTGCCGACGCTCCCGAGATCGACAGTTCGGTGTACGTCCAGGGAGAGGGCTTGCAGGTCGGTGAATTCGTACCGGTGCAGATCGAGGCCCGCGACGATTATGATCTGCTGGGGGTGGCCGTCGAGGACGAGGACGCGGCCGAAGGGTGACCGCCGCGGAGTCTCGTCGTGTGAAGATGGTCTGCGACCCTTGAGCCTGCCCCCGTTGTCTTTTCCAGCGAAGCGCCGTGTCACCCCCCCCCGCGACTCTCGAACCTCCTGCCGCTGCCGGTAAGGCTGACCGCGATGCCTCGGCATGGCACCGGCAGTGGAACGTCGCCAACCAGATCACCCTGTCGCGGCTGGTGCTGACGCTGGGTTGTCTGGCGTTGATCGACGCCCAGCGGTGGGGGTGGGCGGCGCTGGTGTTTTTTGTGGCGGCCACGACCGACTTCGTCGACGGGTACATCGCCCGCAAATACGGGATGGTCACAGTGCTGGGCCGGGTGCTCGACCCCCTGGTCGACAAGATGCTGGTGGGAGGGGCTTTTATTTTCCTGTCGGCGGTCCCCGAAGCGCGGGTCTCCCCCTGGGTGGCGGTCGTTGTCATCGGGCGCGAGCTGTTCATCACCAGTCTGCGGGGGCTGTTGGAGGCGGCGGGCAAAGATTTCTCGGCCGCCTGGAGCGGCAAGGTCAAGATGGTTCTGCAGTGCGCGGCGGTGGTCGCGGTGCTGCTCGAGTTGGCCACGGCACCCCCCGCCGAGTGGCCCCAGGCCCATCCCATCTTCCATTGGCTCAAAGTGGGTTTGCTCTGGGGAGCGGTGATCAGCACGCTGTGGAGCGCCTGGGTCTACATTGAACGGGCGGCGAAGTTGTTGCGGCCCCACGCCGAATCCTGATTCCACAAGGATCCTGACAGATGCTCTGCATTGCCGTCGCTCCCGAATCGCGCCGCCTGGGGAAGGTGGACCTGTTCAACGCCGCCGGGCAGTGCGACCTGATCGAACTGCGGCTCGACCGGTTGGGCAAGGAGCCCGACCTCAAGGAGATGCTCGACGGAATTTCGAAGCCGGTGCTGATCTCCTGCCG
>JBKDUK010000294.1:0-6761 GCA_046339535.1 Planctomycetaceae bacterium | reverse complement strand
CGGGACCGTCGCCGGCCCCGGCGATGGTGAACGCGCGTCGCCGCCGCTATTGCCCTGAGGGTACGGACGGACTGGTGTGGTCCCAACCGCGCCGGGAGGTGCGCCTGCCATGGAATTCGGACTGGGGGCGGGGGCGGGGGCCGGACCTGGCACTTGTGGGGCCGGCTCCAAAGCCTGTGGGGCCGTCGCTGGTGGGGTGACTGCTGCGGTGCTTTCATGGTTCTGATAGCGGGCGGCAGCCGAGTCATAAGCGGGGGGGGAATGGGAGTCCTGGCAGCCAAAACCGCTCGTGAGAAGACAGGACACCAACGTAACGATCGCAACACGACGCATGTTGAACTCCTCTAAAAACCAACCCGAGAAACCCGTTCACCCGACAGTGACCATGGACCAGCGCATGCTTGATCCCAGCCGTCGGTTCCGGCGGGCAATGACAAATTGCCTGCAGGAGACTAAGCAGGCGTCGGTGGCGAAATTAACTACAAACTCGGATTAGCTCTCCGCCGCAGTTCCGCGGAGCTCTCAGCGACAATCAATAGGCAGACTACTTGGATGACTCATTTCACCTTAAATCGCTGATTGCCAAACAGTTGACTTCAAGCATAATCCGCCACTAGTGCAAGACAGCAGTAGCTAACCACAAGAATTCGCAAAGCTCTCATATCGCGAGATCAAAATGAAAGGCAGTTTAACGCCTTGCATAAAAGAGACTTTATCGGTCGTCGACGAGAAGTCTTTTCAACAAGGCATTACACTTATCATAATCCTTGAGACCCGCAAGTAATCGAAAATTCTCGATGACTTTCTCCGGACCGTAGAACGAGTAATCGATCGGCGGCCTCGATTCTCTTGCACTAAACGGCAGTTCTCTAAAATGCACAAACTCCTTCAAACGTTGCTCAGCTTTCGGATGACCACCTAATACCTGAGCACGCAAGTACCAGTATAACGCGATGTGCTGAATCGAAGGAATAATCTCCATCGGCTTTGCTTTCAGCGCGAGCTGTTGACGAACGGTCGGCTCTGCTTTTGGATGATACAACAGTAGATACATTTCCCCGAGAAAAAAGCAAGCGTCTGCAGATCCGAGGTCAGCAGCCTCGGACCACATATTGACTGCTACATCGAGGTCCTTGCTATATAGAGTCCCGTCATGATACCAGGCTCCCTTGAGAAAACATGCGTCAGCATTGCTCTGCTCTACTGCCTTGTCACACCACTCTCTTGCCAGTCCGTGATTCGACGCCCCCAGTCTTCCATCCGCTAAATCTCTCGCAAGAGCAACCTGTGCATTGGCAAGACCTTGGCTTGCAGACAACCTAAGTAGTCTACGTGCTTCATTCTTATCGGGATCCAAATGAAGGCGATGAAAAGCAAACATGTTATCTACCCCCCTGCAATATTCCCTTGCTAGCTCAAACTGGCCAATCGGATTTCCTCTCTTGGCGGCCATTCGCATGTATCGCTCCACTTTGTCGGTATCGATTTCAGGAAACCATGGAAACTGCTTGCTGTAGATCTCAGACAATGCAATCATTGAATTTGTATGTCCGAGATCGGCAGCTCGTGTCAGCAGAGCGATTGCAGTATCTACATCTCGCTCAATCGGTGGAAAATTCCCATTATAGAGGATCGACAATTGGAACATCGCGGAAGGTATTCCAGCGTCGACCGCCTTATCCAGCAGCTCACGGCCCTCGCGTATCTGGTTCTTCCCTATCAGAAACATACCCCGTGTGACAAAGCTAATTGGAAAGCCACTCTCCGCTGCCGAGCCAATCAGTTGATTGCCAATACTCTCGTTTTTTTCAACTCCAATACCATTAATAAAGCATCGTCCCAAGAGGTGCTTGCCGATTGGATCATCGCGTTCCGCCAATTCAGCAGCGATCGAATACGCTTTACCTGGATTAATCTCCGTTCCAAGCCCTTTTGAATAGCAATAATGAAGCCCAGCGGCGGCCTTGGTGTCATTGAGCGATGCATTTTCCAAAAATCGGTTGAAGCGCTCTTTCCATTCCCTCTCCATTTCGACTCGTTCATCACTAAATCGGTAGTCGGTCCCCTCAAACGCGTCGATAACATCCTGCATAGTAGAAAACCGAGCCATTCGGGACTGAAGACGCAACTCCAACTCTTCTAGTTGTTGTTCTAGATTCTCGTCAATCACGCCTTCAGGAACAAATACAAATTCTCCGTTTCCGACCCCGTATTTCCCCATTTGGGGAGTCATCACTCCACCCGTCTGCGTGATAACATTCTTACGCGCAGCCTCGAAAAGCTCTGTCAGACTCAGCGCTCGCTCCTTTTTTAACTCACTCAATAGGGCCTTGGCAAAATAGCCGTACCCTGCTATGCGATCTTCTAATGCGGGCGAATCATCAGTTGTTGCTGCAACAGCAATGCGTGATGGTAATAGTGCCAGAACCTGGAGGTCGACACGTTCCTTTAGACCAGTACCGCCCCGATGGGTTGCGAGTCCACTACAGCAGGTATCAAAAAGGCAGACTACATGCTTGGCTTTGGATTCACGCGTGGTGCTGAGAATCTCATCAAACGAAATCGCTTCAGACTGCCATTTGTCAATATCCCGATCTTCAAGATCCAGATTCGCGGAATATGGCACAAGGAATCCAGCAGCTCCGAATGCGTGTTTCTGTATCTTTTGTCCATGCGTGGCAATGTAGACAACAAGTACCTCGCTCTCACTAAGCGCGCCCGCCTCCTCGCGAATGACCTTAAGAATCTCATCCCGAGTTGCCGCTTCACCGAGAATCGGTGTTCGGCAGTCAAATCCATATCTAGCACCTAACTCATTCGCTAGTGCAACTGCATCTCTTTCCGCAAATCCCAGTTTCGGAATTCGTTGATTTTTAAAGGAGTCAATTCCAACTGAGACGAACCGCACTGCCCCATACAAGCCATGCGACGACTTCTTCTTAGTTTGCTTAATCGATACCCTCTCAGCCAAGGGATTTATTTCAGTGTCATCAGTGGCTGAAATCTCATTTAATGTCTCTTGTGTGCTATTGGTCCTGCCGCAACCAGCCAAAGCAATTGACGACATCAGAACGATCACTGATCTGTACATGTGCAGTTCTCACAAAGTCGACCCAAGGAGTTTAACACCAGTGGTTTGATTTCAAACGGCAATCATTGGTTATTCTGGGAAGTTTCCATTGCAATCCATTGATAACCATTCGCTTTCAGCTTCGCCACAACATACGCCTCAAGTTCTCTTCGGTCGCGTCGCGGAATTTGGGCAGTGCGCAAGGCTCGCCGCAATGTGCCGTCCGCCTGTGTTTCAGTGACGATGAAGATGGACATTTGAGGTGCATTCCGGCCTTGATACGTGTAGGTTATCGGGCTGTTGCCACGCACTTCGATCGGTTCTGCCGCAAGCCCGGGATCAATTACGAAAGGCGTCGACTCCTCATCACCTATGATGTTGATTACACTCAAAAATCCTGGGCGCTTCGATATTATTGTGAATTCGCGGTGATTGGACTCGCTCGCTCCGCGTGCTGCTCGCTGCATGGAACTCAGTGTAAGCGGTTCAATTCCCTGAGGTGCGTCAGATGGAACACGCAGAAGCAACCCAATCAGTAATCCCCCGGCTACGCTCGCAATGATTGTGGACATGTTCCATACTCTCCTTGCCAATCGATGACCCCACATGCCGGAGCCGATTAGTTTCGGAGCTACACTTGGATCGCTCAATCGCTCGGCCTTATCAGCCTTGGGCAAATCATGCTGCACGCCTGACATATTGTCGTCGTCGACAGCACTTATGGTCGGCCCAGGGTTTTCACAGTTACCGACGATCATCAAGAGGGTTTCATTGGGCAAATTGGCGATATCGAGTGGCAGCGAGACCTCGAACGACACAAATCCCGACTCGTTCGCCACCGCGTCCAGATCGGTCATACCCGACAGAATCCTGATCACTTCGCGATTCGTCGCCAGCCGACGCGGATCGAACAGTCTCCGGCAGAACTCCTGATGATCGGCCACTGCCAACTCGGGGTCCGAGTCTTTGAGGAACTGCTGCATCCCGGGAACGACAGGAAACAAGCGGCAGTGGATTGTGCCTGCGGGTAAACGACGCACCTGCACCACCAACTTCGCGCCCTCCTGTTGATCTTCACCCGCTTTCTTCAGGATCCTGACTGTCACCTCACGGTCGAGGACTTCAACGTGGGAGTCATCCGTCGTCACGGCCAGCACGCACTCCAGGACATTCCCCGAGGCTGCGCTGAGAGTCAATTGGCGCTCGAAGACAGCCTTCCCTTCAGTGATCGGGGCGTTGCTCAGAGCCGGCGGATTCCGGTTCCTGGCATCCTGGCCATTTTGCCAACGGACATCGGCGAAAAAACCCTGCCACTTCTCAGCCGGAAAGAACTCTCCCCGCAGTTGGCTGTAGCGGCTCTCTACTTCGAAAAGAGGGTGTTTGCTTTTGGTGAGGTGCGACATACATCAGTCCTTTGGCAAGGGGCTCCGTGATTTGGGAAGGGTGTCCATGTGTCTGAGTCAATGCTTTTTATTCGGTGTTGTCTAACGCCTTGGCTAAAACGACATACATGGTGTGCAGCTCGCTCAGTTCCATTCTCAACTCATCGATGTTCAAGTGCAGTTCCTTGCTGACCTCCTCTATTGTCACTTCTCGTGAGTCCCGGATTCGCTGCAAGAGGACGAGTCGTTGCGGATACTCTCTCAATATCTCCTCGACTCGCTCGATCGCCTGCTGTCGTACGCTGACCTGGCTCTCGGCAGTTGACCGACTGCCGGATGCTCTGCCTGTTGGTTGCCACACTTCCGGCGCATTGGTTTTTGTCTGAAACAGTTTTCGCAGTCCGGGCACGCCCAGTTTCAGTTCCAGATTCTTGATCAGTTGCGAAACGCGGCTTTCGCTCACAACAAGTTCAGAGGCAATAATTCTCTGAGTTTTGTTTTCCATCAACATCTGGATCAGCTCGTGATCAAGGGCGGTCAGAGACGGGGCGAAATAGCGTATGTACTTAACCCAGTAAGTCTTAAACAGTTCAGGTTCGCTCAGGTCTTCCTCTTGATCAGTGGTCCTTTTGGATAGCTCGTGTTCAGTGACCGATCCAGAGAACGTGAGTTTCGAATCCCATCGTTTCAGTGCCTGGTGCGCGTTACGTATTCCTACGTCGATGTACTTCTTGTACAGTGCGTAGCATTTGCCGTTGCGAATCCCCTTCAGCAGTACATCAATCGCTTTGTCTCTCACTGCCGCCGCCTCGACGCCGGAGTGGCTCTGGCGAAAACTTCTCTCAATTCTGTCCGGGGAGAGAAACCTGGAATTCTCCAAAGCCCACCATACCTGCTGTTCCCGTTTCCCAAAAACACTGGAACCAGGCGTAGCGAGGACCGCCAGCATCAAAAGCCGGTTGAGCTCTGCAACGATCTCGCGTGTCGCTTGTGCTGCCTCGTGATACCGCCTCGCCAAAGGCTCATCGTCCTCGGAGTCTACCTTTCGCAGGTCAGTCATCGATTGCGGCTCCCGTTTCGAAGCGGCCCGATCCATCGACCCCGCCTCGACATCTTCAAAGAACCTCAGGACGGAAGCCACACTGCTCCCGCGTGCTTCCAGCATCTTGCGGTACTGGCCTCCATTTGTCATCGTCCAACTGGCGATGGAACCCTCTTTTTCGTTGTCTCAGACGATTCTCGGCAACCAGGCGTCGCTGTGCAACCCCAACCGCGAGGTCGCCGGCTGCAGTGCTGGTGACCGTTCGCGGTGCGGCAGTCGCGACGACTCGAGAACCGGCCTAATGTGGTCAGCGTTTCTTGAGGGGGCGAATTGGGCTGCGGCCCCGCACCCTGGAAGAGGGTCCGGAAGCCGCAGCGAAACAATTCGATCGAAGGGTCATTTCCTGGTCGCTCGTCGAAGTCAGCACCACTGCGGGTGGCGCTGCCGTCTAGCGAGAGCGCGACCGTCCAGACTGCGGAAAGGGACTGGGGCGCAGATTGAGCGGTGGCACCCGACGATTGCGTCGATCAAAGTGCCGTGTCACGAAGTCCCGTTCCAGAGACAGTGCCCGCGCCCGGGCGGTCTGGCGACCGGGCGGCTGTGGGTTCATGAACCGCACAATGCGTGTCGAGTAGACGAATCCCGAATTCTCCGCTTTGGCTTTCCGGTTCAGAGCGCGGGCCTGCGCGTGAGCCCGGGGGCTCAGATATTTCATCTTCGCGTTGGCTTTGTCGTGACGCACTCGGGGAGTCGACCCACTGATCCCGAACTTCTCAATCGTGGTTTTTCCGACGCGCTTTCCCCCAGGTTTGTATGTCTTCATGATGACGTAGACATGCGTCGGGCGATTTGACGACGCCGAGTTCCCATGCCGGCTCCGTCGCGCGATCGTGCCGGAACGGGTCTTCTTGCTGCCGGCTGTGCTGCGGCCGCGATTCCGTGAGGGGCGATTCTGACGTGTTCCGCTGAGTCGCCGCGCCCGTCGCTGTTTCGCTGAGCGGTTCACAGGCGCACGGTTCGCTTTGGATTTCCCCCCGGAGTTTCGGCTGGCACGCATTGACGGCTGCCATTTGGCCTCTGCCTTGGGCGGCACTGGAAACACGAGGCCGCCAGTCAGCATCAGCACGCCGAGCCAATGAGACAGGCGGCCTGACCGGGGCGGGAGGGGGTGGGCCGGAACAGGACGGTTCCCGGCCAGATCGCGCGGTGATATCTGGGCCATCTGGAAAGTCATGACCGACCTCCTTGCTCAAGAGAAAACAGGAAA
>JBKDUK010000293.1:0-34668 GCA_046339535.1 Planctomycetaceae bacterium | reverse complement strand
CGGGTGTGACCTCGGGGGGCTCGGGGAGTTCTTCGAGGACGGGAATCGACTTGCGCGTAAGCCGTTCGATCCCCTTGAGCATCGAACGTTCGGCGGGGTCGCAGAAGGCGATTGCCTTGCCGGCCGAGCCAGCCCGTCCGGTCCGCCCGATGCGGTGGACGTAGGTCTCAGGTTCGTGCGGCAGGTCGAAGTTGAAGACGTGGGTGATGTTGTCGACGTCGATGCCGCGGGCGGCGAGGTCGGTCGCCAGCAGAACCCGCAGCTTGCCGATGCGGAAGCGGTCGAGAGTCCGCTGCCGGGCGTTCTGGCTCTTGTTGCCATGGATCGCCTCGGCCCGAATGCCATACCGCAGCAGTTGGCGGGCGATGCGGTCGGCCCCGTGCTTGGTGCGGGCGAAGACAATCGAGCGGTCGACACCGGGCTGCTTGAGGAACGCCGCGAGCAGGCGGGTTTTCTTCGCCTTGGGGATGTGCACGACCGACTGGTCGATGAGATCGGCGGTGGCTTTCACCGGGGCGATTTCGACCTTGGCGGGCTGGTGCAGCAGATCGTCGGCCAGCTTGCGCACCTCGGGGGGCATGGTGGCCGAGAAGAACAAGGTCTGGCGCACCTTGGGAAGCTTGGCCATCACCCGGCGGATGTCGGGGAGGAAGCCGATGTCGAGCATGCGGTCGGCTTCATCGAGCACGAAGATCTGGAGTTGGGCGAGGTTGATGTAGCCCTGCTCCATCAGGTCGTTGAGACGACCGGGGGTGGCGATGAGGATGTCGACGCCGCGCTGCAGCGCCTTGACCTGGTTCCCCTGCCCAACGCCGCCGAAGATGACGGTGTTGCGGAGGGGCGTATTCCGTCCGTAGGACGAGAAACTCTCGCTGATCTGCAGCGCGAGTTCGCGGGTGGGGGCCAGCACCAGCACGCGGATCTTGCGGCCCGAGCCCGGGGGGGGATTCCCCTCGGCGGTGAGCCGATGGAGGATGGGGAGTGCGAACGCGGCGGTCTTGCCGGTGCCGGTTTGTGCACAGCCCAGCAGATCGCGTCCCGCCATGACATGGGGGATGGACTGGGCCTGGATGGGGGTGGGGTTTTCGTAACCTTCGGACGTAACAGCGCGCAGAATGGGCTCAGAAAGCCCCAAATCGGAGAAGGACATTCGTGTCTCGTGGTGTTTCCCAGGACCGAATGTCACGACCGCGAACTGCGTCGAAAGAATTCCACTGGACCTGGCACTCATCCCGTGGCCTAGGTGCCGAGCGGACTGAAGTGGGGAAAGTATACCAGAAAACGGGCGGCTCGCCAACTGGGGAGTTTTGAGATGTTGCTGGTGGACAGTGGGCCGTGGACAGGGGAGCGCGATTCGGATGGCGGTCGCGGACAGCGAGCCTCACGCCAATGAAGGACGGTCTGACGGGGCGGGATCTGGGGGGGGTTCTTCCGTGCGGGGCTGTTCGCGCCGGCGGACCGCCTCACGGAGCAGGAACTCGATCTGGCCGTTGACCGAACGGAGTTCCTGCTGCGCCCAGCGTTCGAGTGCGGCATACAGCGCCGGGTCCATCCGCAGCAGAAACGACTTTCTCTCCATCGGTCGCAACTCCTTCCCCCCTCTGGAGCCTGCAGCGGCTGTGCGTCCAGTCCACTTCCCCCGCCGTCGGCCCCGGCATTTCATTCCCCAGACTGGCTCATGCCTATGACGGCCGCCCCAACTACTGATAGAGCGTTCCGGTGTTGACCACCGGGGTCACTTCCGATTCGCCGCACAGCACCACCAGCAGGTTGCTGACCATGCTGGCCTTTCGCTCGTTGTCGAGTTCGACCACCTGCTTTTCGGCCAGTTCATCGAGCGCCATCTGCACCATGCTGACCGCGCCATGCACGATCTTCGTGCGGGCCGCGATAATGGCCTCGGCCTGCTGCCGCCGCAGCATCGCCCCCGCGATCTCGGCAGCGTAGGCGAGGTGAGTGAGGCGGGCTTCCTCCACAATGACCCCCGCCTTCCCCAGCCGCTCCTGCAGTTCGTTCTGCAGCGTGGCCGAGACCTCGTCCATCCCGCTGCGGAGCGTGATCTCTCCCTCTTCGCCATGGTCGTACGAGTAGCTGTTGGCCAGGTGCCGCAGGGCCGACTCGCTCTGCACATGCACGTACGACTCATACTTCTCGACATCGAACAGCGCCTGGGCGGTGTCGTCCACCCGCCACACCACCACCGCCGCGATCTCGATGGGGTTCCCCCGCTTGTCGTTCACCTTGAGCTTCTGCGTCTCCATGTTCCGCGACCGGAGCGAGATCCGCGGCTTCGAGTAGAACGGGTTCGCCCAGAAAAAACCCGAGTCGCGCACCGTGCCGTGGTAATCGCCAAACAGCAGCATCGCCCGGGCCTCGTTCGGCTCCAGGGTGAAGTGTCCGCACAACAGGATGATCGACACCACAAATGCCGGGATGACGACCAACAACAACAGCAGGAACGACTGGGAGACGGTGTTGCCGAGGATCAGTGTTCCCACAAACGCCCCAATCGACGCCAGCAACACCGCCAGATTGACCACCAACATCGACCAGCCGCTCCGGGCCGTCAGCCGCTTTTCGGTACTCATCGTCATGACCTCCTCAAACGGGTTCGTCCGATTCACCCGTCACGATAACGGGATGATATCATCAAGATATGAAACGGACCAGATGAGGGATTGGATCACCTCCACGGCTGAGAATTCCAGGCCAGGCGACCGAATGAATGGTGATCACATATCCACACACCCTGATCGATCACTCTTGAGGTCGCAGGGGGATCTCTGTTATTCCCCCGCCCGCCCGAGCGACCGAGCCCCTCCGTTGCGGGGGGATACGGTGTCGCCTGGGCGGATGCGGCGGTGCGCGGGGAGGGATCTCCGGCTGGCCGTGATCCCCCTCGAACTGGAGACAGACGGTGAGACTCGACCGTCGCGATTGGTTGTGGCAACTGCTGGCTGCTGGTGGGGGCCTGATTTGGACCACATTGGCCACTGCTGCCGATGACCAGCCCCCCGCCTGGAATCAGTTCCGGGGGTCGGGTGGGATGGGGCAGGCGGATGGGACCAATCCCCCCACCACCTGGTCGGAGGGAGAGAATGTCGCCTGGAAGGTGCCGATCCCCGGGAAAGGGTGGTCGTCGCCGGTGGTGCAGGGGAATTCGGTCTGGCTGACCACCGCCACGCAGGCCGGGCGTTCGTTGCGGGTGGTCTGTCTCGATGCCGATTCGGGCAAGCTCCGATTCCTGAGCCCCGAGTTGTTCGCGGTTGATCCCGGCGCGAAGGGCCTGGCCAAGGCGGGCCAGGCCGCGCCCACCCCCGTCGTCACCGCCCACCACGTGTATGCGCACTTCGGAGCATTTGGCACCGCCTGCCTGAATCACGAGGGTGAACTGCTGTGGAGCCGGGTGATTCCCTATTACCACCACCACGGCCCCGGCTCATCTCCCGCATTGGTCGACGATGTCCTGGTGGTGGTTTGCGACGGGTTTACAGGTCCCTTCTTCGACAAACTGGAACGGGCGGGAGTCGACACGCCCCAGTTCGTGCTGGGACTCGACGCGCTGACGGGTGAGATTCGCTGGAAGGCGCCCCGCGAGGGAAAGCATTCGTATGCCACACCCCTGGTGATCGACGTCGATGGAGAACTCCAGGTGGTCTGTCCGGGAGGCGATGGGGTTTGGGCCTACAACCCCCAGACTGGAGAGGAATTGTGGCGCTACCAATTTGTGGGGCATTCCGTAGTTCCCCGGCCGGTCTGGGTCGAGGGGCGGCTGTTGGTCTGCACCGGTTACCACGAGGCGTCGCTGCTGGCGCTCGACCCGCGCGAGCTGTCGGCCGACCGTGAACCGAAACTGCTGTGGAAACTCTCCAAGGGGGTCCCATTCGTCCCGTCGCCGGTGGTCGTGGACGACCTGGTGTACCTCGTGACGGATGAGGGGATCCTCTCGGCGGTCGAGACCGCCACCGGGAAGCTCAAGTGGAAGCAACGCCTGGGGGGGATGTTCTCGGCCAGTCCCGTGGCATCCGGCAAGCGCATTTACGCCACCTCGGAGTCGGGCACGACGCATGTCTGGCGGGCGGGGGCGGCGTTCCGGCGGTTGGCCGAAAATATCCTGCCGGGGCAGGTGTTGGCCTCTCCCGCGGTCGTCGGAGACCGCCTCTACCTGCGGACTGAGACACATCTGTATTGCCTGGCCGCCGACTCAGCCGACGCAAGTTCCCCCAAGGTGCCGGTGCAGCTGACATCGGAAGAAGTCGAGTCTTCCCGCCGCCGCTGAAAACGCCCGTGGAGGTGGTTGCCCACCGCGGCGTTTCGCCAGTACAGTGAGGGTTGGGGAAGTCCCGCACAGGCGAGTTGGTCTTCCCGCGTGGTTCACCGAGAGGAGCCGACCTCGATGCTCACCATTCAGGGACACAGCGGCCGATTGTGCGATGCTCCCTCGCGGCGGGAACTGCTGTCGGTGGGAGGACTGTCGCTGTGCGGACTGCATCTCTCCCACCTGTTGGGCAGGCCAGCCTGTGCCGAAACAGGGCGTCTGCCAGGCTTTGGCTCTGCCCAGAATGTGATCTTTGTCTATCTGCAAGGGGCCCCCAGCCACATTGACCTGTGGGACCCCAAGCCGGCGGCTCCCGCCGAGATTCGGGGAGAGTTTCAGGCCATTCCCACCCGGGTCCCCGGCATCTTTCTGGGGGAGGTTCTGCCCCAGCTGGCGCAGCAGTCCGAACGGTTCAGCCTGATCCGCAGCATGGGGTGCAAGCCGCCCGGACTGCCGAACCACGGCTCGGCAATCTACATGCTGATGACGGGGCATGATCCGGGCAATTTCTCACCGACGGGGCTGGCGGTGCCCCCCTCGCGGGAAGACTTGCCATCGGTGGGGTCGGTCGTGGCCCGCTTTCAGCCGGCGCGCAGTTCGCGGCTGGGGTATGCCGCGGTGTGTGGGCCCACCAAGGAGGCGGCGGTGGTCGGGCTGGGGCAGGGAGCGGGGCTGTTGGGAGCGCCGTTCGATCCGTTCACCAATTACGAAGATCCGACGAAGCCGATCAACCTGGAAGTGTTTGCATTGCCGGGAGATGTCTCGCTCGACCGGCTGCAGGCGCGGGTCGAACTGGGACGGCGTCTCGAGGGAGCGCTGGCGCAGGCCGAGCGGGCGACATTCGGGGCACAATACCGGCAGGCTTTGTCGCTGCTGCAGCGGAACGAGGCGATCAGGGCGTTCCGGCTTGAGGAAGAGCCGGCGACCGTGCGCGAGCAGTACGGGATGACACGGTTCGGACAGAGCTGTCTGTTGGCGCGGCGCCTCATCGAGGCCGAGACACGTTTTGTGCAGGTCACCTGGCCGGCCCGGTCGGATGATGAGCCGATGGCGGGCCCCGACGGGTCGTGGGACACGCACCGCAACAACTTCCCGATGCTGCGCGATCATCGCTGCCCGGTGTTCGACCGGGGTTTGGCGGCCCTGCTGGGGGACCTGCATGAGCGAGGGCTGCTCGAGCGGACCCTGGTGGTGGCGGTGGGAGAATTTGGACGGTCTCCCAAGATTGGTGCCGCGACGACGAATAACGTCGGCCCCGGGGGGCGCGATCACTGGCCCGATTGTTATTCTGCGCTGGTGGCCGGCGGCGGAGTGCGGGCGGGTGAGATTTACGGAGAGTCGGACCGGTTTGGGGCTTATCCCAAAAGCAATCCCGTCCACCCCTATGATTTATTGTCGACCATCTTCCATGCGGTGGGGATTGATGCCGCCGCGGAGTATCGGGATGCCCTCAATCGCCCCAGGCGATTGGTCGATCATGGAGAACCCTTGTGGGGACTGTTCTGAGCATCTTGCCGCTCTGCCCAGAATCATGTGCTGAGCATTAGGCGTTGGAAGCCCCAGCTCGCCACGACGCTGGAGTCCACACATGAACTTCCGTGCCCTTACTCTGGCGATTCCCGAATTTGGTTTTCTGAAAAATGGTGTAAGAATAATCGGATTCGCCCTTCCCGTCGCTCTTCAGTTTGGTTATTTCAGATAGATGAAGTTGGGAACCCTGAATAAGTCGGGGGTCCTGCGGGGGATTTGCGGCAGTGGCTTTACCACAGAAACGATGTTGCGACTCAACAGGAGGTGTCCTCATGAGAGCGTGGTCTGCAAACCTTGGGACGATTTCCAAAATCGTGCTCGTGCTGGGGATGTGGTCGTGCCTGGGGGCCATGAGCTGGGCCCGTCCTCCCCAGCGGTCCAACGCTTCGCTTTCTCAGCAGGTTCGCCCCGAGACCATTGATTGGTCGGCGGCGGTCTGTCCGGTCACCGAACAGCCGGTCGACTTCGCGTTTCGCGAGAAGCTGGGATCGGGGTGGGTCGCCTTCTCGTGCCAGACGGCGCTGGACGAGTTTCAGCATCACAAACGGGATCACCTGCCGTTGGCCCATCGCCAATTGGTACAGACCGGGCAATACCGGCAGACCCTGTGTCCGCAGACTGGACGTCGGCCCACTCCCTTTGATTTCCTGACCGTCGAGGGAGTCGAACTGCAATTCGCCGATCCGACCGCCCGGGGCGAATTTCTGAAACTCCCGGAGGCAAAGCGTCTCGAGCGGGTGTTTGGCGTGCGGGGCTTCGCGCGGTCTTTCGAATTCGTCCCACCAGGGGAGCGCCCCGTTCTGGAGGATCGGCTGCGGTTGGACCGCCGGCACCCGCGAAACGCCCCCCAAACCGAAGACGAAGTGGCTGCCGTCAACCGCTTGCTGGCCCCGGCCATGCAGGCCCAGGATCGCAACTGGAACCGTTTGATGGACCATGAGGGGGTGATGGGACACACCGCCAGCCTCGACGACAATGGCAAGCCAATCATTCGCCTGTTGCTCAGGAAGCTGAACCCCCGACAGCAACTCCCCACCGAGATGGATGGCATTCCCGTCATTTCTGAAGTGGTTGGGGAATTCTTCGCGGCACAGCAGTCAGGGGATGACGGCGGGCTTGCCGATGACGACGGCATTGACTGGCATGGTGCCACTTCGGGCAATCCCCGCTGGGTAAACCGTCCTGTACCAATTGGGGTCTCGTTCGGTGTGTCGTTCCCCGGGGGGATTTGCAATGGGGGAACAATCGCTTGCCGCCTGAGGGGAACCCTGCCTGATGGAACTCCCGCCCTGTTCCTGCTGAGCTGCAACCACGTTGTGGCCGGGGTCAATCTGGCCCCCATCGACTCCATCGTGCTGCAGCCCGCCAAAGTCGACAACGGCTGTATCGAAGACCCCGAGGACCAGATCGGCACACTGCAGACGTATCGGGTCCTGCAGTTGGGCGGCCTGGCCAACCGGGTGGATGCCGGGCTGGTGCGGACCACCGAGAGCAATGCGGGAAATGCGACTCCCACCGACGGCTATGGGGTGCCCAAGTCGCAGCCGGTGACGGCGACCGTGGGGATGTTTGTGCAGAAGTATGGGCGGACCACGCTGCGCACCTATGGCAAGGTGACCGGTGTGAATTCCACGATCGTCATTTCTTATCCGGCGGGCAGTGTGCTCTTCACGGGGCAACTGACCGTCTCGAACCGCGCGCCTTCCACGGTCTTCACCCGGCCGGGCGATTCGGGATCGCTGGTCGTGACCGATCCGGGCCGTGATCCGGTGGGCCTGCTGATCGCCGGGAATTCCACCGGGACCGTCGGCATCCTGAACCGGATTCAAGAGGTCCTGGACGCCTTCAGCCCTCTGCAGTTGACGATCGACGGGGAGTAGTTTCCGGCCACGCTTCCTCCAGAGCGTGCGCCAGCCCTTCCAGGGCAGCGTCGTCATGCACGGCACTCAGGCTGATGCGCAAGCGGCTGGTCCCCCGGGGAACCGTGGGAGGACGGATCGTACCCACGAGGTAACCCCGGCGGATCAGACGCGCTCCCAGTTCGACCGCGAGTTGCGGATCAGCCAGCAGCAGCGGAACGATGGGCCCCTCGGCCCCATCGGCCGCCGCAAGGCCCCGTTCCGCCAGCAGTTGGCGAAACAGCCGGCAACGGCTGTGGAGCCGCTCACGCAGGGCGGGGGTTTCATCGATGACCCGAAGCCCCTCGCTGGCCGCCGCGCAGACGGGAGGAGGCAGCGCGGTGGAATAGATCTGGGTGCGGGCGTGGTTCCACAGATAGTCTACCAGCGGCTGTCTGCCGACGAGAAACCCGCCCAGGGCCCCCACGGCCTTGCTGAGGGTGCCGATCCGCACCGGCACTTCTTCCTCGACCTGGAAGTGTTCGCAAACCCCCCGGCCCGTCTCACCCCAAACCCCGGTTCCATGGGCCTCGTCGACCACCAGCAGGGCGTCGTTGGCGCGGGCCAACCGCACCAGTTCGGCGAGCGGCGCGAGGTCGCCATCCATGCTGAAAACCCCGTCGCAGACAATCACTCGGCGCCGGGCCCCCGCGCACCGCCGCAGGTCCTGCTCAAGGCGTTCCAATTCGGTGTGACGGAAAACCCGCAGCCGGACCCCGGCCAGCCGGCAGCCGTCGACCAGGCTGGCGTGATTCAGCCGGTCACAGAAGATCACATCGTCTTCCCCCGCCGAGACGAGCGCCGGAATGACCCCCAGGTTGGCGGCATACCCCGTAGGAAAGACCACTGCGGCGTCACTCCGCTCAAACCACGCCAGGGTCTCTTCCAGTTCGACCATCCACAAGGAGCGCCCCGAGACCAGGGGGCTGGCCCCGGCACCGCAACCCGAAGCGTCCAGCGCGCGACGGGCCGCGTCCCGCAGCCGCGGGTGCTGCGCCAAACCCAGATAGTCGTTCCCTGAGAAGTTCCGCAGGCGGCGGCCGTCGATTTCACACCAGCCGTCCGGCAGCGAGACCACCTGTCGGCGAGCGCGGAGCAGGTGCGACTGCCCCAACTCTTCCAAAACCCCCGGAATCCACCCCAGTGAATCGCTCATGCCCCGCCTGCAGGCCCTTTGTCACCACCCATCGGTTCCTCCACCGTTGGCTGCAGCCCTGATCCGTCGAGGTCGCAGCAAGAGGAATCCGATTGTAGGGAACGCGGGAGACCGACGGCACAGTGCCGGGGTTCACTTGGGCTCAGCGCCGCGCCGGGCATGCGGGTGGGCCTGATCGTAAGTCTGCCGCAGCCGCTCGGTTGAGACGTGGGTGTAAATCTGGGTGGTGGTGAGGCTCTTGTGCCCCAGCAGTTCCTGCACGCTGCGCAGGTCGGCCCCGTTGTCGAGCAGGTGGGTCGCGAAACTGTGCCGCAGGGTGTGCGGCGTGGTCAGCTGATCCAACCCGGTCTGGGCGATATATTTTTCGAGCATGCGGGCGACACTGCGGGTGGTCAACCGGCGTCCCGACTTGTTGAGAAACAGCGCTTTCTGGTGGGTGCCGGGGGCGGTGCTGTCGGCCTGGCGGACCGCGAGCCAGTTGTCGAGCGCCCGGGCGGCGAAACGCCCGATGGGAGAGACCCGCTCTTTGCGTCCCTTGCCCAGCACCCGCACGATTCCCGCGTCGCGGTCCCAGTCAGAGACATTCAGCCCCGCCAATTCGGCGACGCGCAAACCAGCCGAGTACAGCGTTTCGAGAATGGCGCGGTCCCGGAGGCCGGGAGCCGTATTCGCGGGGGGAGCCTCGAGCAGCTTGACCACCTGATCGGTTGTCAGAAAGTGGGGCAGACGGCGGCCGGCCCGGGGCGTGCGCAGGGCTTTGGCGGGATTCGACGCCGTGAGTCCCTCCCGGCAGCAGTAACGAAACAGACTGCGCAGACAGGCCAAACGCCGGGCCATGGTGCTGCGGGCGTACTGACATTGGTGCAGGTAATTCACGTACCCCCGCAGGGCCAGTACATCAATCTGATCGACGCCGGGAATCCCCCCCGCATAGTCCCCGAAATACTCCAGCAGGCTGTTGAGATCCTCGCTGTACGACTTGATGGTGAGGTCCGAGCAGTTGCGCTCGATCTTCAGCGACCGCAGAAACCCATCGATCGCCACATGCAGCGAGTTCGCACCGGGTTGGATCATGCCGACTCACCTCATGTGGACTGCGAGAACCGATTCCCAATCGGGGCAGACGCCCGAAAGCCGTCCCCGTGCTCTGCGGCCACTCCTCCGCCCCGGTCCGCCCGAACTCAGCGGGAGACGTGGGGCCCCGTGGTCCGGGAGGGGGTTTCGCAATCGTTGGGCACCAACGATTGCACCTTCTGGGTCAGCACGGCGGCGTCATACCACGAGAAGCTCAAATCGTCATTCGCGGCGAAACGCCCCATCGTCTGCAACACCTCGTCGCGGCTTTCGTCGTCGAACAGGAACAGATACCGCTCGTTGTTCTTCACAAGAGCAACCACATTCACCTGGCGCGACATGACGGTTCCATCCCGGTGGGTGACAGGTTTCCAGGGGGGCTTCAGGCCCACACTCCCGGGAATATCTTTTCGATCGGCGGAACAGGACCGGCAGATTCATCGGCCCCCCCCGGCCCCGGCGACCCGTCCCCCAGTCCCCCCCATCGAGACCCGCCCGTCCCGGCAGTCGTTGGAAGCTCTATACGCCTGGTCATATCAGCCAATGATCTCTCGTTTGGCAGTTTCGCAGGCTCTTCCCCAAACGAGCCAAACTCCCGGGAATTCGGCGAAGATGCGCCACTTATCTGGCCGCAGTGCCTCAACGGGGTATTTGCCGGGGAGACAACGGCAGCGGTATTGGACCGAATCTCAAATACACCCTTCTCGGGAACGTCTCTCCCGAGGGCGCCCCGGGACAGCGCTAGCGGGCGGCCGGTTCGACATGGTAAAGGTCGATCGAGCCCCCCACGGTGGTGACCGGTTTCAGCCGGCGGAAATAGCCGAATTCCTGGTAACCCGCCCCGCGGATGCTGCCATCGGGATTGCGGATTGTGTGGGGGCGGCCCAGCACGAAGTTGACACTGATGGCGTACCAACCGGAGGGAGGCCGTCCGTTGGCACCCAACCGGCTCGCCGGCGGGGGAAGTTCGTACTCGATCCCAAGCCCTGCTGGTGGGATCATCCCAAAATAGGCCAGGGAGACCCGTTCAATTCCCCGCGATTGCAATTCGTCACGCAGTGCCGTCAGGTCTTGTCCCCAGTCGAGGTTGGAATCGGCGAGGTGCGCCCTTCCCCCGGCGATCCCCCCCGAGCCTTCGTTGAAGTACGCGAGGTGCTGCGGATGACCCCGCAACCCCCAGAGCATTCCCGCCAGGACCACGGTACCCAGTGCCCCCTGCCCCCCGATTGATCTGGGCCAGAGGGCCGGAGCCGCCAGCCCCGCCACCAGGTACAGCAACGGAAACGCCGGCAGGATGTAACGAAAGCCCAGTTGCATTCCCATGGAACTCGCCACTCCCACAAGAATGACCACGGGAACCAGCAGCAGGCCTCCCCAGCGGGCCCGCCCGTGCCAGCGGCGTACAGCCGCTGGATCGGCACGCCGGGTGCGCCCCACGGTCCCGCGCCACACCGCCACCAACCACACCGCCAGCCCCAGTCCAATCCACGCCTGGGTGCCATGGGGCCATTTGTAGGCGGCACAGTACAGGTAGTAGGCAGGAAACCCCTCGAGATTCCAGACTCCATCGAGATACACCGGGTGCGAGCCCTCCATGGTGGCCCGCTGGCGGTCGAAGCCGGCGAGGTAGTCCGCGGGTAACGGGACCGGTAAACGTTTCCAGACAGTCAATCGCTGCTGCAGTCCCTGCAGCGATTGGCTGCGGAAGGTCCACTCTTCCAGCGGCCGACCGGTCCCGCGAAACAGGTAACCGGCGTTCCAGGTGACGAGCCCCGCGAAGACCACGACCAGCATCAGCCCGGTCCGCTGCGGAAGCGAAACCCGGGGACAGTCGGCACGCCAGCGAACCGCCAGCCAGACCCAGGGAATGAAGGCCCACAGCAGGATATTGGTGAATTTCGTGAGCTGCGCCCCTCCCAGAAGCAGCCCCACCACCAGAGCCCAGCGCCAGCCCGGTTGCCACGCCAGTCGGCAGGTGGCCCACAGGGTGGCGACAAACAAAAGGGTGGCCCCGACGTCAGGAGTGGCCACGGCGGCATTCGCCAGGCAGACGGGACAACACAGCCAAAGCCCCGCCGCGACCAGGCCGCAGAGCGTTCCCCCCAGTTCGCGGCCCCACCCCCACAGGCAGATGCCCACGAGGGCCGAGAGCAGCAGGTTCAAACCGCGGGCCAGAACAAAATACGTCTGGTAATTGTCGCGATTGAGTTCCAGAAAGCAGTCACCCAATCCAAACGCATCATCCGGGGGGAGGCCGGGTGTCAGGTCGGCTCCCGAAAGCAACAGGGGCCAGGCCTGCCAGAGCCGGGTGAGGGGAGGATTGAGATTGTCGAGATCAAAGCGGGCCTCGCGCCAGGCCGCGAGTCCCGCGGGGAGATGCCAGTATTCATCATGGGTGGGGCTCCACCGCCGGGCGGCATCCAACCCCAATCCCACATGCAGCAGACAGGCCGCCAGAACAATCCACCTGCCCCTGTGATCACCTCTCGCGAACCAGGAGTTGGGGGGGGTGGAGACCGGTTGTTCGGCGTTTGGAAGACTGGTCATCAACACCGCACGGACGGGCAGAAACAGGAAACCAGGGTGCCGATCTGTTGCGACCAGAGCAACTCCACATTCGAGCCGCGGCACAAGAGATCTTGCGCCGCGGCGGGGAATGTGTCGGCGACGTCGACCGCGGGGTCATTCGAAACGACCCTGGCGTGCTGGTCACTCCGCCTGCGGAACGTCGACGGCCTCGTCGCTTTCGGCTGCGGCATCTTCGGCGGCGGCGTCCGCTTCACCCGCTTCACCCGTTTCATCCAGCAGGTCTTCGGTCGTGGTCTCGGTCGCGTCTCCGGGAGTGGGAGCCTCCTCTGGCGCAGGTTCTTCCATCACCTCGTCCGACTCGTCGGCCAGGGGGGCCGGTTCGACCGCGGCCTCGTCCTCATCCATCACAGGCTCGATCGGCGCACTGTCGTCTCCCGCGTCACCCGCGGCGGGAGGGGCGTCTTTGTCATCCCCGACTTCGGTTGCAGCGTCGGTTCCCTCATTGTCAGTTTCCTCGGTCTCGGTCTCGACCGCCGGTTCGACCTTCTCGACGGATTTCTCGACGGCGGGGGCCGGTTCGGTGGGGGTCACTGGTGCCGGAGGGAGCTTCTCGACCGGAGTGGCCGGGACCGCAGGTTTCTCAACCGCCGGGGCTGGAGCGGCGGCAGGGGCGGGGGGAGCCGCCGCCGGAGCAGGAACCGTCGTCTTCACCGCCGGAGTGGTCGGCGCGGCGGGGACGCTGGTGGCCGGTGCAGCCGGGGCTGGGGGAGGCGGAACCACGGCCCCCCCCGGAATCGCGGGAACCTCCACAGGATTGGAGAAGATGGGACCCGGAACCACTGTGGATCCTGGAATCACACTGGAACCTGGCGCCACAGAGCCCTGGGGGATGACTGTCTCGGAGGTCCAGGTCGATTCGACCACTCCCTCCTGGCGAATCATCGAACCAAAGCCTTCCGGTGTCGCGACAACTCCGGTGGGCCATTCCCCTCCCCACGTGTCACTCACGACCGTTTCACCGCTCATGGTCTGACCGGCGACAACCGGCCCGCGAACAACCCGGTAGTGACCGGGAGTCGATTCCCAGCGACTGCGGTAGACTCGGGAGGGGGCCGACGGACGGACCGCCGCACTCCGCGGAGCGGGGCAGCGCCCGCGCGGACGGGCCTCGGCCACGGTGCCCAGAAATCCGCACAACAGACAGGCCAGCACGCAATTCAACCAACCAAAACGCCGCATTCCAGAGTCCTCTGTGAAGTGAAGTCAGTCTTTCTGCAGGGGGATCAGAAACACCACGCCCCCAATGGGCTTGGTCCCCTGCCGCCCGGCCCACCCACTGGCCTGACACCTGCGTTGGGCGATTGTGCTCCTCAACCTGTGAGAATTCAAGATCTGCCAAATGTGTCGGCTGGGAGGGGGGGAGAAGAGCAACGGCCTGGGAGGGATCAAGAGAGGTCGTCCGTACACGTTTGGAAAAGGGAGGCGAACCTGGGGTGGTGGCGGGGATGCGGCAGCCGATTGGCTTGCAACCGCGCCTAATATCGTGCATGGCTTCGTCTTCGTCTCCACAACCCAACGTGTTCCGGCATTCGCTCTGCGAGCAATGCGGGTCCATGCGCGAGATCGTTTCGGGCAAAGGGTCGCGGTTTTTGATGTGCCAGCGGGCGACCGGCAACGCGGGACTTCCCAAGTATCCTCCCCAGCCGGTTCTGGTCTGCGCGGGTTTTGAATCGCGGCAGGCGGGGGATGACGGCACTGCCAACGATGCCGGGCCCGGAGCATTTGGCCGCTAAACCCTTCCATCGGCGGCTTCAGCAGGGGGTGGCGAGTGAATCGGCCGGGCGAATCTGCCGCCGAAATGAGAATCCCGGGGTCTCGAACTTCAGTTTCGGGTCGCAATCTGCGACGATTTCCAGATGGACACTGAGGATTCTGGAAACGAGATTCGGCTGCAGCGGTTGCTGGCCATGTCTGGCGCCGGTTCACGGCGGCATTGCGAAGAGTACATCACCACCGGCCGCGTGACCGTGAATGGAAAGACCGTCACGGAACTGGGGGCGCGGGTCGATCCCGACACGCAAGACGTGCGGCTGGATGGCGAACGGCTGAAGATCAACCGCCGGTCGTACTACATGCTCAACAAGCCGACGGGGGTGCTCTGCACGAACCGCGACCCCCAGGGACGGACGCGGGTGCAGGACCTGTTTCCCAAGGGTCACGAGCGGCTGTTTACCGTCGGACGGCTGGATGAAAACAGCCAGGGTTTGCTGCTGGTGACCAACGACGGCGACCTGGCGCATCGCATGGCGCATCCGCGGTTCGAAGTCGAGAAGACCTACCGCGTTCAGGTGGCTGGCATTCCGTCGCGGGAGATTGTCGAGCAGCTCGAACAGGGGATGTACTTCAGCGAGGGGCGGTTTGCAGCGAAGTCGGCTCGAATGGTGAAATCCAAAGGGCAAAGCGCGGTCCTCGAGATTGTGCTGACCGAGGGGCAGAACCGCGAGATCCGACGACTGCTGGCCCGGGTGGGGCACAAGGTGCAGCGGCTGACCCGGGTGGGGCTGGGCCCCCTGCGGCTGGGGGACCTGCCCCTGGGGCAGTACCGGCGCCTCGATCCGCAGGAAGTGCATCAACTCTAAAAACTCTCGCTGGGGGGACGTCGGGGGGGTAAACGGGGCCCCACGCGGGGAGCGGCCCGGAAGCGACCAGGTTCCCGGAGCCGGTTCGAGCGCGAAGGGCAACAACCGCCCCGGTCGGGCGGCCGCGGTACCGGACCGCGCGGCAAGACGCGGGGAGAACGGCGGGGACCTGATTCAGGACGAGGACCGGTTGCCGGGGGACGTTCGAGCGCTGCCCGGGGGCCGCGGCCCGCGGCAGCGGCACGGCCGCCGCAAGACGAAGAAATCTTCATCACCAGGCGTCGGCCGCAATCTGCCGACGCGCCGGGGGATGACATTGACAAGTCCTTGTTCGGCCGGCGGGCAGGGCGCGACAGCGAGGACGAGATGGAAGCTGGCGGCGGTGCCGGTGCAGCCCGTCCCCGGGGCAAGCGGCCCACAAGCGACAGCCCCCCGTCACGGCGGAAACCGGGGGGGCCATCCCGCCGGCGGGAAGACGACGATCTGCCCGAGGCCTGAGGGGCCCCCCTGCTGCCGGAGCTCTGCCACGCCTGCCGACCTCAACCGTCGTGATCGGCTGAGGCTTTCGGCGGAAGAGGTTTTGGCGTGGGAGGTCCAGTGGCGGCCGCTGCCGAAAAACGCCGCTCGGCCAACGACGAACTGGGCACCGGCGTGCCTGGCCTGCGGTACCACGGCACGGTCATCGCCCACCAGGCCCGGGAGTCGGGGCGCGTTGTCGCGGTGTGCGATGTCGACCGGCACCTGCGCGGTCAGGTCAGGGCGTCGATTGTCAGGACACCCTTCACCTGCGGAGACTATCGCGAACCGCTCGCCCGGCGCGCTGTGGAGGTGGGAACCAACATCCCCCCCTTGGTCACCTGGCGAGTCTCGACCAACAAAAACGCACTCTCACAGCACATCATCTTCAGCCTGCTGAACCAGGAGTCGGGGCCATGCCTCTCGATCGTCGTCGCCTGCTCGCCGCACTGCTCTGCCTGGCTCAGAACGACCGTCAGTCCCGGGGTCGCGAGCCCAGTCGCGAGAGTCGCCCCTCGCTGGGGTTCAGCCTGTATGGCATGCCCAAACTGGAACTGGAGCAGGCGCTGCGGGTGTGTGCCGAGGTGGGGTACGACCACGTCGAATTCTGCCTCAATTCGGGCTACCCCACACACCCCGAGGGATTGACTCCCGCGCGCCGGCGACAAACCGTCGATTTGCTGGCCGAATTGCGGTTGCGGGTGTCGGCCCTGATGGTGCTGTTGAACCTCGCGGCCAACGACGAGGCCCACCGGCAAGGGCTGGGGGTCATTGCCGCCGCCGCCCGGGTGGCTCACGATCTCAACGACCGGGAGCCGCCGTTGATCGAGACGGTCCTCGGTGGCACCCCGGGGGAATGGGACAGTCTCAAAACCCGCCTGGCGGCCCGTCTGGCCGACTGGGCCGGGGCGGCCGAGGAGCACCGGGTGGTGCTTGGACTCAAGGCGCACGTCAGCAGTGCCGTCAATCGGCCCGAACGGCTGTTGTGGCTGCTGGAACAGATCCCCTCCCCTGCCCTGCAGGTCGTGTACGACTTCAGTCATTTCGAATTGCAGGGGATTGGCCTGGAGGAATCGCTGCAAACCCTGCTGCCCCGCACCCGCCTGATCCATATGAAAGACACCCGGGGGGACACCAGGGAGTTCCGGTTCCTGCTGCCAGGAGAGGGACGGACCGACTACCGGCTTTACTTTGACCTTCTCAGAAAGCACCGCTACACCGGCCCGGTCTGCGTCGAAGTGAGTGCCCAGGTGTTCGGTCAGCCCGGTTATGACCCCGTTGATGCGGCGCGCCGCTGTCACGCGGCATTGAGCCCCTGGGCGAATCGCTGAGTTGAGCCCCTGGGCGAATCGCTGATCGGCGTCGAAACCCGCCCGGCGTGTCGCACAGGTTCGCCGGGATTCCCCCCGGAGCAGAGCCGGACAAACCTTCTTCGGGGAAGCTCCGTGCACAGTGTCCGCCACGTTCTGTCCGATCAACGGCGAGGTGGCCCATGCGGGAACCCGCGCGACGGAACGGGGGTGGTCCGCCTTCTGCTCGCGGGAATCGCCAGAATCGCGCCAACCGCGCCCTTCCGCTGCGAACGACCGGGCACGATGTGCGGACGGCAGCGATCGTGAGCTCGCGGGCTGACGCAGAACCGCGGACAGATTCCGGTTCCGGACCACCAGGAAGGTGCGGTTGTTCCCAAGACCCGGAACAGAACGATCGGTCGCACCGGGTGCGAAGAGTCGACTGGCGAAGAGCTGCCGGACACGGAGCGGTTGCCGAAGTTGCCATATCTGGGGCTGACAGCGATCAGGCCACCAGCAGCGCGATTCATCGCCTCGCGGATTTCCCGGGCCCTTGCGTCGACTCATCCAGAGTCGAGGAAACGACGATGTCTTTCGGGCGGTGGGTGCGGCCAGTCCTCCAGACCTAAGATGCGCCGATGGGTGATCTCGTTCAGTCCCTGAATGGCTTTCAGCGGATGATGTTTCGGTGGGAACAACACCTGCCCCTCAATGCCCTGCATTTGGTGGAAATGGCCTTCCATCCGGATCCTGCCTCGACACAACGTTGTCTGGCGGAGACCTGCGCCTCCCTGGGTCTGCGCAAGGTCCGGGTGGATGATCGGGGCCGGTCACTGAGCTGGGACACGCTGAACGAGGCGGAACGGGATGAAGTCCCTCCGCTGCATCTGAGATCGCTCCTTTCGGTCACGAACACCTCGTTGAGCCGGGCGGTCAACGCCGAGTTGAATCAGCCGTTTCCCCAGGGGACCCACTGGCCCATTCGGGCGGTCCAGTTCGAACTGGCTGGTCAATCCACGTACCTCGGGCTGGTCTACCACCACCTGGTGACCGATGCCCGTGGCGTGTCGCTGGTGCTGCGTGACCTGCTGCACCGACTGGCGGGGCTCGACCCACGGCCGGTGTCACTCGATCTCACCTACCCGCAGCCCGAAGATCTGACAGACGACAACGCCGTCCAACACTGGGGCGAGACGCTGACCGGACTGGGCCGCAGCCTGGCCGATGTCTTCGCCTTGCGGAAGTTCCGTCGACCACGCCCGTTCCAGTCCGGACCACGACGAATCTGCAGTGGCATCCATGAGACTTCGGCGCGCCTGGCGCGGGTCCAGGGTTTCGCCAAGGCACTGGGGGCAACCCTGGGCGATCTGGTTCTGGCCGCGCTGTTCGAAGGGTTGACCCTGTCGCTGGCGAAGAAGTCGAAAGAGCGGCTTCCCCTGGCGCTGTGCATGCCGGTCGACCTGCGGCAGCGGGCCTCCGACGACTGTAGCCAGGTGTTGGGACAAATGTTGGGTTCGCTCACCGTGCGGGATGTCGGGAGCCCCGAGGAACCGTTCTCGCAGCGGGTGGCCCGCATCACGGGTGAGACCCGGATTCTCAAAGCGGGAGATCAGGCCGCCCACTACGCACTGAAGATGCGGTTAATGTCGCGGCTGTGGGATCTCGCTCCCGACTGGATCAACCGGGTGACCGGACCGGCGTTGATTCCTCTGGCCGGCTGCCTGTCGAACATCAATTTCACCGAGACCTTCGGGACCGAGTACGAGCAAGGTCTGATTGATGGCTACTACCGGTTCTCGGGAACCGGACCGCTGGTGCCGTTGATGATCAGCATGACCACGTTGCCCGGGTTGCTGAGCCTGACCACATCGCATCACTCAGACGTCATGACGCAGACGCAGGTGCAGCGGATCATGGCCCACCTGAAACTGAGGATCCAGGGGGAACTGCCCGACCAAAGCTCCCTGTCTCTGTTCGCCGGTCTGCCCCTGGAGCCCGAGCGCGAGTCGCGCGATGTTCCTGCCATCTGGAACCGGGCCGCCTGATCTCGACCTCGCCCTCGCAGGGCAAGAGGCCGGGGGAGGAACGCATCGACTCAATCGCGGCGTTTGGCGGAGTGACGACGGCCAACTGGTATCACCTGGTCAGTGCCCGGTGGGGGGAGACGAAGTGTCCCGCGCCCGGAGGGCGGCCTCGGCCACGGCATTGGCATATTGGCTGAGCTCGTCGGGATTGCACGGACCGGGACGCAGCCGGGTACGGGGATCTGTGATGGGGCCTGGAATTCCGGGGAGTGCCTGCACACTGAGGGTCTCGAACTCATACACCCCCGTGACGACCGGTTGATCAAAACCCCGCTGATCGAGTTCGCGCCGCAGTTCGAGGGCCGACACGGCGGCATTGACGTAGACCGCGGTGGTCACCAGCAGTGACTCGTACGCGGGGTCCTGAGCGATCGACGGTCCGGCCACATCGCGCAGGGCATGGGCCGATCCCCGAATCGCAATCTGGATCTGGTCGACCAGGGTTCGCAGGGCGAAGGTGTAGGCAATGTCCGAGAAGTTGCGGGGCGAGAGATAGGTGGCGACGGCCGCCTGCACCGCTCCGCACTTGGAATGGCCCAGCACCACCACCACCTTCAGGCTCTCGCCCAGGTGACGGGCCGCATAGTGCAGTGATCCCAGGCAGGCGGTCCCCAGCACATTCCCCGCGACACGCAGCACGAACAGATCATTGAGCCACTGGTCGAACACCAGTTCGGTCGGCACCCGCGCGTCGGAACAGCCCAGCACCAGCGCGAAGGGGGCCTGGTTCAACACGGCTCCCTGAAACAGCGGCAACCCCAGTGACACCGGGCACAAGGGCAGCACCAGCGGGTCACCCGTTCCCTCGCCGAGAGTCCGTTGCTGGATCGCCTGCACCATGTCGGCAAACTGCTGGTTACCCCGCAGCAGACGCTGGATGGCACTGTCCGCATCCGGGATCTCCCGCGGCACAATGGGGGCGAACGGGTCGTAACGGTAAATCACATCCATGGCGGGGGGGTGGCTGGATTCAGGGGAGAGGGACAGTGGGGGAAAGAGATGATCACACGCTGGGGGCGGCCCGCCGGCGTTCGGCCGACAGGGCCAATTGCGCCGCATCGCGGGTGATGGTCAGGCAATACGATTCGAGATCGAGGCAGTTGGGATGGGTTCCAAAGGGGTCTTCGATTTCGACACTCGCCTCTTCGAGTCCCAGCATGCCCAGGGAAACTGTGGCCATAATCAGCGGAGACCACCAGCCAAACCGGGGACAAATCAACAGCGGCAGCGTTCCCAGGTAGACGAAGATCAGTTGCTTGATCATCGCGACGTAAGCAAATGGCAGAGGAGTCTTCTGGATCTTCTCGCAGCCCCCCTGGGCGTCCACCATCTGCCCCAGCACGCTCTCGAGATGTCGCACCAACTGCGGATTGAGGACGCCGAGCCGGGCTTCCCGGGCGATCCATGTCGAGATGGCGGCGGCGATGGCCGTGGGAGGGTTGCCGAACCGCTCGGCCTCGGCCCGCACCGCGGGAGACAGATAGAGCTCGGTTTCCTCGGTGTCCCGGTAGCCCCGCAGATTCCGCCGCACGCAGATGGCATAGCCGGCCACCAGCCCGGCCAGTTCCTCACCGCGGGAGGAATACTCGGCCCCTGTCCGGACCAGGTTCCGGCTGCAATTGATCAGTTGCCCCCACAACGACCGCCCTTCCCAGTACCGGGCATTGGAGGCGTTCATGCGGAAGACAATCAGGAAGCCAATCAGCGAGCCCAGCACACTATGGGCCAGCGGATCAAACCCCTGGAAAAACTTGGCGTCCACCAGCCGTTCGTACAGACCGAGCTCGTAGACGGCCTCCAGCAGCAAACAGAACGCGGTGGCAATGGCGATTCTCGGCAAGGCGAGCGGCAGGGCCGTCCCGCGCCATGAGAAAGTATTCCGCCACCAACTGAAACGATTGTATTCAATCATCGCATCGGCCTCTGGTACGAAATTCGGCCGACACACTCACCAGCCTGTGGACCCCGCCACCCCCCCGGACCAACACCTCACGGCCCCTCATAGGTGACCGGAGTGAGCTTGCCTTCGAGCGTCAGATCATAGACACCGGTCGATCCCGCGGTGTCTTTCAGCGCCCGCGGATCGACCACGACCAGCCCGCCCCCACGCCGGGCGACACAGTCGGGATGCGACAGTCCCGAGCCCTCAACAAGTTTCGCCGACTTGCCATCGGGCGTGATCTTCCAGATCGCTTTGCCATACCCATCGGCCACGTAGGCATTCCCCTGATCATCGAGGGCGATTGATTGCGGAAACTCAAACGGGCGGCCCGAGACCACGGTCGAAACATTGTTGTCAGCTCCGATCTTCACCACCTGGCGGTCTTTCCCGTGGGTGACCACCCAGATCTCTCCCTTGGCATCCACTGCCACACCCCGGGGAGCGTTGACCTGGGCAATCTCCGTCGGATCTCCCCCCGCCTCCGGAATCCGCAGAACCCGGCCAGGAAATTCCAGGTCGGTCACAACCACATTCCCCGCCGAATCAAACGCGATGGCGGTGGCGATTCCCACGCCCCCCTTGGTCAACGGCTCGGGCTGCCCCTGGGCGTTGAAGCGATAGACCTCTCGCGTCGACGAGTCGCCCGCGTACAGCCGTCCCTGGGCATCCACCGCCAGACAGCGAACGGCATTCAGCGGGGTGCGGAATTTCTTCGACGCCTGGAAGACCAAAGACAACTTCCCCTCGGCAATCTTCCAGACTCCGGGCAGATTGCGGTCAGCGAGGTACACCGTTCCCTGGCCGTCGGCGGTCACTCCCAGGGGGTACTCGGGGCCAGCGGCCAACACCCCCTGGACTGGGCCCCAAATCGACAGCAACAGCACCACGCACTGGACAAACTTGCTCATGGGGTTTCCGACAAACAGAGACGACACCACCCAACCTGCTTCTCTTACGCCGGAATTGAACCAGATCGCGGGAGGGGACGCAAACGGCGGGAGGGGGGACGTTCCCCCCAGGTCCCCAGACGGGTCTCCCTCCCCACACAGCTCAGGCGGGCTCCGCCGGGGCTCCCCACCGCTTCATCAGGCGATGTTCGACCCCCAACTGATCGGCAATGCGGGCCACCACGAAGTCGACCAGGTCGGGAATGGTCTGGGCCCCGTGGTAATACCCGGGCATGGCGGGCAGGACGACCGCTCCCGCCTCGGCCAGCCGACGCATGTTGTCGAGCTGGATGCTCGAAATGGGGGTCTCCCGGGGAACGACAATCAACTTCCGGCGTTCCTTCAGATGGACGTCGGCCGCCCGCTGGATGAGATTCTCGGAATGTCCCCCCGCCAGGCTCGCCAGGGTTCCCATCGAGCAGGGACAGATCACCATTCCTCGTGTCAGAAATGACCCGCTGGCGATCCCCGCCGAGAAATCGTCGAACCGGTGGTACTTCAGGCGATCCAACCGCATCGGATTGGGGAGCGGGCGAACCCCGCCATACAGCGGGAGTTCAGCCGGGGCCTCCACCGCCTCTTCAGGAACCTGGGGGAACAACTGCCGGATCGAGAAACGGCGGAGGTCAACCATCAACCCCAGTTCCGTCCCCAGGACCTGCACTCCCGAATTGCTGATGCAGAGATGGACCGACTCTCCCGCCGACAACAGCACCTGCAGCAGCCGGACGGCATAAATCGCCCCGCTGGCTCCCGTGACGGCAACCACGTAATTGGCCATGAACCGTTACTTTCGACCGATATAGAGGGTGGCCACACCGAAGGTGAGGGGGAGGTACCGCACCTCGGACGCCCCCGCCTCGCGCATCATGTCGGCCAGTTCATCTCCCTGCGGAAATTGCCCCACCGATTCGGGCAGGTAGTTGTAGGCCTGCTGGGAATTGCGGGCCAGCCATTGCCCCAGACGGGGAAGAACGTTCCGAAAGTACCACCCATAAGCACTGCGGATCAGGCGGTTGGTGGGCATCGAGAATTCGAGAATCACCACCCGGCCCCCGGGCTGACAGACCCGGAACATCTCGCGCAGTCCCCCGCGGGTGTCGCAGACGTTCCGCAGGCCAAACGCCACCGACACCAGCTGATAGTGGTCGCTGGGAAACGGCAGGGCCATCGTATCGGCCTCAACCCACTCAATCGCAGTCTGCGGGCGTTGCGCCGACTCGTTCAACCGTGCGCTTTTCTGCCGGGCGATGTCGAGCATCTGGGGGGTGAAGTCGGCCCCCGTGACGGCAATCTGCCCCCCGCCCGCCTTCCAGTACGCCAGGGCCAGGTCGCCAGTCCCCGTGCAGACATCGAGAATGGGGGAAGAGCCCTGGGGGGGAGCCTCCCGGATCGTCCGCCACCGCCAGTAGTAGTCGGTCCCCCCCGAGAGGAAGTGGTTCAGAAAGTCGTACCGCGACGAGATCTCGCCAAACATCTGGCGGACACGATCGCCCGACTTGTCGACAGGGGGAGCAGACACAGGGGCGTTCATCCCTTCAGGTTCCTCGAAAGAGCCGTCACTACCAGGCGGGTCGAGACGCCGGAGACAAACCATAGTCCCCCCAGCGGCGCGTGACGAGGTCTTGAATCTCGGCCGACATCACCAATTCGTCGGGAGTACTCCCCCCAACCACCTCGCCCGGCTCTTTGCGGGTGGCATCGAACCCCAGTGCCCGACCCATCTCCGGGACTGCCGAGCCCGCCCCGATCAGCCCCCAATCGGCAGAGACAGATTCGACCGGCACAGACTGACCTGGGCCCGACTCGGCGATCCCGATCCCGGCAGGAGCGGGATCGGGATCGTGTGAGGGCCCCTCGTAGACCACCGTGTCACGCCCTGGCAGGCAGTGCAAAGACACAGCTCTCCAAACCGCATCCGCGTCGTGCACATTCACTCCCGCGTCGACCACCACCACCAGCCGCGTCAGCAACTGCGGGGCCATCCCCCACAGCGTCGACAGCACCTGTCGGGCCTGCCCTGCACGGGTTTTGCGAATCGCCACAAACAGGGTGTTGTGCCGGGTCGCCGACCGGGGGACGCTCCAATCAACCACCTCGGGCAACAGTTTCCGCAGCAGGGGTAATCCGAGGCGAATGGCGGTCTGGTTCAGCCAGTATTCTTCGTGCGAGAACCGGCCGAAGACACAGTGGGGGACCACCGGATTCGCCCGTTGCGTCACAGCCGTCAGGTGGACCACCGGTCCGGCCGCCCGCGTGCGGTAACATCCCGTGGAACTGGCGAGGGGGCCGCTCCGTTCCAGTTCGTCATGCGGTTCGATGTGCCCTTCCAGGACCACCTCGGCCTGGGCCGGAACGTCCAACTCGATCGTGCGGCACTTGACCTGCTGCAGCGGCTGCCCGCGCCACAGCCCGGCGACCAACAGGGGATGCCACTCCGGGGGGAGCAGCGCCCCCTGGGCGACCAGACTGGGGGGCGCCCCCCCCGCCACAATCGCCAGCTCCAGCCGGGTCCCGGCACGCCGGTGCTGCCGCCAGAGGGCCAGCAGAGGATCTTGCGAAGACAGGGGGACCAGCAGCGAACGCTCGTCGCGCGCCACCACATCCAGCCGGGAGGCCAACACGCCCCCCTCGAAGGTCCGGGCCAGTACCAGGGTGTTGGTCCAGCACCCCCGCTTCTCGCGGGGCCAACTGCGGGGAAAGGGAAGGTCGGCGAGGCGGATGTCAGACCCCAGCCGCACCACCTGTTGGCAGGGGGCATTGCGGATGGTCTGCGGCTCGAATTGTGTCCAAACGTTCCCCTGGGCGACCTGCTTCAGCTTGTCGAGCCAGCCCCCGGGTCGATCGGGCTGGGTCAACGACTGGGCCCGGACCACCGCTTCTTCAAGCGAGGCGAGCCCCAGGGCCCGGCTGATCCGCCACTCGCTCCCCAGCAGGTTGGTCACGATCGGCAGCGTCGAGCCCGCGACCCGTTCGAACAGCAGCGCCGGCGAGGGGGCCATCGAACGGCAGACGCGGTCGGTGATCTCGGCGATCTCGAGATCGGGCTGGACTTCGGCCGCGATCCGGAGCAATTCGCCCCGATCCTGGAACTCACTCAGCAGTTCCGCCAGATTCTCGGTGCTCATCTGCGGTAGCCTAGTCCCCCCCTTTCCGGGGAACAAGCCGTCCCGCCGCCCAGATCAGCCTCCGGACCCGCCACGCGAGCTTCCACAGCGAACAAGAAAATGTTCGCATGAACACATTCACAGGCAGCAAAATCAAAAAACTCAACTCAATCGATACATCTTGCCGAAAAACCCATGGGACGGGCACGCCCCGTCCCTGGCTCGCTCACCGGACCTCCGGAGGCCTTACGTGATTCCCGTGGACAGGTTTCCGAACCCAGTCCCCGCGGGAGAATGGCAGCGCAGACCCGGAAAGGTGACCTCCCCATCATGCGTGCGGTGTTATGGCGTACCGGCTGGCTGGCGTGTTGGGTCACGGCAGCCCTGTGGATCTCGGGCTGGGCTTCCGTCCCAGTCCGCGGAGCCGAAGAGTCGCAGTCGTTCTTCCTCGGGGAAGATTCCGGCGCGGAGGAACTGCTCGATTCGGAGTCGGAGGGAGCCTCCGCGTCTGAGGGGGGACCGATCGACCAGGCGTTCTCACCTGAAATGCGGGCCGAGTTCGACCGGATGAAGCGCCGGCTCGACCAGCTCGAACAGGCGTACAAGAAACGGACTGAAGCGTACCAGAAGAAAAAAGCCGAAGATTCAAAAAAGAAGGACGAGGACAAAAAGAAGAAAGAGGCCGAGACCCGCAAGGCCGAAGACTGGCAAGACCTCTCCAACGACAAGTGGAACGTGAAGCTGGGGGGCCACATCCAGATGGAGGAGATCCTCTGGCCCAGCGCCTCCGACTCGATCCAGGGCGCGTCCAATTATTTCGAATTCCGGCGTCTGCGGCTGGTGGCCGACGGGCAAGGCTACGGCGTGTACGACTTCCGGCTGCAGATGACGCTGGAACCCCCGGTCGTCTCGGAAGCCCAGCCAGGCCAACTGATTCCCGAGGTCAAAGACGCCTATTTCTCAAACAATGCGATTCCTCACATTGGCCGGGCCCGGCTCGGCAACTTCTTCGTGCCGTTCGGCCTCGAGCAGGTCACCAACGACACGATGAATGTGTTCCTCGAGCGGTCGATCCCCACGCAGGGAGTGTTCACTCCCGATCGCGAAGTGGGCATCGCGGCCTACAACTGCACCGAGGACCAGCGGGCGACCATCTCGTACGGCATCTTTCTCGACAGCATCTCGGAGTCGATCAAAGAGCGCATTGACGACAATCAGGGATATCGCATCAGCGGGCGCGGTACCTGGCTTCCCTATTACGACGAATCGTCCAACGGGCGGTACATGGTGCACACCGGGATGGGGGTCCTCTACACGCAGGATCAGGATGGGGTGATCCGCGTGCGGGCCCGCCCCGAAATCCACGAGGGACCCCGCCTGATCGACTCGGGCAATCTGGCGGCCGGTTCGGCGGTCGTGGGGAACCTCGAAGGGGCCATCGTCTGGGGACAATTCACTCTGCAAAGCGAGGCGTACCTGGCCCAGGTCAACCGTTTCAACGGTCCCAACAACATGCTGCATGGGGCCTATCTCCACGGCAGCTGGTTCCTGACGGGAGAAAACCGGGTCTACGAACGCTTCGGCCAGCACGGGGCGCAGTTTGGCCGTCCGATGGTCTACACCAACGTCTTCGCCACCTCGGGCGGCCTGGGACTGGGAGCCTGGGAACTCAAGTCGCGCATCTCGTACCTGAATCTCAACGACGTCAACAAGGGAGTGCTGACCGACTACACCGTCGGCTGCAACTGGTACTGGAGCGAACGGGTCCGCATCATGTGTGACTGGATCCATCCCATCACCACCGCCAGCACGGTGTTCGGGGCCACCACCTCGAACATTCTCGGCCTGCGGTTCGATTTCAACTGGTAAGCGCGGGGGCTGTCTTGCCTGGTCCCGGCTCTCTTTTCCTGCACGCCGTTTCACGACGAGGTCTCACAATGGATCTGCGCCGTCTTGTTTGGATGTTTTCCGCGGCCCTGCTGCTGGTTGGACTGGGGTGGGCCCCCACGTCGGCGTTCACCCGCTGCTGCCAACTCTGCGGCACTCCCTCCTGCAGGAAGGTCTGCCGCCTGGTCTGCGAAGAGAAGAAGGTCTCGGTCACCTGCTGGGGGGTCGAAGACGAAGAGTTCTGTGTGCCGGGGCGTGGAGTGAAGGTCTGCACGCACTGCGAAGAGGTCTGCGAGTGCCAGGACGAACCAGGAGAGGTGCAGTCGCGCCCCAAGCTGTGGTCGTGGCGCGAATGGCAGCCATGCGGCGACCCCGAAATCCGCACCAAGCGGAAGCTGATGCGCAAGACCATTGTCAAGAAAGTGCCATCCTATAAATGGGTTGTTCAGGATCTGTGTGAAGAGTGCCGAAACGCTCCCCCCACCGATCTTCCCCCGGCCCCCGCGGCGGATGCCAAAGAGCCCCGGTCTGCGGAACCCAAAGCGAAAGAATCGAAACCGGCCGCGTCAAAACCCACGGGGGAGCTGAAGCAACCAGCCGACACGCGGGGGAAGTCCGCCGTGGGCACGCCGCGGGGCCAGCGCTGAGCCACCCCGGCTGGCCCGGGCCGGGCCGGCGGAGAGGTGCCGGGCGATCCGGTCTCCGGATCAATACGGGGGAGGCGTTGCCGCGGCATCGGCCTCAGCGCGGCGGCGCTGGCGGGCATCGACGAGCCGCTGGATCACGTCGAAGAAAATCGGCGTCAGGAAGATCCCGAACAGGGTGACCCCCAGCATCCCGGCGAACACCGCCATCCCCAGAGTGCGGCGCATCTCGGCCCCGGCCCCCTGTCCCACGACCAGCGGCACCACCCCCAGAATAAATGCCAGCGAGGTCATGATGATGGGGCGCAGTCTCAACCGGCACGCCTCGAGTGTGGCGTCCCGCGTGGGAACCCCCAACTCGCGCCGGGCCCGGGCGAACTCGACGATGAGAATCGCGTTCTTGCACGCCAACCCCACCAACACGACGAACCCCACCTGCGTGAAGATGTTGAGATCGTGTCCCGCCCAGCGGATCCCCACCAGCGAACACAGCAGGCACATCGGCACCACCAGAATCACCGCCAGCGGCAGCGACCAGCTTTCGTACTGGGCGGCCAGCACCAGAAACACCAGCACCACCGCCAGCAGAAACGCCTGGGTGGCGGTACTGCCCGCCGCCAGCTGAAACAACGCCAACTCGGTCCATTCCGAGCGCATCGACTGCAGCTGGTGCTGATCGGCCAGTTCGGCCAGACGGCTGATCGCCCGGCCGGAACTGACTCCCGGGGCGGCGTCGGCCTGGATCGCGGCTGAGGGATAGAGGTTGTAACGCAGCAGCATCACCGGGCCATTCACCTCCTTGACCGACAGCACCGCCCCCAGGGGGACCATTCCCCCCTCGCGGTTCCGCAGCCGCAGGCGCCGCATATCTTCAATCTGCATCCGGAACCGGGCGTCGGCCTGCACGTTCACCTGCCAGGTCCGGCCGAACCGGTTGAAGTCGTTGATGTAGAGCGAGCCAAAGCAGATCTGCAGCGTCGAGAAGACATCGCTCATCGAGACCCCCAGCGTCTTCACCGCCGTCCGGTCGATCGACAGCGAGAGCCAGGTGGTGTCGGCCCGGAAACTGGTGAAGGCGTCGACCAGTTCGGTCGAGGCGGCGGCGTCGGAGACAATCGCCTGACTGGTCTGCTGCAGTGTGGGCAGCCCCCAGTTCCCCCGATCTTCAACAATCAGCCGGATCCCCCCCGCGGTCCCCAGGCCGTCGATGGGGGGAGCCCCCAGCACGTTCACCACCGCCTCGGACCGCTGCGACTGGAACCGCTCCCGCAGATCGGCGGCGATTTTCTCTGCGGTCAGCCGCTGGGGAATCCGCTGGCCAAACTCGTCCAGCATCACATAGAGGGTGCCGAAGTTCGACGCATTGGCCGTCAGCAACACCGAGTTCCCCCCCACGGCGAGGGTGTGGCGGACCCCGGGGACCTCGGCGGCGATCCGTTCCAGATCGCGCATCACCCGGGCCGAGCGGTCGACCGCGGCCGAGTCGGGCAAGCGCACATCGACCAGCAGGTAGCCCTTGTCTTGCTGGGGAATGAACCCGGCGGGGCTGCTGACGAACAGGTGCCGGGTGTAGAGCACGAGCCCGAAATACAACAGCAGCACCACCCACGAGCAGCGCAGCAATCCGCGAACAATCCAGACGTAACCCTCCGTCAGCCGTTCAAATCCGCGGTTGAATGCCGCGAAGGCGTGGGCCAGCAAGCCGTCGAGTCGTCCCGCCAGCAACCACCCCACCAGTCCGCTGGCCGCCGCCAGACCCCACCGCCAGGTGACGGGAACCGCGTCGCCTTCTCCCAGCCAGCCGGAGATCTGGGGGGCCAGCCACGGCCAGACGACTTGCCAGCCGGCGAAGGCCACCAGAGCGGCCAGCAGTGGCCGGGGAAGCACGCGCGAGCGCCCCGCGTGCACACTGCCCGCCTGCTGCGGCTCGAGCAGCAGGACCGCCAGTGCCGGACTGAGAGTCAGCGAGTTGAAGGCCGAGATGACGGTTGAAATCGCGATGGTCAACGCAAACTGCCGGAAGAACTCGCCCACGATCCCCGAGATGAACGCACAGGGGACGAACACCGCCGACAGGACCAGTCCCACCGCCACGACGGGTCCCGCCACCTCGGCCATCGCGTCGAGGGCGGCATGGCGCGGGGACTTCCCTTCAGCCATATGCCGTTCAATGGCCTCGACCACCACGATGGCGTCGTCGACCACGATGCCAATCGCCAGCACCAGCCCGAACAGGGTGAGGGTGTTGAGGCTGAACCCGGCCGCCACCATCGCGGCGAAGGTTCCCACGATGGCGACGGGAACGGCGATCAGGGGAATGACGGCCGCCCGCCACCCCTGCAGGAAGACCAGCACCACGAGAGCCACCAGCACCACCGCGTCGCGCAGCGAGAAAAACACCTCGTTGACCGACTCCTGGATGAAGGGGGTCGTGTCGTAGACGATCGCGTAGTCGATGCCCGTGGGAAACCGTTCCTTCAGCTCGTCCATCCGCTGGCGGACATCGCGGGCAGTCTCAAGGGCGTTGGTTCCCGGCAGTTGATAAATCGACAGGGCGACCGTGGGCTGGCCGTCGAGCGTGCAGACCTGGTCGTAGGCCAGCGCCCCCAGCTCGATCCGGGCGACATCCCGCAGCCGCACGAGGCGTCCCCCGGCATCCGACCGCACGATCATGTCGCCGAACTGCTCCTGGTCGCTGAGACGGCCGAGGGTGTTCATCGTGTACTGGAAAACCTGGCCGCTGGAGACCGGAGGTTGGCCAATCTGGCCGGCGGCCACCTGGGCGTTCTGTTGTTCGATCGCCTGGACGATGTCGCTGGCGGTGAGGTGCCGCACCGCCAGCCGATCGGGATCGAGCCAGACCCGCATGCTGTAATCGCGCTGCCCCAGAAAAGCGATGTCGCCCACCCCATGCAGCCGCGACAGTTCATCGCGCAACTGGATCGTGGCATAGTTGCTGAGGTAGAGGTCGTCGCGCGAGCCGTCGGGCGAAAACAGGTTGACGATCATCAGCACGCTGGGAGACTTCTTCTTGACCGTCACCCCCCGGCGGCGGACCAGTTCGGGCAGAATCGGCTGCGCGAGGGCCACCCGGTTCTGCACCATCACTTGCGCCAGGTTGAGATCGGTTCCCGGGCGGAAGGTGATGGTCAGACGGTAGGTGCCATCGTTGGTGCACTGCGAGGCCATGTAGACCATCGACTCGACACCGTTGACCTGCTGCTCGATGGGGGCGGCCACCGTATCGGCCACCACCTGCGAGTTGGCCCCGGGATAGACCGCCGAGACCTCGACTGTCGGCGGCGTGATCTCGGGATACTGCGTCACCGGCAGCACGAACAGCGCCACTGCGCCGGCCACCGTAATGATGATGGACAGCACTGAAGCGAAGATGGGGCGGTCGATGAAGAAGCGGAAGAACATCGGGTCAGATCAGGAAGAACTGGTTCCCAGTGCGCCGGGACCAAGATCGGGGGGAGTCGTGAGGGGGATCACGGCGGGAGACACGGCCGACGCGGGGAGTTCGGTCAGTACCTCGGAGCGCAGCTCGTGCGCACGGCGGCCGGGGGTGGGTCGAATCGTCGCGGCCCCCTTCCACAGACCGCGAACCAGCGGCCGCCAGAGAAACCCGAGCCGCAGCACGTCGAGCAGTTGCCGGCCCCAGCGGCCCGGCCAGCGGTCGCGCAAGACAGGCCACTCGGCCAGGTGGTCGATCACATAGAAGAACACCGGCGTCAGGAAGATGCCAAACAGGGTCACTCCCAGCATCCCGCTGAAGACCGCCGTCCCCAATGTGCGCCGCATCTCGGCCCCCGCCCCGCGGGCCACCACCAGCGGCACCACTCCCAGAATGAAGGCGAACGAAGTCATCAGAATGGGGCGCAGCCGCAACTCGCAGGCATGCAGCGTGGCGGTCCGGCGGTCGGCCCCCGCCTCGCGCCGCAGCTTGGCGAATTCCACAATCAGAATCGCATTCTTGCATGCCAGGCCAATCAGCACGACGAACCCGATCTGCGTGAAGATGTTCACATCCATCTTCGCCCAGTCGACCCCCAGCAGCGAGCAGAGCACGCACATGGGGACCACCAGAATCACCGCCAGCGGCAGCGACCAGCTTTCATACAGCGCGGCCAGCACCAGGAACACAAACCCCACCGAGAGCCAGAACACAAACATCCCGGTGTTGCGCGAGATGCGTTCGAGATAGGTGATCTCGGTCCATTCTCCCGTCATCGAGGCGGGCAGCTCGGCCTCGGCCAGCCGTTCGAGCATGGCGATCGCCTGCCCGGTGCTGTATCCAGACGTCACGTTTCCCTGGATGGCGGCGGCGGGATACATGTTGTAGCGGGTCAACACCAGGGGACCGCTGCGCAGCTCGAAGTTGGCGACCGAACCCAGGGGAACCATCCGCCCTTCGTGGTTGCGCACCTTGAGCCGGTGCACGTCGGCGAGGTCGTCGCGGAAGGTCGAGTCGGCCTGCACGATCACCTGCCAGGTGCGTCCGAACCGGTTGAAATCATTCACATAGCGCGAGCCAAGACAGGCCTGCAGCGTGGCGAACACGTCGGCCAGCGCCACCCCGTGCTTGAGGCATTTCTCGCGGTCGACGTCGGCGTAGAGTTGCGGCGAGTTCGACTTGTAGACCGTGAACAGTCCCGTCACCTCGGGCTGCTGGTTCCCCAGCCGGATGAGCTCGTCGGTCTGCCGCTGCAGTCCGGGCAGGTCGAGCTCGCCCCGCTGTTCGACCATCAGCTTGAAGCCCCCCGCGCGCCCCAGCCCCGAAACCGCCGGCGGGGGGAAGACATTGACCACCGCTTCGGGAATCTCCGCCGCGATCTGGCTGCGCAGGCTGGTCATGATGCTGTCGGAGGTCTGGTTGCGCTCGGTCCGCTCGCGGAACCCCTCGAGAATGATGAACATCGACCCGAAGTTCGAACCGTAGGCACTCAGCAGAAACGAGTTCCCCGCGACGGCATTGACGCTTCTGACTCCCGGGGTCGACAGCACGATCTGCTCGATGCGGCTCATGATGGCGCGGGTGCGGACGGCGGCGGTCGAGTCGGGCAACTGCACGCTGGCCACGAGGTACCCCTTGTCCTGGGTTGGGATGAACCCGGTAGGCAGACGGCGGAATTCCCACTGCGTCAGCACCAGCAGCCCGCCGTACACCAGCAGCACCAGCACGGGAACCCGCAGCAGCTTCCCCACCCCGGCCAGATACAGGTTGGTCGAGAGGCGAAACCCGCGATCGAACAGCCAGAACAGCCAACCCAGCGAAAAATCCAGCAGCCGGGTCAGCGGATCGCGCTGCGCGCCGGGAGGACGCAGCAACAGGGCCGCGAGGGCCGGACTGAGGGTGAGGGAATTGATCGTCGACAGCAGGGTCGAGACCGAGATCGTCAGGGCGAACTGCCGGAAGAACTGCCCCACGATTCCCGACACGAACGCACAGGGAACGAACACCGCCGAAAGGACCAGCCCCACGGCAATGACGGGGCCCGAGACCTCTTCCATCGCCTGGATGGCGGCCGCCTTGGGAGCCAGGCCCCGCTCCATGTGGTGTTCAACCGCCTCGACCACCACGATGGCATCGTCGACCACGATGCCAATCGCCAGCACCAGCCCGAACAGGGTGAGGTTGTTGATGCTGAACCCGGCCAGGGCGAGGGCCGAGCCGGTCCCCACAATGGCCACCGGAATGGCCAGCAGGGGAATGACGGCCGCCCGCCACCCCTTGAGGAACACCAGCACCACCAGGGCCACCAGCACCACCGCATCACGCAGCGCGTGGAACACCTCGAAGATCGACTCGCGGATGAAGGGGGTGGTGTCGTACCCGATCTCGTACACGATGCCATCGGGAAAATCGCGCGACACATCGCGCATTTTCTGCTGGATGAGGTCGGCGGTTTCCAGGGCGTTGGCGTTGGGGAGCTGGAAGATCGCCAGCCCCACCGTCGGCTTGCGATCGAAGCGGTTGGCGATGTCTTGCGCGCGGGCCCCCAACTCGACCCGTCCCAGATCGCGGATGCGGATTTTCTGCCCCTTTGGCCCCACCCGCACGATGATCTCGCCAAACTCCTCGGGCTCGATCAACCGGCCGCGCGTGGTGAGGGGAATCTGCACCAGGCCTCCCCCCCCGGTGGGGGGCTGCCCCACCTGCCCGAGCGAGATCTGCATATTCTGTTCGCGGATCGCCCCGATCACATCGCTGACCGTCAGATTCCGCACCGCCAGGCGGTCGGGATCGATCCAGACCCGCAGGCTGTAGTCACGCTGGCCGAAAACCAGCACCTCGGCGATCCCCGGCAGCCGGGCGAGTTCATCGCGGATCCGCAGCAGGGCGTAATTGCTGAGGTGCAGTTGGTCATACCGTCCATCGGGCGAGTTGAGGCTGACCGTCAGCAGAATGTCGGGAGAGCGTTTTTTGGTGGTTACCCCAATCTGCCGTACCACATCGGGAAGCGATGGCTGCGCCAGAGCCACCCGGTTTTGCACCAGCACCTGGGCCAGGTTGAGATTCACCCCGGGCTTGAAGGTGACGGTCAGCGAGTACGACCCGTCATTGGTGCTTTGCGAAGACATGTAGAGCATGTCTTCAACGCCGGTCACCTGCTGCTCGATCGGAGCGGCCACGGTCTGGGCCACCACCTGGGCGCTGGCCCCAGGGTAGTTGCAGTCGACCTGGATTGTGGGCGGAGCGATGGTGGGATAAGGAGCCACCGCGAGATTCCGTGCCGCCAACCCTCCCGCGAGGGTGATCAGAATCGACAGCACCGCGGCGAAGATGGGGCGATCGATAAAGAAGCGGGACAACACGGCGGGGGATCTTCAGCGGTGGAAAGGAAACAGTCCGCGGGGCGCGGCGGGTGGGAGGCGGGAGTGAGCGGAGGAGCTGGTATGGATGGGACCTTGCCACCCGGGGGACCGGCGGAAGTTTCCGCGGGACTTCAGCGGTGGGGTGGCGGTTGGGGGGAGGAGGAGGATCCGGTCTGCGTGACGGCGGGGGTGGCGGGTTCGGCGGGACCGCGCACCACCACTTCGTCCTGGGGACGAATCCGCTGCAGATTGCTGACGATCACCCGGTCGGCCGACTCGAGCCCCG
>JBKDUK010000292.1:0-20763 GCA_046339535.1 Planctomycetaceae bacterium | reverse complement strand
CTGCTCCGCGTCCCCCGGCTGGCCCCGGCGGGCCAGCAAGCCTGCCAGTTTCTCCAGGCTGACCGACACGTCCCGCGCGAGGTCGGGGGCGTCGAGTGCGGCGGCGTGGAGTTTTTCCTGGGCGGCGAGGATGCGACTGGTGAGGTCCAGTGCGCGCACCAGCGATCCATGCTGTGCCTCGAAGTCTGCCGCGACCTGAGCGGCGGCGTGCAGCAACCGGGTGGATTCGCGGGCGGTGATCAGGAAGTCGAGCTGGTCTCGCAGCCAGGGCTGCCGGGCACGCAGGAACGCATCGGTGGTGGCATCGACCCGCCCGAAGTTGTGCTCAAGTTCCGTCGCGAGGGCGACGACAAGCTGCTCCACTTCCCCAACATGCTCGGGCAGCCCCGCATGCGCAACATGTTCCGCCACGAGCCTATGGATGCGGGCGACGACGGGGATCTGCTCGAGCCCCCGATCATCGTACTGCACCTCGCCGGCGGGGTGCAGCAGACGCAGCCCGCGCAGCTCGGCCCACAGCCGGGGCCAAGCGTCGGGATTGTCGAACGTCGTTTCGTCGGCCACCGTGGGGTGCCGCTGCGTCGTCAGAACGCGTAGCCACTCGAGCGGGATTTCGTCGGGCATCAGCAGGCTGGCGAACTCCAGCGCGGTTCGCGCAGCCGGGCTGAGACGCTCCACCGACCATCGCACCAGCGTCCCAATGCGATTCTCGCGTTTCCGCCGCTGCGCGTCGGCATCGCGGCTGTGCCGCAACTGGTCGTCGACGGCGTCTTTGTCCGCGAGATTGTCGACCCAGGCCAGGCCGTGCGTCTGCATCTCGTTCAGAAACCGCCGGAACGGGTTCGGTTCGTGCTTTTTCGCCAAGTCTCCAACGTAGGCGGCGACCAGTTCGACCGCCAGCGTCCAGCCCCCCAGTGCGGCGACGATCTCGCGAGCCGCCGCCTCCTCGTCGGCACTGGCAAACCGGTGGGCGGGCTGGAAGTCGGCCAGCAGTTGCAGGGCATCGGCCGGCGGCAGCGTGCCGATCTCCAGGTACGCCAACGTCCGGTCGCCACAGCCGAAGGCACTCGGGTTCAGCCGGGTCGTGACGATGATCTCCAGCCAATTCCCGGCGGGCAGCCGGGAGATTTCCCTCGCCGAGAGCAGTTCCGGCCGGTCCACATTGTCGAGGATCAGCAGGGCGCGGGGCTGCTCGATCTCGGGCAGGTCGTGGGCCGGGGAGTGCAGGTCGTGTTGGCGAAGCAGATTCTCGTGCAGTACGGCGACGCGGCTCTGCGTGACGTCGTGCAGGTGAGTGAACACAGCCGCGGCGGCGCTGGGGAAGTCTTTGCGTTCGTCCTCAGTGAGCTGCAGCGGTTGACCCAGGTCGTCCCCCAGACGCTGGAACTTCCGGTCATCCGCCAGCCGCAGCAGGGCGGCCCCCATCTGCGACACCCCCTCGCAGGGAATCTCCCAGACCCCCCCCGCCGCGAAGAACTCGGCGTAGGCGTGGCCGTATTGCCGGGCGCGCGCGGTTTTGCCCAGACCGCCGGGGCTGAAGGTGGCGGCGATCATCCCGAGCCCCCCCGTCCCGTGGCCGCCACTCTGCGGCCCCCCCTGAACCATGATGTCGTGCAGTTCGCGCAGTTCCCTGTGGCGGCCGACGAAGTGCTCGTGGCTGCGGGACAGATTGCCGGGGGCCAGGTCGGCCAGGGCGATGCGGTCGAGCCGGCGGGCGATGTGGCGGTCGAGGCCATCGAGCCGCTGGGCCAGGGTGCGGAGATCGGCGGCGGGATCGCGCGGGGCGTTCTTCGCGTCGAGCGACCGGGCGGCGGCATCGAGTTCGCGCAGCATCTGCGGCCCCTGCTCGATCCACGGCTGCAGCTCGCACAGCGGGGTCTTGTTCCGCCGGTGCAGGTCGGTGAGGAACGAGCGGGCGCGGTGCTCGCCGGTCTCGTCCAGCCGCCGAGAGGCAGGGGAGAACCAGGGGTATCTCTTCGCCACACCCTGCAGCCACTCGGCGATCGCCTGATCCTGCTGGGGGCGCAGGTCGGCAGGGGTGACGAAATAGATCGGGGTCAACCCGTCGTCGCCCCGGGCGGCGCTGTGCTCGCGGCGGAGGTATTCGTCCCATTCCCAGAGACAGTTCGGGCTGGTGAGGTAGTTGGGGGTGAGGAACGCAAGAAACAGCCGCGACGAGCGCAGCCCCGCCCCCAACTCCCGGCGCCAGTCGCGGGCGGTGTCGATCGCCTTTTGGTCGAAAAAGATCTGCAGCTCGCGGCCGGAATAACGGCGGTGCCGTTCTTTGATCTCGCGTTCAAAGGCAGTGACCCACCCCTCACCCGTCTCGTTCACGGGCTGCTTGTTGTCTTCCCGGCAGTAGGAGAGGAAGAGGTGGTAGTCGGGCATGGCGGGGCGGTTCGCGCATTCGCGAGAGATGGTGGGGGGGGGAAGTTGGCCAGCCAGTGGCTGCAATCGACGGCGGTGGGGCTTGGTCCGCGGGTGGTGGGAATCGAGTTTGGCTGGCATCACCTGGTGTCGCGCCGCGACAGCGGCCCGTGTCATCCCGATGAAGTCCCGTTTTTCACAGAGGGAGCCGGGCCTGTTTCCAGGGAGAGTTCATCCGGGGGAGGGGACCGGAAAGAGAGTGTCCAACGGCAAAGCCACAGCACCAGGGAAACGGTGATGGCCGACAGCAGAAACAAGAACAGCCGAAGCAAACATGGGTGGTCGCACAGCTTCGAACAGGAATGGAACAACTGCAGATCGGCGAGAACAATGGTCAGTGGCAACCAGGTGAAGACGATGATGGCGAGATTGCTGAGGAAGCGTGACGGACGTTTGGGAGCGTAGGTGACCAATCCTGCCAAAAAGAGAATCACCGAATTGATGCAGGTACCCTCCAAGCCGATGTCGAAACGATATCGCCACTCGTCAAGGAACGCCCCTGTGCCTTCGCTCCACCAGCTTCCGAGAGCCAGCAGCACAACAAGGGCCTGGGTCGCGATCAAGGCGGCGACGCCGCAGCACAGCCCCATCCGCAATCCGCGCCAAACATCCATGGGATTCACCTTGGAAACGTGGCCGTGATGACCCTGCAATCGCCGTCACAGAAGGATAACTGCCGTAGACAAGGCATTCCACCAGAAATTGAGGGGCGGCCGGAGGCCGAGAGGGGTTTTGATCCAGGGTTGGCGGCGGCCCAAAACCAGCGTCGCGGGGGGGCGGACCTCTGTGTCCGCTCCGCTGTGCCATGGCCGGAAGACCCCCAACCCAATGGGCAGTCAAATCGCACAGGCCGAAAACCCCAATCCGCGCCCATCCAAGTCACCCCGCCGCCAGGGCCCAGAGCCAGCGTCGCGGGAGCGCGGACCTCCGTGTCCGCTCCGTTGTGCGATGGTCGGAAGACACCCGTCGCAAAGGGCAGCCAAACCACGTGGTCCGAAGATCCCCTCTGCACCCATCCCAGAGACATCGCGAAACCGATTGCTCACCGACACCCACCAAATTCGTTCCCCCATGGGGAATTCTTTCCGACCTGTCAGAATGTCCCTGCAAGGTCAAGAAATGGTTGGGATGGAAAGGGGGGCTGGGTGGATCCAGGGTTGTTCTCTGCCCATTGGAGCGGGGGGCTTCCGAAGAATGCCCAGTGGGCGGACACAGAGGTCCGCGCTCCCGCCATCCAGGATTTGGGCCCTGGTGGACGGTGTGCTTGGAGGGATGGCCAGTGGAAACGGGGCTGGGCCGATCCCGGGTTGTTCTCTGACATAGGGGCGGGGGGCTTCCGACGAGTGGCCAGTGGGCGGACACAGAGGTCCGCGCTCCCGTCACCCTGTATCTCGTCCCTGGCGGACGGTGTGCTTGGATCGACGCCCATCGGACGGGGGCTGGGGCGATCCAGGGTTGTTCTCTGCCCATAGGGGCGGGGGGCTTCCGACGAGTGGCCAGCGGGCGGACACAGAGGTCCGCGCTCCCGTCACCCTGTCTCTCGTCCCTGGCGGACGGTGTGCTTGGATCGACGCCCATCGGACCGGGGGCCTGGACCCACCCGCCACCCGCCATCCGCCACTCACCACCCGCCTTCGGCGGACCATTCGCGGTTGCCCGGCACCCGACATCCGGTTACCATCAAAGATGAAGCATGTATCCTGCGGTCAGCGTCGTGGGACCGCCGGAGCAGTGATTCCCCCGCCCTCAGCGATCCCGCCATGAGTTCCCGCCTGCTTGCTCCGCACCGGAGCATTTGCGTCTGGCCCCATGTCTGTGGCTTCCTCACCATCTCCATGGTGACATTCGGGGCCATCGGCTCATCCCGCGGGGCAGAACCCCCGGTCTTTGAGCGGGATGTGCGCCCCATCCTCAAGACCTACTGCCTCGACTGCCATGGGGCCGAGGAAAAGCTGAAGGGGGGGCTCGACCTGCGGTTGCGGCGGTTTGCCCTCAAGGGAGGCGATTCGGGACCGGCACTGGTCCCCGGTGACCTCGCCGGCAGCCTGCTGGTCGAACGGGTCAAGTCGGGCGATATGCCCCCCTCCGAAAAGAAGGTCCCCCCCGAAAAGCTGGCGGTGATCGAAGCCTGGGTGGCGGCTGGGGCCCCAGTCGGTCGGGAAGAGCCCGAAACGCTCCCCCCCGGGCTCCCCATCACCCCCGAAGACCGGGCCTATTGGTTCTTCCAGCCGCTGAAACGGCCCGACGCGCCGCAAGTCCCCGGCACGGTCGCCAGCCCCGCCGAACAGGCGGCCCAGCCCCAGGCCGACCTGGTGCGGACCCCGATCGACCAGTTTGTGGTCGCCAAGTTGCGGGACAAAGGGCTGCGTCTGGCTCCGGAAGCGGACCGGTTGACCCTGTTGCGGCGGGTGGCCTTCGACCTCACTGGTCTGCCCCCCACCCAGGCCGAGCTCGACGAGTATCTGGCCGACGCCAGTGCCGACGCCTACGAGAAAATGGTCGACCGCTACCTCAAGTCGCCCGCCTACGGTGAGCGGTGGGGCCGGCACTGGCTGGACATTGCCGGCTATGCCGATTCAGAAGGGAACGGCAACGACGACACCCCCCGCGCGTACGCCTACAAGTACCGCGACTACGTGATTCGGGCGTTCAATGCCGACAAACCATTTGACCAGTTTGTGACCGAGCAACTGGCCGGAGACGAACTGGTCCCCCAGCCCTGGAACAATCTGGCTCCCGAGCAGATCGAGAAGCTGGTCGCCACGGGCTTTCTGCGGATGGGGGTCGACCAGACCGCCACGGGGGGAGACTCGGAAGAGGCCACGAACCTGGTGGTGGGAGACATGCTGAAGATTGTCTCGACCTCGCTGCTGGGGCTCTCGGTCGGCTGTGCCCAATGCCACGACCACAAGTACGACCCGATCTCGCAGGCCGACTACTTCCGGCTGCGGGCGATCTTCGAACCGGCGCTCGACCCGGCCCATTGGCGCCGCCCGGGCCAGCGGCTGGTTTCGCTCTACACCGATGCCGACCGGGCGAAGGCGGCGACGGTGGATGCCGAGGCTCAGGTGCTGCAGACCGCCTACAACGAGAAACAGCAGAAACTGGTGATGGAGGCGTTCGAGAAAAACCTCGAGAAGTTCCCCGAGGATCTGCGGGGACCGCTGCGGGACGCGTACACCACCCCCGCCGACAAGCGGAACGACGCGCAGAAAAAACTGCTCGATTCGAACCCCAACGCGAACATCAATCCGGGGGTGTTGTACCAGTACAACCAGGCCGCTGCCGATGATCTCAAGAAAGATCAAGAGAAGATCAACGCCAAGCGGGCCGAGAAGCCGGTGGAAGACTTTGTCAGTGTCACCAACGAAGTTCCCGGGACCATCCCGGAAACCAAGCTTTTCTACCGGGGCGATTACCGCGACAAGCGGCAGGTGATCACTCCGGGTGACCTGACGATCGCCGCGGCCGAGGGACAGAGGCTGGAGATTCCCGCCAAGAATCCCGAGCTGCCCACCACAGGCCGACGGCTGGCCTGGGCGAAGCACCTGACGAAGGGGGACCATCCCCTGTTGGGCCGGGTGTTGGTCAACCGCATCTGGATGCACCACTTTGGAAGAGGAATTGTCGAGACCCCGGCCGAATTTGGCCAACTCGGCACCCGCCCCACCCATCCCGAACTGCTCGATTGGCTGGCGGTCGAATTCGCCAATCGTGGCTGGAGTCTCAAGGCACTGCATCGGCTGATCATGACCTCGCAGGTCTATCGGCAGTCGGCCATGGCGCCCGCCACGCCCGCGGGGGGAGTTGAGCCGGCCCAGGTCGATACGCTCAACAGTCTCTACTGGAAGTTCCCGCTGCGGCGGCTCGAGGCCGAAGCGCTGCGGGATCGCATGCTGGCCGCTTCGGGTCGGCTCGACCAGACGCCGTTCGGTCCTTCAATTCCCGTGGAGGAAAACTTCGCGGGACAGGTGCAGACCAAAGACAATGTCGCCCGCCGCAGCCTGTATCTGCAGGTCCGCCGGACCAAGCCGGTGTCGTTCCTGACGACCTTCGACGCCCCGGTGATGACGGTCAACTGCGAACGCCGGATGTCGAGCACCGGGGCTCTGCAGTCGCTGATGCTGATGAACAATGACTCGGTCCTCAAAGAGGCCGAGCATTTCGCCCAGCGGATCCGCAAGGAGACCCCGGCCGAGTTTGCCCGGGACCTGACCGCAGCCTGCGCCTCACGGTACCCCCGACACACCGATGCCTGGCAGTACGGTTACGGCGCGGTCGATGCCGCCACGGGGAAACTGGCCAGCTTCAGCCCGCTGCCGCACTTCAATGGAAGTGCCTGGCAGGGGGGAGCGACTCTGCCTGACGCGGCTCTAGGCTGGGTGTTGGTGCACGGCCAGGGGGGGCATCCGGGTGATGCCCAGCATGCGTCGATTCGGCGCTGGGTGGCCCCGGCCACTGGCACGGTCACCCTGGCCGGCAAGCTGGGGCATGGTTCTCAAAATGGCGACGGGGTGCGGGCCCGGGTGGTCTCTTCGCGAACCGGTGTTGCCGGTGAGTGGACCGCCAAGGGGGGCGAAGTCGAGACGCCGGTGGCCCAGTTGGCCGTCGAGGCGGGAGATACGCTCGATTTCGTGGTCGATTGCCGCGAGACGGTCGAAAGTGATTCCAACAACTGGGGGATCTCGGTGAAGCTGACCGCAGCGAATGGTCAGCCGGTCGGCACCTGGGATTCCGCGAGTGATTTTCATGGCCCGGCGACGGTGAGCATCGCTCAGCAGATCGCCTTCGCGTGGCAGGTGGCGTACCAGCGGCCGATCTCGGCCGAGGAGCTCGAGTTGGCGTGCGAGTTTGTCGCCCGGCAGCTTGATCACCTGCGAACGGTGGGGGAAAAGGCCGACCATGAATTGTCGGCCATGACCAGTCTCTGTCAACAATTGCTCAGTTCCAACGAGTTTCTGCATGTCGACTGAACCAGCCTGCCAGACCGGCTCGTGCGGCCTCCCTTCGACCCGTCGGGAGTTTCTGGCGACGAATGCCTTCGGGATTGGCAGTTTCGCCCTGGCAACCCTGTTGTCGGAACAGGGCCTGCTGCGGGCCGAAACCACCTCGAAGCCGGGCGAGAATCTGCCGCAGGATCTCAAACCCCGGCAGCCGCACCACACGGCCCGGGCGAACGCGATGATCTCGCTGTTCATGCATGGCGGCCCCTCGCACGTTGACCTGCTCGATCCCAAGCCCGAACTGAGCCGGCTGAGCGGCACCGAATACGGCGGCGATGTGCACTTCAGCTTTGTGAATCGGGCCAGCAAGAAGCTGTTTGGAACACCGTACACCTTCGCCCAACACGGCGATTGCGGAACGGCGGTCTCGGAATTGCTGCCGAACATTGCGGGAATTGTCGACGACATCGCCGTGCTGCGGTCGATGCACACGGGCCACAACGGCCACGAGGTGTCGATCCTCTACTTCCACGGGGGGATTGCCGGGGTGACCGGCCGGCCGACCATGGGAAGCTGGATCACCTACGCCCTCGGGAACGAGTCGCAGAATCTGCCCGCCTACATGGTGCTGGCGGATCCGGGGGGACACCCTGTTGATGGCACCTGGAACTGGTCGAGCGGGTTCATGCCGCCGACCTATCAGGGGACGGTGCTGCGGCCCCAGGAACCGAGGATTTTCAATCTCGATCCGCCGCAGCGAATGAAGGGGACGATCCAGCAGCAGAACCTGGCGTTTCTGAACGGACTCAACCGCCGGCACGCCCAGTTGCATCCGGGGGAAGCCGAGCTGGAGGCTCGCATCGCCAGTTATGAACTGGCGGCCGCGATGCAGGTTGCCGCGAAAGAAGCGCTCGATATCTCGCAGGAGCCCGAGCACATCCACAAGATGTATGGTCTCGACCGGGATGAGACGCGATCGTACGGCGAACGCTGCCTGATTGCCCGCCGGCTGGTGGAACGGGGTGTGCGGTTCGTGCAGTTGTTCCTCGGCGGACAGCCGTGGGACAATCATCAGTCGCTGCGGAAGGGCTTGCCCGACATCTGCCGGCGGACCGATCAGCCCGCCGCGGCCCTGGTGAAGGACCTCAAGCAGCGCGGGCTGCTCGACAGCACCATCGTGCACTGGGGGGGCGAAATTGGCCGGTTGCCCGTGTGCGAAGGAGAGCTGAATGAAGCGGCCGGACGTGACCACAACGGCCAGGGCTTCTCGATCTGGCTGGCAGGGGGCGGCTTCAAGCCCGGCATCGCCTTTGGCGAGACCGATGAGGTCGGACATCGCGCGGCGGTCAATGTGATCACCCCGAACGACTTCCAGGCGACCATTCTGCACCAACTGGGGCTCGATCACTCCAAGCTGGTCTACCACAGCAGTGGTCGGGCTCAAAGGATCACCGATGGCCGCCCGGCGCGGGTCGTCTCGGAGATTCTGGCCTGACAGATGCAGCAGGCCGCGCCGCTTATGCTTGGCCGGTGCGTCAACTTTCACGCCGAAACACAAAGGGACTCCCCGTCGATCAGTGATCTCCCGGGAGTCCCTTTGTCATTTCTCCATTCCGTTGAAGATTTCTTGCGGCAAGGCTCTCCCTGATGAATGTCCCCCACGCCGCGAGCAGCGTCCCCTCCTGCCGTCGGGCATTCCTGGCGACGAACGCCTTCGGGATTGGCAGTTTCGCCCTGGCGAGCCTGTTGGCCGAGCAGGGGCTGCTGGCCGAGACCAGTACCAAGCCGGGCGAGAACCTGCCGCCCGACCTGAAAGCGCGTCAACCGCATCATCCTCCGCGGGCGAACGCGATGATCTCGCTGTTCATGCACGGGGGACCATCGCACGTCGACCTGCTCGATCCCAAGCCCGAGCTGAGCCGCCTGAGCGGGACCGAGTACGGGGGTGATGTGCACTTCAGCGCGGTCAACCGGGCCAGCAAGAAGCTGTTTGGAACGCCATTCTCGTTTGCCCAGCATGGTGATTGTGGGACGGCGGTCTCGGAGCTCTTGCCGCACATCGCGGGAATTGTCGACGACATCGCCGTGCTGCGGTCGATGCACACCGGCCACAATGGTCACGAGGTATCGATCCGGTATTTCCATGGGGGAATCGCAGGCATCACCGGCCGGCCGACGTTGGGAAGCTGGATCACGTACGCCCTGGGGAACGAGTCGCAGAATCTGCCCGCCTACATGGTGCTGGCGGATCCGGGGGGACACCCTGTCGACGGCACCTGGAACTGGTCAAGCGGCTTCATGCCGCCGACGTATCAGGGGACGGTCCTGCGGCCGCAGGAACCGCGGATCTTCAATCTCGATCCGCCGCAGCGGATGAAAGGGGCCATCCAGCAGCAAAATCTGGCATTCCTCAACGGCTTGAACCGACGGCACGCCCAACGGCACCCGGGAGAGGCCGAACTGGAGGCCCGGATCGCCAGCTATGAACTGGCGGCGGCGATGCAGACGGCCGCGAAGGAAGCACTCGACATTTCGCAGGAGCCCGAGCACATCCACCGGCTCTATGGACTCGACCGGGAGGAGACCCGCTCTTACGGCGAACGCTGCCTCATCGCCCGTCGTCTGGTGGAACGGGGTGTGCGGTTCGTGCAGTTGTTTCTCGCGAGCCAGCCCTGGGACAACCACCAGGGAATCCACAAGGGGCTCCCGGCGATCTGCCAAAGGACCGACCAACCCTCGGCCGCGTTGGTCAAAGATCTCAAGCAGCGCGGCCTGCTGGACAGCACCATCGTGCACTGGGGGGGCGAGATTGGCCGGCTGCCGGTGTGCGAAGGGGAGCTGAACGACTCGGTCGGGCGCGACCACAACGGCCAGGGGTTCTCGATCTGGATGGCGGGGGGTGGGTTCAAGCCGGGGATCACCTATGGCGAGACCGATGAGGTGGGGCATCGCGCCGCGGTGAACATCATGACCCCGAACGATTTCCAGGCGACGGTGCTGCATCAGCTGGGGCTGGATCACAGCCAGCTGGTCTACCACAGCAGCGGCCGGGCGCAACGGCTGACCGATGGCCGCCCGGCGCGCGTGGTGCAGGAGATTTTGGCCTGAGGGGTTGAGAGGGGGCGAACTCGCGGCACCTCCAACCTCGCCCGGGGTGAGACACGGTTCCGCCCAGCCGACATCCGGAATGGTGTTCGACCCCGCGATTGTTTGAACTGTGGGATGCTCTCTGCATCGCTTTCCTCGGGACGGAACAGTCATTCCGCCACATGACAGGGTGACGGCCGCGGATTGCCAATGCTGTCCCGGCAGCTGTTCAATTGGTAACATCGGATGGAATAGATGGATCCCGCATTCGATTTGGGGAACCACTTCCATGGTTGCCACGTCGAATGCGGCAGTCTTCGGTGACGCCTAGAATGCGGCACGTTTTTGGCAGCCGCCCGCCACCACCACTCGTCGCCCGCCACCTTCAGAAAAAGGCTGTCATGGCCCGCACTCATCAACGATTCACCACACTGTTTGTGGTGTGTCTCCTGTTCCTTGGAATGGTTGTCGGCATGCCCCGTTTCTCCCCTTCCGCCGAACCCAGTCCTGCCGAAGCGCGTGCCCAAGGGCAGCGGTTGCTGCAACAGGGGAATTTCAAAGAGGCGTGGGAGCTGTTCCGGAAGCTGGCAGTCAACCCACAGGGAGGCTCAGCCGAGGTTGCGGGGGATGTGCAGGCGGCCCTGCAGGCGTCGACCAACCTGGGGGCCACGAATGAAATCGATGCGTTTCTGGAGGAGGTGGTCAGTTCCCGCGGGAACGACTGGCGAGCCCTGCAAGCGGTGGCCGAGGCGTATCTCAACCAGATCGACCACATGGGATTCCTGATTGCGGGGAAATTCGAGCGGGGTGGTCACCGTGGTGGTGGAAAGATGATGAACGCCGCCGCCCGCGACCGGGGGCGTGCGCTGCAGTTGCTGCAGCAGGCGCTCCCCCTGGTGAAGCAGGCGGATGATCGTCCGGCGGCGGCGGGATTTTATCTGACTTTTGCCAACGCGCTGCTGCAGGACCAGGCGGGAGAGGGGGCCTGGAAATTGCAGACCAAGACCGACCTGGCGACCCTGCCCGATCTGGAAGAAGGCTTCTTTTTTCATCGTTTCGGAGGAGGTGGCGGCGGGGCCAAGGGGGCTCCGGTGGATGCCGAAGGGCAGCCGGTCTATCACCAGATTCCCGCCGATTGGGAGAGTGCCGCCACGGATGGCGAGCGGTGGCGGTGGATGCTCGCGGAGGCGGTGGCGACTGATCCCTCGCGCCAGGATGAGATTGGGGTGCTCTTCGCCAATTTCTGCCACTCTCAGTTTGGTGTGCAGACGATGGCGGGGGGAACGCGTCCGATGCCCATTCCCATGAATGACCCGGCAGATGCCCCCGAGTCGGAGCCGACCGAGAAAGATCAGAGTGGTCCGTATGCGCTGTCGTCGCTGACGGATGACGAGACGATCGCGCGGCTGGCCACCGGAATTCGGCGGTTCACCCTTCCCGACGAGTTCAATTACGTGAAGCTGCTGCGACAGGTGGCAGACCGGGCTCCGGAGGTGAAAAACCCCTGGACGGAATCGGCCCGTGATCAATTGTGTCAGGAGTACGAAAACCGCAGGCAGTATCCCCGCGCGGCGACGGAATGGCGGCGGGCGCTGGCTGACTTCGGCCCGGGGGTGAATGGCAACCGCCAACAACGTCTGGACCAGATCGTCAAGAACTGGGGGCAGTTCGCGGGGGGGCGGGTTCAACCCGCGGGAGCGGGGGCGACCCTCGAATATCGGTTCCGCAACGGTCGCCAGGTCGCCTTCGAGGCGCGGGAAATCAAGGTGCCCGACCTGCTGAAGCAGGTGAAAGACTACCTCAAGAGCCGGCCGGCGCCGCTCGACTGGCAGAAGCTCAACGTGGGTGACATTGGCTACCGGCTGGTGATTGAGAACCAGGAGTCGCTGCTGGGGCGCAGCGTGGCGAACTGGTCGCTCGATCTCGATCCGCGGCCGAATCATGTCGATGGCCAGGTCACGGTCACCACGCCGCTGCAAAAGGCGGGGGCGTATCTCGTCACGGCCACCATGCAGGACGGGAATGTCAGCCGCCTGATCGTGTGGCTCGCCGACACCGTCATCGCCAAGAAACAGCTCGACGGCAAGAGCTGGTACTACGTGGCCGACGCGGTGACCGGACAGCCGATCGAGAAGGCGAATGTCGAGTTTTTCGGCTGGAACCAACGGCCGGTGAACCCGAATCAGAACCAGTTCCAGGTCATCATTCAGGACAAGGCCTATTACACCAATGCCGAAGGGCAGATCCAGCTCGACGCCAAAACGCTCCCCCAGGATTTTCAATGGCTGGTGATTGCCACCACCCCCCAGGGACGGTTGGCCTACCTGGGATTCACGAATGTCTGGTACGGCAACTACTACGATCCGGAGTACAACGCCCGCAAGGCACTGCTGATCACCGACCGTCCGGTCTATCGGCCGGGGCAGGGGGTGAAGTTCAAGTTCTGGGTGCAGCAGACGAAATATGACGAACCCAATACGTCGGCGTTCGCGGGTCAGACGTTCCGCGTACAACTCAATAACCCGCAGGGTGAACAGGTCTACGAGGCCAGCCTCACCGCCGATGAGTTCGGTGGCCTGGCGGGAGACTACGAACTGCCCACGGGCGCCAAACTGGGGGCCTATTCGCTGTTTGTCTTCCTTGGTCCCGAGCACCTGGGCGGGGGGACGTTCCGGGTGGAGGAATACAAGAAGCCGGAATTTGAGGTACGGGTCGAAGCCCCCTCCGAGCCGGTGAGGCTGGGAGACAAGATTACGGCGAAGGTCGAGGCGAAGTACTACTTCGGCTCACCGGTGACGCGCGCCAAGGTGAAGTACAAAGTGCTGCGGACTCCAGCCGACACCCACTGGCATCCCCCCGCCCCGTGGGACTGGTTCTACGGGCGGGGCTACTGGTGGTTCACTCCCGACTACGCCTGGTATCCGGGCTGGGGAGACTGGGGCTGCGTCCGGCCGTTGCCCACTTGGTGGAATCGGGGGATGCTTCCCCCCGAGGTGGTGGCGGAGGCCGAGGCCGAGATTGGCCCCGACGGAACCTTGCCGATCGAGATCGACACACTCCCCGCCAAAGAACTGCACGGGGCCCAGAGCCAGAAGTACTCGATCACGGCCGAGGTGGTCGATGAATCGCGGCGAACAATTGTCGGGACCGGAGACGTGCTGGTCGCCCGGAAGCCGTTTGAAGTCTTCACCTGGTTGTCGCGCGGTTACTACCAGGTGGGTGACACCATCGAGGCGTCGGTGCACGCCCACACGCTCGATCAAAAGCCAGTGAGCGGCCAGGGGACCCTGACGCTGTTCCGCGTGAGCTATGACGCGAAGCAGCAGCCCGTGGAACAGGCAGTCCGGACGTGGGAGTTGGCGACCGATGCCCAGGGAGACGCCCGCCAGCAGATCGCCGCCTCGGAGGCAGGGCAATACCGCCTGTCGTACCGCTTGACCGACGCGCAGGGGCACGTGGAGGAGGGGGCCACGGTGTTCGTGATCCGTGGACAGAAGTTCGACGGCCGCGAGTTCCGGTTCAATGACATGGAATTGATCACAGACAAGCGGGAGTACGCCCCGGGCGAGAAGGTTCAACTGCTGATCAACACGAACCGCGCCGGGGGGGCCGTACTGCTCTTCTTGCGACCGACCAACGGGATGTATCTTCCGCCCAAGCTGATTCGGCTGCAGGGGAAGAGCACGGTCGAAGAGGTGGCGGTCGTTCAGAAGGATATGCCGAATTTCTTCATCGAGGCGATCACCATCGCCAACGGGCGGCTGCATACCGACGTGCGCGAGGTGGTTGTCCCTCCCGAGAAGCGGGTGTTGAACGTTGAGGTGCTTCCGTCGCAGAAAGATTACCTGCCCGGTGCCCCGGCCAAGGTGCAGGTGAAACTGACCGACCTGGCCGGGAAGCCGTTTGTGGGCTCGACGGTCCTGTCGGTCTACGACAAGAGTCTGGAGTACATCTCGGGCGGTGGAAATGTTCCGGAGATCAAAGGATTTTTCTGGCAGTTCCGCCGCAGCCACGTGCCGCAGACCGAGTCGACTCTGCAGCGATTCTTCTCCAACCTGGTGAAGCCCGGAGAGATTCCGATGTCACCCCTGGGGGTGTTTGGGGGACTGTTGGAACTCGAAATGGCCCAGAATGCCATGCTGGGTGGTTTTGGAGGCGGGGGAGGCCGCGTCGCGGAACCGGCGCGGATGATGCCGGTCAACGGCCCGGTGGCAGCCACCGCAGCCGCCCCAATGGATGCCGTGGCGATGGAAGGGGCCCCCATGGCCAAAGCCGCCCTGGGTGACGCGGGGGGAGGAATCCCGGGAGGAGCCCAAGCAGGCAATGCCCAACCGATGATCCGCAAGGAGTTCGCCGACCTGGCGTTCTGGGCGGCCGCGGTCACCACCCGCCCCGACGGGACGGCCGAGGTCGAGTTCCAGATGCCCGAGAACCTCACCGGCTGGAAGGTGAAGGTCTGGGGGCTCTCTCATGGAGCCCGCGTGGGCCAGGGAGAGGCGGAAGTGACCACCCGCAAGAATGTCATCGTCCGGCTGCAGGCCCCCCGATTCTTTGTCGAAAAAGACGAGGTGGTGCTCTCGGCCAATGTGCGGAATGAACTGAAATCGGCCAAGTCGGTCCAGGTGACGCTCGATCTGGCCGGGGGGACTCTCGAATCGCTGTCTCCCCTCACCAGCACGGTCGAAATTCCCGCCGGCGGCGAACAACGGGTCGACTGGCGGGTCAAGGTGGTGCAGGAAGGAACCGCCACCGTCCGGATGTCGGCCCTCACCGACGAAGAGTCGGACGCGATGGAAATGAAATTCCCGGTGCAGGTGCATGGGATGCTGAAGACCGAGTCGTTCAGCGGAGTCGTCCGCCCGAACGAACCATCGGGCAAACTGGTCTTCCGCGTGCCGGCCGAGCGCCGCATCTCAGACACCCGTCTCGAAGTGCGGTATTCCCCCACTCTGGCCGGGGCCCTGGTCGACGCGCTGCCGTACCTGGTGGACTACCCTTATGGCTGCACCGAACAGACCCTGAACCGGTTTGTCCCCACCGTCATCACCCAGCGGCTGCTGCAAAAGATGCAGCTCAACCTGGCCGAGATCGCCCAAAAGCGGACGAATCTGAACGCCCAGGAAACCGGTGATGATGCGGAGCGGGCGAAGCAGTGGAAACGGCACGACCGCAACCCGGTGTTCGATGAAGCCGAGGTGCGCCGCATGGTGGAAAAGGGGGTCGAAGACCTCACCGCCATGCAGTTGTCGGATGGGGGCTGGGGCTGGTTCAGCGGCTTTGGCGAACACAGCTGGCCCCACACGACCGCGGTGGTCGTCCACGGGTTGCAGGTGGCCCGCCAGAATGACGTGGCTCTTGTTCCCGACGTGCTCGAAAGGGGCGTCAATTGGCTGAAGCGGTACCAGGAGGAACAGGTAACGTGGCTGAAGGAGTTCGCGAACAAGGATTCGAAACAGCCCAAAAAGCAGCATGCCGACGACCTCGACGCGCTGGTCTACCTGGTGCTGTCGGACGCCGACGTGGTGAATGCCGAGATGCGGGACTTTTTGTTCCGCGACAAGGTGCAGTTGTCGGTCTACGCCAAGTCGGTGTTTGGCCTGGCCCTGCATCAGCAGCAGCAGGACCAGATGCTGGCCGAGGTGCAGCGCAACATCGAGCAGTTCCTGGTGGAGGATCCCGAAAACCAGACCGCCTACCTGAAGCTGCCCGAGGGGACCGCCTGGTGGTATTGGCATGGCAGTGAGGTGGAGGCGAACACCTGGTACCTCAGGCTGCTGGCCCGCACGGCCCCCCAGGCCCCCCGGACGGCGGGACTGGTCAAGTACCTGTTGAACAATCGTCGGCACGCCACGTACTGGAACAGCACCCGCGACACCGCCTACGCCATCGAGGCCCTGGCCGAGTATTGGAATGCCTCGGGCGAAGACCAGCCGAACCAGACCATCGAAGTCTGGCTCGACGGGCAGAAGGCGAAGGAAGTGCAGGTGACCCGCGAGAACCTGTTCAGCTTCGACAACAAGTTCGTACTGTTCGGCGATGCCGTCGAAACGGGCGATCACACGGTCGAATTGCGTCGGCAGGGGGGGGGGCCGGTTTACTTTAACGCCTATGTCAGCAACTTCACGCTGGAAGACCAGATCGCGAAGGCGGGGCTCGAGGTGCGGGTGAACCGGAAGTACTACAAGCTGACCAGGGCCGACAAGCAGGTGGCCGTCGCCGGATCCCGGGGTCAGGCAGTCCTGCAGAAGGTCGAGAAGTACGACCGGACCGAGCTGGAAAACCTGGTGACGCTCAAGTCCGGGGACCTGGTCGAGATCGAACTCGAGATCGACAGCAAGAACGACTACGAGTACCTGCTGTTTGAAGACCCGAAAGCAGCGGGATTCGAGCCGGTCGAGGTGCGTTCGGGTTATAACGGCAATGAACTGGGAGCGTACATGGAGTTGCGGGACGATCGCGTGGCCCTGTTCGTACGGGCGCTGCCGCGCGGAAAGCACAGTGTCTCGTACCGGATGCGGGCCGAGATTCCCGGCCGGTTCAGCGCCCTGCCGACCCGGGCGAGCGCCATGTATGCCCCCGAACTGAAGGGGAACTCCGACGAGCTGAAACTGCAGATCGTCGATTGAGCGGGTGTTCGATCTCCGTTCCGAAGTGGGGCAGGGGGACCGCTCCTGGCCCACTTCGAGCGGCACCTTCCACGCGATTCACCCACCTGCCGTCTGGCGTCCATCTGCATGCCTCGTCAACCGCTGCGAATTGCCCTGAATGTCTGCTGTTTCGGCTCGCGCGGAGCGCGGGGGGCGCTGGAGCTGGCACCTCAGTTGGGAATTGGCTGGCTGGAAGTGCCGATCCGTACAGCGGGCTATCACTCGCGCTCGGGGGACGACCCGCTGGTGACCGACGAGTCGTCGCTGGCTGACGTGGCCGAGGTGGTCAGGGATCTCTCAGATCGGGGCCTGGCAATCGCCGCGGTTCCCTGTCCGACCGGTCCACTGCACCGCCCCGAGGAACTGGCCCTTGCGGTGAAGAAAATGCAACTGGCGGCCCGCCTCGGATCCCCGCTGATGACCTGTGATGTTGGCGATGCGCCAGGCGAGGAGGAACAACGCCGACTGGTGACGCATCTGCGACAGTTGGGAGCGGCAGCCGACGGAGAGGGAATCATGGTGGCCCTCGAATTCAGCCGGGGCTTCACCCGCAACCACCGGTATCTGCAATACCTGCTGCGGGAAGTCGAACATCTACGGATCCGCGCTTGCTTCGATCCCGGACTGCTGCACAGCCTGAACGACGAGATCTACAGCGAAGTGTCGCTGGCAAAAATCTGCCACCTCGTGAAGCACTGCCGTTGGCGCGATTTTGACGGCGTGTCAGGCAGCCGCGAGTTCCCCCCCCCAGGCACCGGCAGCGGCTGTATCAACTTTGTGCGGATGTACCAGATTCTGCGCGATGCCGGCTATCGCGGTGCCTGGTCGCTGGCGATTGAGACCGATTCCGACCTCTCTCTCGAACCGCACCAGATGCTCGAACGGATCAAAACCAGCCTGGGCTATCTGAAGCGGATTGGGGCGCTGGATCCGTATTGAGGGTGCCCGCCACAGTCCAACACAGGGGGACCTGAGCGCTGGATTTGGGCCGCAGGGGCGGAGGCGCATGCCAGCCCGCCAGGCATCTGACATTGCCGTCAGGGGGAGTCCGCCAACCGGAGTGAACGGCTCCGGTTTGGTGGGGGACTCGAAAGTGACTAGAATCTGGCTGCGAAAGGGTTTGTTCCCCGCAACTCCCACTGGATTCTCTTCTGGCGCCTTCGATTCATGACCACTCCGCAACAATCGGCCCTCGCCCTGTTGGATTTCGCCCGCGACCGGACCCTGGCCACACTCGACGCGATCGAGAAGCTGCCCCAACCGCAGGCGATTCTCGGGTGGCGGCCGGGACCTGGTCGGGCCCATATTGCCTGGCAACTGCTGCATGTGGGGATTACGGAAGAACTGTTCGCGACCGAGCGCTTCAAGGGAACCACTCCCGCCTTCGGTGATCTGGTTCCCCGTTACAAGGGGGGCAGCACTCCGGACGACATCATCCCAACGTCGGCTGACATCCGGCGGATCCTCGCGGAGACCCGCGACCATCTGCGAGCCACCATTCTGGGACTGTCGGCAGCCGATCTCGAAACCGTTCCCCCGGCTCTCGCGCAGCGCAATATTACCATCGGGAAGGGACTGCAGATTCTGGTCTGGCACGAGGCTCATCACCAGGGGCAGACGCATCTCACCCTCAATCTCTACAAGGCGCAGCACGGCATTTCCTGATCTGCTCCGCGCCCCATTCCGCCCGGTCAGTCGATCTCCATCCGCTGATTCCCAACCGAGGAGCGTTCTGTGAGGGAGCCGATTCGTCTCCATTGCCGCTGCGGGCGATCCGCCAGCCAGTCCACTCCTTCGGGCTGTTGGAAACTGGCAGTGGGGGGACTGACCGTGGGTTTGCTGCTGATGCTGGCCGGATGGACCAGAGGACAAGAGGGGCCCGCCGCTGCCGCTCAACCGGTTGCGGCGGAGGAAGGCTCCCGACACCTCGACCAGATCCGCGAGCATCTGCTGAAAGGGCGGTACGCGGAGGGAGCCGAAGCGTGTGCCGAACTGCCCCCCGAACTGCAACATTCGCCGGCGGTGGTCTGGCTGTGGTCCCACTGCCTGGAAGAGCAGGGGGACGTGTCAGGGGCTCTGTCCCACGTGCAGGCCGCCCTCGACCGGCAGCCCGATTCGCCGAAACTGTTGGGGCGACTGGCGGAATTGCAATACCGCCAGGGGAAACACGAAGAAAGTGCGGCCACGGTGGCCCGGGCCCTGGCCGCCGATCCCGACGAACTGCAGTCACGCGTCGTGCAGGTCTCACTTCTGAAGGAGACGGGGCGCGAGGACGAGGCGTTGGATGCATCGCGGTGGTTCATCGGCTATTACAACCGTGTTCAGCCGGAAACTTCCGAGGTTCTGATCGGGATCGCCCGCGGGGTCGAACTGTTCGCCCTGTGGAATCCCAAGTCGCAGAATCTCAACATGATCATCAACACCCTCTGTCCCGATGCGCTCAAGGCCGACCGCCGGTCCTGGCAGGCGCACGAGGTGGCCGGGGGTCTGCTCCTCGAGAAATACAACAAGGCCCAGGGACTTCCCGAGCTCAAAAAAGCCCTCGCCCTCAATCCCCAGGCCTCATCGATCTATGCGAAGCTGGCCGAGGCCGCCTGGGAAGACCGCGACATGGCTGAAGCCCGCCAGATGGTGGAGCGGGCCCTCGAAATCAATCCCAACTGCGTTCCCGCCCTGCTGGTGAAGAGCGACCTGCAGCGGGAAGGGGGCGATCCCATCGCAGGCAAAGAGACGCTGGCCGCTGTCGAGAAGCTCAATCCCCGCGCCACGGGACTCTGGTCCCGCCGGGCCGCCAACTCACTCTTTGACGAAGGGTTCCCGACCGACGCCGAGCTCGACACGCTGTTCGCCCGTCTGCAGGACCGCCAGGCGCTGGGCGAAGCGGCGCAGTCCGGGTTTGGGCGAGCGCTGGCCCACGAGGCGGAGTTCAATCCCCGCCCGGCCCGGTTCCTCACCGAGGTGGGGCGGCAGGCCGAATCGAAGTTCAAATTCGACTTTGCGGAGAGATGCTACCGCGAAGCGCTGCGGCTTTCTGAGCGTCAGCCCGAGCCCCGATCGGCCCTGGGGCTGCTGGCGATGCGGACCGGTCACCTGGCCGAGGCCCGGGAGATTCTCGACCAGGCCTTCGACAGTGACCCGTTTCATGTGCGGGTCAGCAACATGCGGAAGGTGGTCAAGCTGCTGGAAGGATACGAGACCCTCGAGACCGAGCATTTCCTGATCCGCTACGACTCGGTCGCTGACCGGGTTCTCGCCCGGTACCTCGCTGATTACCTTGAATCGGTTTATCCCGGGATGGTGGCCCAGTACGGCCATGCCCCGGCCCAGAAGACCCAGTTCGAGTTGTTCCACAAGGCCAAAGGGGTCTCGGCCCATTCTTGGTTCAGTGCCCGTCTGGTCGGCTTGCCGTGGATCCAGACGATTGGGGCATCGACCGGGATGATCGTGGCGCTCTCGTCTCCCACGGCGTCGGAGAGGCCCTACAACTGGGCCCGCGTGGCCAAACACGAGTTTGTGCATATTCTCACCCTCCAGGGGACCCGGTTCAACATTCCCCACTGGTATACCGAGGCGCTGGCGGTGCTGGCCGAACAGACTCCCCGCCCCGAACTGTGGAACGAACTGCTGCGCGAACGGGTCCCTGCAGGCAAGCTGCTGAA